>NZ_JBHYMS010000001.1:8275-325154 GCF_042743185.1 Inquilinus sp. NPDC058860 | reverse complement strand
CGAACTAGTTGATTATGGACACAGCCCTGAAGAAGGGTCTGCTGGGCATGACGCTGGCCGAAGAAGAGCGCGAGATGGATTTGTCACGTTGTCGAGCGTGGCCGCGATGAGGCCGGCATTCGCCCGGCTCAGGCCGCGACGCCGGCCGCATCCCGCCATGCCGCGAACGCCTCGGCGCGAAAGCGACGGTGCGTGCGGGCGGTGGTGAGGTGGCGGCAGACGTTGAAGGTGTTGTAGGTCGCGGCGTGCATCGACAGGAACCGCTGCGCCGCGGCGGGCGACTTGAACTGTTGGAGCTTGCGCTCGCGTCGGCAAACCGGGACGTGCGAGCTCTCGGCCCGGTTGTTTTGCCGCTTGACCCTGATGTACTGCGGCGCCGAGGCCCAGATCGTGAAGTGCAGCGGCGTAGGCCGCACATTTGTCGCTGACCCACTCGTTCGGGGCGATCCCCTGCTTCCGGAGGAGCTTGCGCATTAGCTTGCGGGCGGCAGCCGCGTCCCGCCTCGCCTGAATCAGCACCTTGAGCACCTCACCCTCGGCATCGACGGCCCGCCAGAGATACATCGGCTTGCCGCCAATCCGGACGAACATCTCGTCGAGGTGCCAGCGCCGATGCGGCGTCGGCCGCCCTGCCCGAAGCCGACGTGCAATGGCCGGCCCGAACGTTGCCACCCACCGGCGGATCGTCTCGTACGACACCTCGATGCCGCGTTCGGCGAGGAGGTCCTCAACGTCGCGGTAGCTCAGGGTGAAGCGCAGGTACATCCAGACCGCACGCTGGATTACATCCGATGGAAAGCGGTAGCCGGTATAGCAGGGTTGGGCCATGGCAAACCGCTATGCTGCCAGCGAGCGCCCCGCAAGGCCGCGAACGTGACAAACCCGTGGCCCAGCACCGAGGCGCACATCAGCGCGATCACGTTGTCATGGTTGCCGGTCATTCCAGGATGATGACGAAGGCCGTCATCGGCGCCTGCACGACACCGGCAAAATATCCCGCCATGCCGAGCAGCGCAGCAATGCCGGCACTGGCGCCGAAGATTTGACCAAGCGCACTGCCGAGTCCCGCGCCCACAGCCAGGGACGGCGCGAAGATGCCGCCCGGAATGCCGGACACCATCGACAGCAGACTCGCCAGGAATTTTTCCGCGAAGAACAGAGGCGGCAGATACGTGCCTTCCACTGCGCTGCGCGCCTGCGCATAGCCGGTGCCGAAGGTCTGTCCGCCCGATTCAAGTCCGATTGCCGCTACAGCCACACCGCAGGCCAGCGCCATGATCAACAGGCGCGGCAGTGGTTGTTGCGCGCTCCAGCGCCGGATCCGGCGCATCAGCTTGAGCGCCAGCGCCGAAAAACCGGCTCCGACGGTGCCGCCGGCGATGCCGCAGGCGATTACCAATAACCAATCAGCGAGAGACACTGTGTCCCGCGTCAGACCGAAATAGGTGTAGTTGCCGAGCAGCCCGAGCGAGGCGAGACCAGCCAAAATCACCGCCGTCAGCACCAGACCGTTGGTGCGGGCTTCATAGGTGCGACCCATTTCTTCGATAGCGAAGACGATGCCGGCAAGCGGGGTGTTGAAAGCCGCCGCGATGCCGGCGGCCGACCCCGCCAGGATCAACCCACGCGCCTTGGCCATGCCCCCCCAACGCGCGGCCGCCAGCATGACGGAAGCGCCGACCTGCACGGTCGGTCCCTCGCGTCCGATGGAAGCACCGCAAAGCAGGCCGGCGATGGTCAGCAGGATTTTTCCGACAACGAGCCGCAGGGACAGGATACGGCCGCGGTCCTCATCATCGCGCAGGTGCCGTGCCGCGATCGCCTGCGGGATGCCGCTGCCTTGTGAGCCCGGGAAGAAGCGGAAGGCAATGAAGGCGCAAAGGGTGAAGCCCGCGGGTGTCAGCACCAACGGCAGGAAGCGCCACCAGCTGTTCCCGGCGACCGCCGCGCCGAACAATGCCTGTGCTTCGTCGGCCATTTTCGCAAAGCCGGCGCTGATGACGCCGATAGCGAGCGCTCCGACCCAGAACACCAATCGCGGCTGCCAGACGCGCCGGGAGCCCCACAAGAAGCGGGTGCGCCTGAGCAGCGGATGTCGTGAAAATGTGCGATGCATTTCTTTGCCTTAGACGATCTCGACACCTTCGGCCAGAACCCCAGCTTCCGCCCCTGATGGCAGGCTTGGCCGGCAGCAGGGTTGCCGGAAGCGTTCAAGGCGCCAGTCCCCAATACCGAACGTGCAGGGTCTGGCGATTGGCCAATGTTCCCGCTGGTATTCGGCCGGGAGCCGGGCCTAGCCGAACGTCACCGGTCCGCGCGCAGCGGGAATGCGCGCTACAACCTCGAGACAGAAGGCGGGTCCCGAACGAATCGAACTGGATGAAACGATCATCTCCGCTTCGCGCGCCGATTGGGCTTGGCCCGCATCCGCCCCGAGGGCTCCGCTTCAGTCTCGATCGGCCATTCATCCAATTCCGTCGCGGCAACGTCGCGGAGCGCAGCGAGTGCAGGCCCCAAGAGAGCCTGGTCAGCCCCCTCGTGATAGACGACGTGGACGGGATAGGTGAATTCCGGCGCCTGGGATACCCGCCGCAGCTTCCCGGTTCGTAGAAACGGTTGGGCGGTCCGGGACCGGAAGTATCCGGCGCCGCCGTTTTTCAGGATGAAGCTGAGCCCGAGCGGCCCCAAATCGACGAGCAGGCCCGGGTTGACGAGGTCGGGGAAATTCGTCCGATGGCTCGCGGCAAAGCGCGGCCCCCAGTCAACGAAGACGTAATCCGTCTGATCGAGCTCACTGTTCGGCTGCGTGGTGACGCAGACAAGCTTCTCGGTGAGAAGCTCCTCCACCCGCAGTCCGGGGCTTTGCGGGAGCTGGTACATGACCGCGATGTGCAGAACACCGTCGGAGACCTGCTTTGATAGCTCGCTGGCGATGCTGATTTCCGTGCGTATGGCGATGTGCGGCGCGCTCTGCCTCATCTTCAGAAGCCAATTCAGAAGCAGGGGGTTCCACAGGCTGAACTCGCCCCCCACGGCCAATGAGGCACGGCTCGAAGCCGGCCGCGCGACATCTTCGCAAGCTCTCCGCCACACTTCGACGAGGTTGGGAGCGTGCCGCAGGAACTGCTCGCCAGCTGGTGTCAACGTGGCGCCCGTCTTGCTGCGCGAGAACAGCTTCTGGCCGAGCTGACCTTCGAGGATCTTGATGCGTGCGCCCACGGTCGTCTGGGCGACATTCAGCCTCTCCGCGGCGCTGACGAAGCTTCCCGAATTCACGATCTCCAGGAAGGTCTGCGCAAAGCGGATGTCCATCACCCAATCCGTTCTCAGGAGGCATCGTGATCGATCTAGCAGAAAACCTGCATCATTTGATCAATGAATTTCACTTGTCGTGCACCTGATCGTGCGCCAAGCATGGGTCAGAGTTGCGGCGCTGCCGAGAGTAGTTGGCCGACGCGTGCGGTTGGGCTTGCGATGGACCGCTTCTGGCCGGATCCGCCGCGTCGGGCCGGCAACAAAAGAACAGAGGAGGTGCCAATGATGACCAAGGCGCTGAGCTGGTGGCGCAACTACCAGCCGTCAAAGGCGGTCTGGCTTGGGTCTTGCGCGGGAACCGTTGTCCTGACGATCATGCTCGGCTTCAACTTGGGAGGCTGGGCGACGCCTGCCGCTATGGATGAACAGGTCGAGCAGGCTCGGGCGGAGCTGGCAGCGACGATTTGCATGAACAGGTTCTTGGGAGCGCCTGACGCCGCGAAGCAGCTCTCAGCCCTGAAGGACGAGGCCCCCTGGCGTCAGGACGATTTCATCAGGAAAGGGACCTGGGCGAAGTTCGACAACATTGACAAGCCGATATCCGGGGCCGTTTCTCTTTGCGCCGACAAGCTGAGCGACGCCACCTTGCCCATTGCAGCGAAGCAGGCATCGAACGCCGTCAAAGAAGGCGAAACTGCCGTTGTCCGGTGATGCAGGCGGCCGATGCGATGACGGCGGCACCGCTTCGCGCGGTCGGTCCGGTAGATCCACGCCCCACCGGCTGACGCGAGTTTTGTCAGTTGATGACGCTGCGTTTCTTCGATCCTCGCTGGCGGCTTCGCTCAAGGGGCCGACCCGTGAGCTGGCCCTGATCATGCGTGAGCCCGACGGCGTCTCCGATATCTCACAGGCCGGCGGCGTCACGGTCCTGCTGACGGCCGACGACTATTCCGAGCCGTTCGTGGACGAGGCCTGCCGATCCATTCGAAACGAAGACACGACCATCACGATCATCATCACTCCGGGTTCGCGTGCGGAGACGAGCAGAGCTCCGCATGACGAGGACCTCACGGCGGCGGTGTCCGAGACACGGGAGCCTTTCGTCAATCGATACCCGGCAGGCAAGTTCCGGCGATGACGATCGTGACCGGGCGGGACTCGATCTGAGGAGACGTCGCCGGCACGAGTCTCTTCTCCACCATAGCCCGCATCCTGCCGTGCTCCCGATGCACGAAGCCATCCCGTTGAACGAGGACCGATTTACTCAATGAAGCGCCGACTTCGATCCCTTGCATGCACTTTGGCCGTTCTCGCATCTATCGCCGGAGCCACCCCGAGCTCTGCCAACGCACAACAAGTTCGGCACATCGAAACCGACGGCGCCTGGTTGTCGTTCCAGTTCCTCGAGAACGGGCACCCCGTCTGCTACATCGCCAGCCGCCCCACCAAGATTTTGCCGGCTGATGTCCGGCATGGAGATGTATTTCTCCTCGTCACCGATCGTCCGGCGGACCGGAGCAGAGAGGTCCCCAGCCTGATGGTGGGCTACACTTTCAAGGCGAACAGTGAAGTAAGGGCGGAGGTCGACAAGAGCCGTTTTCGCCTGTTCACCGACGGAAACGCCGCCTGGACAAATGGTCCCTCATCCGATCGAGCGCTGACGGCAGCGATGCGGGCCGGAGATACGATCCGCTTCCAGGCGACTTCTGCCCGGGGAACCCATACCTCCTATGTCTTCTCGCTTTCGGGAGTGACGGCGGCACTGCGACGCATCAGCAGCGCCTGTGAGGCATAGCCCTGACTGATGTGCAAAATTCACGCTCGACGATGCGAATCGAAGGACCGCATGAGTTCGGCGAGGTGGATCACGGTTCGGGGCGAACCTGTTGCTTCAGTTCGAGCGGCTCGCGGCCGCCGTATCGGATAGGAATCGCTGCCCGTCGTTCCCCGCTCGCAACAGCGGTCTAATTATTCGAGAACCGGCTCCATTGCGCTTCGGACCGCGGTGGCGAATTCGATGCGAGCAGTTGGCCGCACGAGCTCGAAAGCAGAAAGGCTTGGGACATGATTGTCGTGACGGCGCCGATCTCCATCGAGCATTTGTTGATGCCGGTCGGCCAGGAAACGGAAAGAGCGGCGGAGCTGGTCGCCGAGGGACGTGTCGACCCGGCCAATATCGAAGCCTTCGACGCGTTCACTGCCGGTCAGGCTGACTCGACCCTCCAGGTTCGCGGACATCATTCGATGATTCCATATCGGATCGGCGCGCTCTGTTCACCAAGCTGCTCGAGGGAGGATTGACCGCATTGAGAGTACGCGATCTACGAGTCTCCTCGGTACCTACAAACTGACGGCGAGTCTGTAAGGGTATCGGTGGTATCCTGTCCCCGCAACCAGACAGCCAAGCGCCCCGTCCCCTCGGACGGGGCGTTTGGCTGTCCGGCTGTGGGGATCGGTGAATGAACCTGTCGGTTCGGCCTGCAGGCTCGCGAAGCGAGCCGTAAGGCAACGCCGAAGGCGGTAAATCCTGTCCCCGCAACCAGATCCGATCCAAAAGCCCCGGTAACTCGACGAGTTGCCGGGGCTTTTGCTTTGCGTCTTCAGGCCGGCTCCAACAAAATCAATCACTTGCGCCCGCAGGCCCAGATCATCCGCAACCAGTTGTGCGGTGCTTGGCACCGCGCCTCGACGCCGACGTCGATCGCCCTCGCCGCGTCACGGACCGCAGAGTGGTGCCGGAAGCTTGCCCAGTGTCGACCGCAGGTGCCGCGCAACGACGACTTGACGAGTCCCGAGATTCTGCACATTAATCGATTAATAAGACCCGTCGCAGCATACATGAAGGCGGATTGCCGTGGGAGGAGACCGATGAGCTGGTTGAGGATGGGCGGGCTCGTCGTCAGCGCAGGGCTGGGTGTCCTGCTGGCGCGGGGGGCAGGGGCCGAGACGCTGACGCTCTATTGGAACGCCGGCCACGCCTATCAGGCCTATGCCGATGTGATCAAAAAATTCGAGTCCGATCATCCTGGCTGGACGGTGCGCTGGGAGAAGTTCCAGTGGCCCGACATGCGGACCAAGCTGGTCGCGGATTTCTCGGCCAAAAACCCGCCCGATCTCGTCGCCGAGCCCGGCGGCTGGGTGCAGGAGTTCGGGCAGCAGGGCTTGCTGACGCCACTCAACGACTTCGTCGCCGCGGATGGCGAGGCGATGGGCTTCCCGGCGGACTGGCAGCCCTATGCCGTGGATCGGAACAAGCTCGGCGACCAATATTACGGGGTTCAGATCCACCTGACCTGCGCCACGCTCGTCTACAATGTCGACATGCTGAGGGCGGCGGGCTTCGACGGGCCGCCCAAGACCTGGGAGGAGTTCCGGGCCGTGGCCAAGGCGACGACGTCGGGGGCGCGCTTCGGCTTCGCGCCCAACCCCAGCCTCGGCTACTACTGGTCCTGGTTCCTGCAGAACGGCGTCCGCTACTACGATCCGAAGACGAACAAGATCTCCCTCGACAGCCCTGAGGCGATCGGGGCGATCCAGTTCCTCGCCGACCTGATCCAGAAGGACAAGGTCGCCACCAAGCCCGTCGCCGGCGCGGATTACGAAGGGCCGCAGAAGCTCTTCACCGCCAACCGGGTCGCCATGATCGTCACCGGCCCGTGGGACGTGAAGCCGATCCGCTCCGGCAATCCGGGGCTCAACTGGGCGGTCGCGCCGTCGCTGGCGAACAAGGTCCAGGCGACCTTCGCCGGCGGGGTCAGCCTGATGATCCCAAAAGAGGCCCAGCATCCGAAGGAGGCCTGGGACTTGCTGAAGCGCCTGGTCGCGCTCGACACCGAGCTGGCCGCCACCAAGGAGGCCGGCATGACCATGCCGCGCAAATCCTGGGCGGAGAGCCCGGAGGTAAAGGCCGACCCGGTCATCGGCAGCTTCGCCCGATGCCTGCCCTATGCGCAGGATGTGACCGCCGAGCTGCGCCTCACCGGCAAGCACGCGCGGATCGACAAGCTGCTGCAGAGCACGCTGGAGGACATCGTCTACAACGGCGTGCCGGCGGCCGAGGCGATGCCGAAATTCACGGCGGAGGCCAACGCCGTGCTGGCGGGCCAGTAGGCCGATGGCGGTCGGCGGCAGCGCCGCGGCGGCGTTCGGGCCGGCGGTCCGACGGTGGGGCCGCCTGAGCCGCCGGGCGCGGCACACGATCGCGGCCTATCTGCTGCTGCTGCCGGCGATCCTCTACTTCGCCGTCTATTTCTTCTATCCGATCGCGCTCGAGTTCTGGGCCAGCCTGTACACCGGCCAGCCGCTGATCGGCGACAGCCGCTTCGCCGGCCTCGCCAACTACGCCGCGGCGCTCGGGGACGGCCGGGTCCGGCAGTCCGTCGTCGTGACCCTGGCCTTCTCGGTCGGGGTCACCGTCGCCAGCATCGCCATCGGCCTCGGCCTCGCGCTGCTGCTCAACCGGCCGCTGCCTGGGTTGGCAGTGTTCCGGGCGGTCATCTTCTTCCCCTACATCATCTCCTTCGTGATCGTCGCGCTGATGTGGCAGGCGATCCTCGATCCCTATACCGGCATCCTGAACGGGATCCTCGCCGGGATCGGCCTGCCGACGCAGGACTGGCTCGCCGATCCCACGACCGCGCTGCCGACCCTGATCGCCATCGCGGTGTGGAAGGATGTCGGCTACGCCATGCTGATCTATCTCGCGGCGCTGCAGTCGATCCCGTCCGACTTTCACGACGCCGCGGCGATCGACGGCGCCACGCCCGGCCAGCGGTTCCGGTACGTCACCTGGCCGCTGCTGACGCCGACGACGCTGTTCATCGCCGTGGTCAGCATGATCGCCCAGTTGCAGGAGCTGGCGCCGGCCTATCTGATCACCAAAGGCGGTCCGGCCGACGCGACGCGGCTGTTCAGCCTCCACGTCTTCGAGGCGGCCTTCTTCGAGCTCAACATCGGCTACGCCTCGGCGCTGGCGTTCCTGATGTTCCTGCTGATCCTGGCGGTCACCTTCATCCAGTTCCGCCTGCTGAACCGGGACATCAGCTATTGAGCGCCGCCGCGACCACACCGGTCGGGACGGCCGCGACCTATCTCCTGCTGCTGCTGGCGGCGGCGCTCTGCATCTTTCCCTTCCTCTACATGCTGTCGCTGTCGCTGCAGAGCGATGCCGACATCTTCAGCGGCCTGCCGATCCTGGTGCCCGAGACGCTGCAGTTCACGAACTACGTCGACATCTGGCAGAAGGCGCCCTTCGCCCGTTTCGTGCTGAACAGCATCATCGTCGCCGGCGGGATCACGCTGCTGCACCTGATCTTCGACCCGCTCGCCGGCTACGTCTTCGCCAAGCTGGAGTTCCCGGGCAAGCGCGTCCTGTTCGTCGCGGTGCTGTCGACGCTGATGATCCCGTTCTTCATCCGCATGATCCCGCTCTATGTCCTGACCGCGCGGATGGGTTGGCTCGACACCTATCAGGGGCTGATCGTGCCCTTCGCGATGAGCGCCTACGGCATCTTCCTGATGCGCCAGTTCATCCGCCCGATCCCGAGCGAGCTGATCGACGCGGCGCGCATCGACGGCTGCTCGGAGATCGGCATCTACTGGCGGATCGTGCTGCCGCAGGTGAAGCCCGCTCTGGCCACCCTGGCGCTGCTGACCTTCGTCTTCCAGTGGAACGAGTTCCTCTGGCCGCTGGTGGTGGTGAGCAGCACGGAGATGCGGCCGATCACCACCGGGCTGACGCTGTTCAACCAGGAATTCTTCACCCAGTGGAACATGACGGCGACGGGCGGGGTGATCCTCTTCGTCCCCAGCCTCGTCCTGTTCCTGTTCACCCAGCGCACCTTCGTCCGCAGCGTGATGCTGGCGGGCATGAAGTGACGGAGCCCGCTGCCGCCATGAACCGCCCGAACGTCATCGTCTTCTTCACCGACCAGCAGCGCTGGGACACCGTCGGCGCCCATGGCAACCCGCTGGACCTGACGCCGAATTTCGACCGGCTGGCCCGGACCGGCACCTTCGTCGCCAATTCCTTCACCTGCCAGCCGGTCTGCGGGCCCGCCCGCTCGGTGTTCCAGACCGGGCGCTATGCGACCGTGACCGGCTGCTACCGCAACGACATCCCGCTGCCGAAGGACGAGAAGACGCTGGCGCATCACTTCGAAGCCGCCGGCTACGACACCGCCTATATCGGCAAGTGGCATCTCGGCTCGGCCGAGCCGGTGGCGCCCGGGGAGCGCGGCGGCTACCGCCACTGGCTGGCCTCCAACATCCTGGAGTTCACCTCCGGCCCGTTCGACACGGTGGTGCACGACAATCACGGCCGGCCGGTGCGGCTGCCCGGCTACCGCGTCGACGCGCTGACCGACGCGGCGATCCGCTATGTCGCGACGCCGCGGGACGACCCGTTCTTCCTGTTCCTGTCCTTCCTCGAGCCGCACCACCAGAACCAGACGGACAACTACCCGGCGCCGCTGGGCTATGAGGAGCGGATCCGCCGCAAGCTCGCCGTGCCCGGCGACCTGGCGGCTCTCGGCGGCTCCACGGCGGCGCATCTGCCCGGCTATCTCGGCATGGTGGCGCGCCTCGACGAGGCGTTCGGCCGGCTGGTCGAGGTGCTGTACAGCCTGGGGCTGCTGGAGGACACGATCATCCTCTTCACCTCCGACCATGGCTGCCATTTCAAGACCCGCAACAACGAGTACAAGCGGTCCTGCCACGAGGCGTCGATCCGGGTGCCGACGCTGTTCCACGGGCCGGGCTTCGAGAATGTCGGCGCCTTCGACGGGCTGGTGAGCCTCGTCGACCTCGCGCCGACCCTGCTCGACGCCGCGGGGCTCTCTGTCCCGGAGACGATGCAGGGACGCTCGCTGCTCCGCACGATCAGAGGAGCCGAGGCGCCGCGTGAAGACGTCTTCGTCCAGATCAGCGAGCACCATGTCGGCCGCGCCCTGCGCACCCGCCGCTGGAAATACGAGGTCGAGGCGCCGGGCGGGGACGGCTGGAACGACCCGGCGAGCGACCTCTATGCGGAGGCGCGGCTCTACGACCTCGAGGCGGATCCGAACGAGCTCCGCAACCTCGTCGCCTCGCCCGCCCATGCCGAGACGCGGGCGGCGCTGCGGGGCCGTCTCCTGGCCCTGATGGAGGAGGCGGGCGAGACGCGGTCCGAGATCCTTCCCGTCGAGAGCAGAAATTGGCATGAAGGGCTGGTGAGCGAGGGCTGATCCCGCTCCGGACCGCCGAGGGCATGGACGACAGCAGCGCCGAACGGAAGCGGGCACCGACCATGGCCGACGTTGCCCGTCGCGCCGGGGTCTCGACGGCCGCCGTCTCCTATTTCCTGAGCGGCGACAGCAAGCAGCTGAGATTCGTCGGCCAGGAGGCGCGTCAGCGCATCCTGGACGCGGTGACGGAGCTGAACTACGTCCAGAACCGCGCCGCCCGTCAGCTCCGTCGCCGGCGGGCCGAGCGCATCGCTCTCCTTCTGCCGCGCCTCGGCGTGCCTTTCAGTGACCGCATCGCCCGGGACGTGCAGTCCGCGGCGGCCGCCAGCGGCTTCTCCACCATCATCGCGGCTGGCGACACGCCCGAGCGGGTGGACCGGATCGTGCGCGAGATCGAGAGCGGCCTGGCCGATGGCGCGATCGCCGATTGGCAGCACCTGCCCGAAGCCGAGGTCGTGCGGTTCGCGGACCGCCTCTCGGCCGCGGGGCGGCCGGCCGTGGTCTTCCATCCCTCGGTGGAGCCGGCGGGCTTTTCCGTCGTCCGCCAGCACACGGCCGAGGCGGTCGGGATGGCGCTCGACCACCTGTACGAGGCCGGCCACCGCCGCATCGCCTATATGCAGCACGACAAGGCGGCGGAGGGCAGCCGGGTCGCCGCGTATCGGCGGTTCGTCGCTGCGCGGACCCTGCCGCTGGAGCCCGTCCTTCTGGTCGGCGGCGCGGAGGCGCGCAAGGCCGCCTTTGCCAATGCCAGGACGCTCGCGTCGATGCCGCGGCCGCCGACGGCGCTCTTCGTCGAATCCGACCTCGCCGCCGTCACCGCCATCCATGCCTTCGAGGAGATGGGGCTCGCTGTTCCCGGAGACATCGCGGTCATCGGCTGCGGCAATATCGAGGAAGGCGAGTTCAGCCATCCGGCACTGACGACGATCGGCCCCGAGACGACCCGCTATGACCGCCTCGCCGATCATCTGATCGCCCTGATCACCAGCCGCGCGGGCGAGGCCCCGACGATTTTCGACGTGCCGTGGCGGCTTGTCCTTCGGGCCTCTGCATGAGCAAGAACACACGCCCGGATCACCGCCGAAGCGCGATCGTCAGCACGGATTTGAGCGCCTGGCCGGTTTCGAGGAACGGCATCGCATCGATCGGGGACCCGCCGCGGCGGATCTCGTAGTGCAGGTGCGGGCCGGTCGACTGCCCGGTCGACCCGAGCGCACCGATCACCGAGGCGGCCGTCACCGTCTCGCCCTTGGTCACGGCGATCGACTGCAGATGCGCGTAGCGGCTGGTCAACCCGTCGTCGTGCTCGATCTCGACGGAGTTGCCGTACCCGCCCGCCACATCCGCGAAGACGACGCGGCCGGATCCGGTCGCGAAGATCGGCGTCCCGGCGGCGGCCACGAAGTCCGATCCGGCATGCAGCGTCACCACGCCGGTGATCGGGTGCGTCCGCATGCCGAACGGGCTCGACAGGCGATAGGGCGTGCGCAGCGGCACGGCGAGCGGCAGACGCGGAAGCCGCGCCGCCAGGAGCCGGGCGCGGGCGTCGAGCGGCCCCGGGGCGAAAGGCTGCGCCGGCGAAGGGCCGTCCCCGACCGGCGGCAGGCCGAGCCGGGCCAGGGCACGGTCCAGCGCCCCCACCGCCACGGCGAGCCGCGCCACCTGGGCCAGCCGGCGATCCGTTGCCTCCAGATCCTGCGGCGACAGGCCCGGGAGGCTGGCCGTCTCGATCGAGGCGGAGGTCATGCGGGCCTCCTCCGGTCCCGACGGGGCCTGCTCCGGGCGCCGAAGGACGAGGCCGATGATCACCGCCGTGAGCAGGGCAAGAACCAGGGTTGCGGCGATCAGCGCAGGTGACGCCCGCGGGGAGGGAACGTCCGGTGGCGGTGCCGCCGCGGCAGAGGCCGCCGGCGGGATCGCGACGATCACGGCGGCGCCGTCACCGGTGGACGCCGTCAGGGTCGTGGCCAGCTCCCGTGTCGCGAGATCCGGTGGCTGGTCCCGCAGGCTGCCGATGATCGCGCCGTCATCCAGCGCGGCGCGCAGCCTGCCGGACATGAGAAGCAGCCGGTCGCCATCATCGACCTCGGCCCGCGCCGTCGCGATCCGCAATCCGGCATGCCGGCCGATCGGGGCGGCATCCGCCGCCGTCGCGCCGGCTGTCGCCGGGGAAGGCCGGGTCAGTGCGGACAGCCCGTCCCGTCGGCAGCGATAGACGTGGCAGTCGCCGGCCTGCAGACAGAGAACATGGCGCCCGCTGAGCAGCATCACGGCGACGTCGACGCCGGCCGGCCCGCTGTCCGATCGCAGCCGGTGGTGCAGCCGCAGATTTTCGCGGTCGAGCCGCTGATGCACCATGCGTGCCAGATCCGCGGGGCCCGTACCTCCGGGCAATGCATCGAGCGCCGCCAGGATCGCACGGGCGCCTTCCGCGCTGGCCGGCCGGGGGGATGTCGGCTCCGCCACCGCCCAGAGGCCGATCTCCGGCCGGCAGAGGAAGGCGCCGCCGTCGGCCCGGCCGCCGGCGGCGGCGGAGATGCCGGCGCATGCGATCCGGAATGCAGGCCGGGGATCCATCAGTCCAGCGCCGGCGCGGGGCCGGCCGTGCCCGTCGGCAGGCTGCCGGCCCTGTCGATGAACGGTCGTGCGGCTTCGGTCAGTGCGTCGAAGCCGGGCAGGGCCGGCTGTTGCCCGAGCGTCTCGAGCCAGGAATAGCGGCGGTCGATGGACGCCCAGGGCCGGGCACCGCCGAGCCTCTCCGCCAAGGCGTCGAGCCGGGCCGCTGCGGCGGGATCGGACGGGCGATCGAGCAGCGTCGCGTGTCGCGCGGCGATGACGAAGCGGAGAAGCGGTCCGGGGGACCGGGTCAGCGCCTCGACGATGCGGGCCGACGCGTCCGGATCCGAGGTCTGGGGCGACAGCTCCAGATCGCCGAGCAGCGGGTCCCAGGCCCGGGCCAGATCGTCGAGGTAGCGGTCCAGGACTTCGCGGACCAGCCCGCCGCCTGTCGTCTCCGGCTCGGCCGCATCGCCCAGCACCCAGGCGTCGGCGGCGATCGAGGCGGAGACGTTGCCGAGCGCGGGAACGAGGACGGTGCGGAAGCCGTCGGCGGTCAGCAGGCCCGGAATCGGCGTCGCCAGAGACATCCCGGACCGCCGCCGCACCGGCCAGCCGTCCGGCCCGAGCGCCAGGTCCGCCCGGAACGCCGGCAGGGCCTGCGCCGCGTCGGAGGTGCGGATGGCGGCATAGGCCCTGGCCGACAGCGGCTCGCGGCGAAGCCGGGTGCGGATCCGCGCCACGGCGCCGTCGTCGAGCCGGGGCGCCAGGCGCGGTTCGGCGGCCAGGGCGCGGTCGAGCTGGCGTCCGAGGGCGGCGCGCGTCGCCGCCTGCTCGTCCGCCGGCAGGGCCAGCGCCCAGTCCACCGCGGCCCAGAGCCGGATCAACTGGTCCTGGCGCCGGCCGGCCCCGGCTATTCCCAGGGCCGCCTTCAGACCGTCGAAGGCGAGCTCGGGATCGACGTCCGGCCGGTCGATGCGGCGGAGGATCCGAAGCCCCAGGCGGCGCAGGAACGCATCGCCGAGCAACGTGCGGTCGTGGTCCGCGGTGGCTTCGGCGACGCGGCGCAGCCGGCCGCCGTTCGGAACCAGTGCACGCCACCATGGAGCGGCGCCCGGCCCCGAGGCGACCGGTGACGCTGCCAGGGCGTCGAGCGCGGGCAGCGCCGCCGCGGGGTCGTCCGAAGCGGCATCGGCCGCCGGCGTCAGGGATCGGGCCGTGGCAAGGCTCGATTCGGCCAGTCCGATCCGATGCGCGTTGGACAGGTGAATCGCCATGAGCGCGGCGACGGCCAGGACCAGCAGCCCGGCTGCGATCGAAGCGGCCCCATGCGTGCGTCCCATGACGTCACCTCTGCGTCGTCGTCATCGCGTCAGGTCGTCGACCAGGCTTTGCGGATCCGCGCCGCCGCTCTGACGCATGCGCTGCATGTGCAGGACGAAGATGTCGACGAAGGGAAGCAGCCCGGTCGAGGCGCGCGCCTGCAGTTCCGCCTTCAGGGTCGGGACCTGGGTCGAGACGATCTCGTCCGAATAGTCGTTGGCGGTGCTGACGACCGTGTCGATGTAGGTCTCGCGGGAGGTGCGGACGGTGTCCGCCAGCGCGTCGCGCTGGCCTTCCATCTGCCGGATCGACGCCTCCGCCTGGGCTACCATGCGCTGCGTCTCGGCATCGTTGGCGCGGCGGGCCTGCATCTGGCGCAGGGCCGGCCGCGCCACCTCCTCGATCGCCTTGCTGACGGCGTCCAGCCTCTGCTGGTCGGTCCGCAGCTTGTTGCCGAGCAGGGCGCCGACATTGATCAGCGAGCGGATGGTGCGATTGCGGGCATCGTTGCGCTCGACCAGCGCTTCCCGGATCGCCTGGCCGACGCCGCGCAGATCCGTCCGCATCGCGTCGTCCGGTGCCGTGTCCGCCAGCCGGTCCAGGGTCGACAGCGCGTCGTCCTCGCGGCGTGCGCTCGCGGTGGCGATGCCGGCCGAGGGCATGGCGAGCCATTCCCGCTCGATCGCCTGGAGCCGCTCCGGCGAGGCGATGACCGGCGCGGCGACGACCAGCCGCAGGCCGAGCTGGCGCGTCGCCGTCGGCCGGCCGTCGCGCGCCGCGTAATAGGGCATCTCGACCCGCATGCCCGACCGGATCTGGGCCAGGGGCATGGTGAAATCCCCGCCGCGCGCGATGAAGCCGCCGGCCTGGCCGTGCAGCCGGCCGCGGCGGTTCAGCCGGAACGGCTCCACCATCATCTCGGCGGCGTTGCCCAGGATGTCGTGCAGGCCGAGCGGGTTGGGCTTCAGGAGGCCGATCGGGTGCAGCCGGCCCTCGGCCGATCCGGTTCCCTGATACCAGAGATATTCGGCCGGAGTGCCGTCCGGCATCGGAAAACGCGCTGCCAGGAACTCCTCGGCCGAAACCGCCATGCCGCCCCGCGCGGCGTATTCCCATTCGGTTTCCGTCGGCAGGCGCAGAAAGCCGGGCGACCCCGCCTCGTTCGGCAGCGCGTCCCGCGCATTGGCCAGCAGCCATTGGCTGTAGCGGTCGGCGAAGGCGACGGCATCGAGCCAGGAGATGCCCGTCTTCGGCACCCGCATGCGCATCGACGTCTCGGGGCAGCCGTCGCCGGCCAGGGCCTGCCACTGCGCCTGCGTGATCTCGTATTTGCCCAGCAGGAAGGACCGGACGCCGGCGATGTCCGGATCGGTGAAGGACCCCGCCACCTCGTCGAAGCGGCGGTCGTCCAGGAAGCCGAGATCGGACTGCGCGTCGCCGACCTGCACGCGCACGTCGTCGAGGAATCCGGCGGAGGGCAGATCGATCCGCCGGAAGGCCATGGCGCCGCCGCAGGGCATCGGCAGCAGGACGTCCCCGTCATGGGGCGCCGGGTTGTAGGCTTCGGCCGGCCAAGTGGTCTCCGCCGCCGCCGATGCCGACAGGACCAGCGCCGCGGCCAGCGCGGCTGCGAACCAGAGGGGGCGGTCAGACATCGCGCAGCCCTTCGGAAGGTTGGATGCCGGCAGCCAGCGCGCTGGCCCAGCCGGCGGACAGGACGGCGGTCGCGATCGTCGCGGCGACGGCGACGGCGATGTGGCCGGGCAGGAGCCGGCAGATCTTCTCCCCGGGCTGCAGGCTTTCGGCGAAGACCGCGTTCAGCGACGCCGAGGCCAGCTGGAAGGCACCGATGGCGAGCAGGCTGCCGAGCAGCGCGATCAGGACCGACTGGGTCACCGGGAAGGTGATCAGGGACCGCGTCGGCAGGCCGAGCAGCCGCAGCATCGCGAGATCGCGTCGCTTGCGCTCGACATGGCCCCGCAGGCCCGCGGCGAGCGATGCCAGGTAACCCAGCGCGCCGCAGCCGGCAATCAGCCAGAACGCGATGCCCAGATTGCGGTCCAGGGCCTGCATCTGTCCGATCTCCGCCGCGGCGGTCCGGACCTCGATGCCGCGCTGCTTCAGATCCCGCTCGAGCCCCTGCACGTCGTAGATCGAGCGCGCATAGAGCCGGAAGCGGGCGAAGATTCGCCCTGTCGCGGCGGGCGCATCCCCGTCCCAGCCCCGATCGGGGACGGCGAGGCCGTCGCGCCAGTCCTCGGTGGCGACGAGCAGGTCGAGCGGGGCCAGGACGGCCTCGGCCGGGCCGACCGGGGCGTCGGTGATGCCGGCCACGGTCAGCGGCAGGCGTTCGGCCTCGATGCGGCCGATGCGCTGGCGGGTGATCTCGGCCCGCAGCCGCGCTCCCTCGGCGACGCCGAGCGCCTCGGCCAGCCGGCGGGTCAGCACGGCGCCGTCCCGGGCGGGCGGTGGGGCCCGGCCCAGGAGCGGGTCGCCGCTGCCGGTCGGCAGGAGAGGGATCGCCGAGACCGGAGGTCCGCCGCCCTCGGCCCTGAGCCGGGTGAAGTTCGCCGCGATCGACCGCGTCGCCGGCACCACGAAGGCGATCCTGGGATCCGCCGCGAGCGCCGCGAAGAACGCATCGTCGTAACGGCCGCTGCCGGCCGGGGCGATCTCGCGGTTTCGCGGATCCTCGATCAGCCGCTGCGCCATGGTGTCGATGAGGCCGAAGCGCAGGCCGAACAGGACCAGAAGTGGCGCCAGGACGGCGGCGAGCCCCAGGATCTGGCAGAGACCGATGCGCCAGTCATGCGCGAAATCCTGCATGGCGAGACGCGCCGCGAGCGTGATCCGGGCCACGCCGCCTCAGCTCCAGAAACAGGCGCGCACCGCATCCGGATCGCGCCGCAGCGAGTGGTTGACCGTCCGCCCTCCCGCGGCGCCGATGCGCGCCGGGTCGTGAGAGGCGATGACCGCCGTCGTGCCCAGACGGTCGACGGTCTCGATCAGCAGATCGAACACCTGTTCCGCCGTCGTCGGATCGAGCGATGCCGTCGGCTCGTCTGCCAGCAGGATGTCCGGACGATGGGCGAGGGCGCGGGCGATGGCGACGCGCTGCCGTTCGCCGACCGACAGGCGGTCGGGCGGGAGGTCGAGCAGGGTGGCGATCCCGAGCCGCTGGGCCAGGGCCCGGATGTGATCGGGATCCGGGCGACCCGCGATCCTGGCCGTGAGCGCGATGTTCTGCCCGACCGACAGATAGGGCAGCAGCCCTCCCGTCTGCAGGACGTAGCCGATGCTGCGTCCCCGCAGCGCCGCCAGCGCGTTGAAGCGCCGCCGGCGCCAGAGGTCGGCGAGGTCCCGCGCCGGCGCCGAAGCGCTGAAGATCTGGAACTGACCCGCGCGGTCCGGGGCCAGTGTTCCCGCCAGCAGGTCGAGCAGCGTCGACTTGCCGGAGCCGGACCGTCCGGCGACGAACAGGATCCCGCCCCGCGGGATCAGGAGGTTGGGGACGTGAAGCTCGAACACCGCTCCGCCGTGGCCGCGGTGCACCACGACGTCGCGCAGGGCATAGACGATGGCGTCCGGCTGCCTGTTCATGGCAGCGCGTCGAGCGGCATCGGATAGACGGCTTCGCCTCCGGTCCTGTCGCCGTCGAGCGCGATCCAGAGGTCGGTGTTGTCGTAGACCTGCTGGTAGAGCCTGATCTTGGCCTGAAGGTCGTCGAGGAACTGCCGCTGCTGCCCATAGCTCCAGGACAGCCAGTCGTCCTCGGTCAGATCCATGATCCGGCTGCGGTAGGGCAGGCCTTCGAGATATTCGCCGATCAGCCCGAGATCGGCGAGCCGCCGCGCCTCCTCCCGGCCGACCGCCTCGGGCCGCCGGCTCATCGTCGCCGCCGCGCTGCGCATCTGGCGGAAGAAGTCGTTCGGGGCGATGCGCGTCGCCTCGCCGGCTTCGAGGATCGCGCGCAGCGTCGCCTGCAGGTCCGAAAGCTGATTCTTGGTGATCAGCACCCGCACGTCCAGGGCCTTGAGCGCCGGGTTGGCGAGATCGCGATCGGACACCCAGGCGGAGAACAGGCGCGGCGGACGCGCGTCCCGGGTCCGTCCGATATAGGCGAGCTGCATGGCGCGCCCGACCAGGCCGGTCCGCGCGACCGCCTCCTCGATCCGCCGCTCCGCGGCCGACCGCTCCTCCTGCCCGGACGCGGGATCCTGGCCGGCACCGGCGACCTGGCCCTGGCCCGCGCTCTCCATCTGCCGGATCATCGTCTGCGAGACGCGGTCCACCACCGCGCCGAAGGATCGGACGTCGCCGCCTTCGACCGGGAAATAGAGCGTGCCCACATTCGGATAGGTGGTCAGGGCCTCATAGGCCTCCCGGGCCGATTCATGGTCGGCTTGGCCGCCCGCCGCCGTCTCGACGTGGATCGCGATCACGGCCGCGCCCTTGGCCTGGGCCAGCAGCCGAAGTTGCTCGACGTCAAGCCCGGTCGACGAGAACGGATCGTTGCCCCGGCGGGGGCTCGCATCGGTGACCAGCACGATGAAGCGGCCGGCCACGCCGGACCAGTCGATATCGTCCAGGGCCGCCTTCACCCCGGCGAAGGCATCTTCCTTGAAGTCCAGATTTGAGACCTTGGACGCCTCCGCCGACGCCAGGCTCGCGATGAAGCCGCGCTCGTCCTGGTTTTCCGGCAGGTTGGCGAAGACCCGGGTGATGTATCCGTCCGGCGATCCGTCCGCCATGACGTCGCGAAAGCCGATCAGGCCGAAGCTCAGCCGGTCTCCCCAGCCGGAATGCCGCAGGGTTTCCGTCACCTGCCGGATCGTGTCGCGGGTGCGCGCGATGTAGGGATCCATCGACACGGTGGTGTCGACGACGAAGACGACGCCCGCCCGATAGCCGGCAAGAAGCCTCTCGGCCGCCCCGGGATCGTCGGCGGACGCCGTCTCGGGCTGGTCCGGGCGTTCCTGCAGCGAGGTCGCCGCCACCTTGAGCCCGAGCCCGGTCAGTCCCGAGGCGAAATAGCCGTCCGCCCAGTCGAGGATCGGCAGCAGATAGAAGGACTTGCCCGGGTCGATCCAGGTCGCCGGCTCGACGGCGGCCACCGGTCCGTCCGCCGGCAGCGTCCCCGTCTCGGCCGCGCGGCCGAGGGCGCCGGCCTGTGCCCCCGCATCCGGCGCCTCCATCAGCGACAGCAGGGCCTCCTCGTCCCGGAAGAACAGGGCGCGGCCGCGATTGACCGGGTTGGTGAAGGCCACCACCAGGGTCTGCTTCCAGTCGATCGCCAGCGTCGCCGGGATCCAGCCCAGCGTCTGGCCGGTCGGCGCCGTGCCGATCTCGATCCATTCGCCCCCCGGCCCCGGTGCCCGCGCATAGACGAAGAGCAGCGACAGCGGCGGCAGTTCCGTGCCAAGGGGATCGCCGCCCGGGGCCGGCGACAGGCGTGCCCCGGGGCGCGTCAGCACCCGCTGCCACAGGCTGGTCGTCCCCTGCATCAGCAGCGGCCTGCGGGCCTCCGTGCCGGCGACCGGGGCAGGTGGGGCCTGGGCCGCGGCCGGCAGGGCGAGGGCGAACAGCGCGACGAGCAGCGCGGCGACAGCCGGGCCGCACCGATGGCGATGAAGGGGCCGGGACGTCGTCATCGGCCGGAACCCGGAACGTCGAGGGCGTCGAGGCGCTGGCGCGCCTCGTCCATGCCCCGGGCAAGCGCGAGCCGATAGAACTCGCGAGCCTTGTCGGCATTGGGGGTGTTGAACGGGTTCGGGCCGGTGCCGAAGCCGGCAGGATCATAGAAGCGGGCGATGCCGAGCGCCGCCGGCCCGCTGCCTCGACGCGAGGCCTCTTCCCAGACGACCAGCGCGGCGTCGGCATTCCCCACATCGAGCAGGCGCCGGCCCGCCTCGAACATCTCCGCCACCGGCAGGGTCGCGATCTGCCGCAGCGTCCCGGGATCCGCCGGCGATGGCTTCGTGGGGCTCGGCGGCGGCACCGTGCCCATCCCCGCGGTCGCGCCGGGGGGAGCGGGCGATGGAGGCGGATTCGGGGCAGGAGAGGCGGGCGCCGCCGGCTGCCCGCCGGGCGTCGTCGGGGGCTCGGGGGAAGGCGGGGGCTCGGTCCGTGACATCCATACGGCGCCACCCGCGGCCCCCAGGACGACCACCGCCGTGGCCGCCGTGATCCAGCGGCGGTGCCCGGCCAGGACCGGCGGAGAAGCGGGCACGCCCGCCGCATCGTCCGGCGGCGCCGGCGCGCCCAGCAGCGCGCGCATCGATTGCGGCCGGTCCAGCGGATCCGGCGCCAGCATCCGGGCGATCTCCGGGGCCAGGGCGGGCGGCACCCCGTCCAGGACCGGGACCCGGCGCCGCGCCTCGGTCATCGTCAGCATGGTCTGTCCCATGTCGAGCGGCCGTCCCCGCGCCGCGGCGGCCAGGACGAGCCCAAGGCTGTAGATGTCCGAGCGGGCGTCGATCTGGGCACCGAACAGGCCGACCTGCTCGGGCGACGCCCAGGAGAACTTGCCCGCGAATCCGTGCCCGACCAGCGTCTGGGCGCCCGGATCGGCCAGCTTGGCGATGCCGAAGTCGATCAGCTTCGCCGCGTCCAGCCGGCCGCGCTCGAGGATGATGTTGTCGGGCGACAGGTCGCGGTGGAAGATCCCCCGCTCATGCGCGACCGCCAGGCCCGATGCGACGCGGTCGCGAAGGAGGCGGACCTCGTCCGGGGCGAGGGGGCCGGCGTCCAGCCGGTCGCGCAGCGAGGGCCCTTCGACATATTCCATGACCAGGTGCAGCCGGCCGTTGGCGTCGCGGAACAGCCCGTCATAGCCGACGATCGCGTCGTGCCGGATCTTGCGCAGCGCTTCCGCCTCACGCAGGAACAGGGCGACGATCGCCTCGTCGCTGACGAGGTCGGGCAGGATGATCTTGATCGCGTGCTGGGTGAGCTGGTCGATGTGCTCGGCCTGGTAGATCTCGCCCATGCCGCCGCGGTTGATCAGGCGGACGATCCGATAGGTATGGAGGACCGTCGACCCGGACGGGAGCACGCCGGTGTGGAGCTTCCGGGGCATGATCAGCGTCGGATCCGGCGATTCCGGCTGCAACCGGTCGGCGTTCATGGCCCGCTCCATCGCGCCGGCGGTGTCGTGTCGAAGGGCTCGCTGCAGGCCAGGGCGACGACGGTGACATTGTCCGGCGCACCGCGCCCGAGCGCCAGGTCGACCAGCGTGTTCGCCGCCTGCTCGGGCGGCATGGCGTCGAGAAGGTTGGCGATCTCCGCATCCGCGACGACCCGGGTCAGCCCGTCGCTGCACAGCAGGAAGACGTCCCCGGGCAGCACCGTGCTCCCTTCCATGTCGAGCTCCAGCTCGCCCGCGGCGCCGACCGCACGGGTGATGACATTGGCCTCGGGATGGTGAAGCGCCTCCTCCGGCGCCAGGATGCCGCTGTCGATCAGGTCCTGGACATAGGAGTGATCCCGGCTGATCTGCCAGAGCTGCCGGTCGCGCAGCAGATACAGCCGGCTGTCGCCGGCCCACAGGCAGGCGAAGTGGCCGCCGTGGATCATCAGGACCACGACCGTCGAGCCGATGGTGGCGCCGTCGCCGATCTCCGCGGCTTCGATCCGCAGGATCCTGTGGACCGAAGCCAGCCGTTCGCGGACCTCGCCGATCAGGGCCGGGGCGGATTCGGGCGCCGGGATCTGCGACAGTGCGCGCATGATCGTCCGGCTGGCGTGATCGCCGCGCCGGTGACCCCCCATCCCGTCCGCCACGGCCCAGAGCCCGACATCGGCACGGCTCAGAAAGGCATCCTCGTTATGGGTGCCCATGGCGCCCGGATCGGTCCGCCCTGCCGCATGGAAGTGGAAGAGCCGGCCGCTCATGGCGGCGCCTCCGCGCTTTCGGCCGGTCCGATCAGAAGCCGGGGCCAGAAATCGGCCGGGGGCAGGCCGGCGCCCGCGAGGAACCATCCTTCTGCGCCGGGGGACGTCCAGAACCGTGCCGGGGCCGCATCGGGCGCGAGCCGATCGGCGACGCGCGCGAAGGCGGCGGCAAGACCGCCGTCGGGGGTGACGGATTCGAGGATCCAATCGTCGTCTCCCCGGCGCCGCTCGGCGGGAACAAGAGGGGGCGCGCCGATGCGCTCGAGGGCCGACAGCCAGTCCTCCGGACGGGTCTCCTCCTCCAGCGCCGCCAGCGCGACCGCTTCGAGCGCGTCGAACCAGGATGCCGCGCTGGCCGGAAGATCCGGCGGCGGTCCGCTCTCGAGCGGCAGGGCGAGCGTCAGCGGGAAGTAGCGGCCGACGCGGTCGACGCTGGGCAGGAACAGGCCGGCAACGGGCGGTCCGGCGACATGGGCCGGCAGGGCGAAGCGCCAGACCGGCGCGGTCCGGTACCGGTCCAGCCAGGCATCGCCGAGGGCCACCCGGGATGCCGCGAGCCCGTCCTGGAGCCAGGCGTCCCACGGCTCGACGAAGCCTCGCGGCAACCGCTGCACGACGAAATCGCCGAGCCAGGGCAGCTTGCCGAAGATGCCGGGGGCGGCACCCGCCGCGGTCAGAAGGCCTGCGGGCATTGGAACTGCCTCAGCTCGGGAAGCGTGAACGGGTTCAGCACGCTCGCCGTCCGCAGGTCGAACGTGGCGCTGTTGGCGTTGTCCGCCACGGTGAAGCGGAACCGATCGCTCGCCGAAGCGCCGGCGATCTTCGCCCGGTCGACCAGGCGGAACAGGGCCCAGGGGCCGTCCAGGGTCAGTCCGCCGCCCGCTGCGTCGTCGACGCCGGCGAAGGAGACGCGGACCTGGTTCGATCCGGTGCCGGGCCACCGGATCGAGACCGGCCGCACAGGTCCGTGATCGTAGCTCACCACCTGACCGTTGATGTCGAGCGTCACGCTCGCCGCCCCGGCGGACAGGTCGACGGGCTCGATCTCGAAGCCGACATCGGGACGGTTGCCGCCCTGGGGGAAGAACGCGTCCCGGATCCGCGCGGCCCGTTCGAACTGGGTCAGGGTCGCGGCGTCGATGCCGAGATCGACATTGTTGACGCGGCCCCAGCGCCAGGGTGATGTCGACGTATCCACATACTGGGCGAGATTCTTGGTGAAGAAGCCGTCGATCAGGCCGCCGGGCGCGAACAGCCTGGCGAAGTCGTCCAGCTTCACATCCTCGCGGGCGCCGCGGGCGAAGGGATAGCGCCCGGTCAGCGCCGCGCGGCAGAGCTCCCGCCCGCCCGAGTTCCAGTCGGCGTTGAGCGTCTGCCGCGCGCCGCCGACGGTGACGGACGAGGTCGCCTCGGCGATCTGGCCCGCCCAGCCGCGCATCGCCGCGGGGGCGCGGCCCGCCGATGCCGTCAGCTGCTGCGCCAGCCCGGTCAGCTCGGCATTGGCCGCCGCTCCCGTGCTGCCGGTCGTCATCGCGCTGCGGTTCATCTGCTGGTAGATGTCGGCCAGCGTGCGGATCATGTCGTCCAGCGGCGCCGGGGCTCCGTTGGGCCCCTCGACGAAGGTCTGCAGGTCGCGGAAGCGATCCTCGACATAGCGGCCGGGCGGTTCCGGCGCGCCGTTGTCGCCGCTGCCGCCCAGCCTGGACCGGGCGTAGTCGCGCGCCAGCAGGGCGGCGACGCGGCCGGTCATGCCGAAGCGGCTCTGCGCCGCGGCCTCGGCGGACGCGCCGGCCGTCTCGGCCGCCTGCTCCCGTCCCGCGCCGGCCTGGTCGGATTCCGGCGCGCCGTGGTCCCCGCCCTCCGGCGGCGGCGCGGTCAGTTTGGTCTCCGTCGCCGCGGCCCGCAGCAGCTGGGAGAGCGGCGAGCTCGGCCCGGACAGGATGTTCAGGGCTTCGACCGCATGCTGCCGGCTCTCGAAGGGCACGATCCGGATATCCGCCAGCAGCGCGTTCCAGTTCGAGACATAGTCGTCGTAGTAGAGCTGCAGCGCGTCGCGCGCGATCTGCGCGACCGCCTCGTCCTCCGGCGCCCCGGTCGGGGCCGTCCGGTCGACCACCCAGCGTTCCGACGCGATCGCGCGGGCGGCGGTCTCCAGCCCGGGCAGCACGGCCTCGTGGAAGCCGCGATAGGTGAAAAGGCCGGGAATGCCCTCGCCCAGGCCCTTGCCGGAGCTGCGAGCCAGGACGCGGGCCCCCTGAGGTCCGGCGTGGTCGCCGGCGGTCCATTCGGGCAGCGCCGCCACCTCGGCCCCCGTGCTCAGCAGCCGATACGCCTGCCCCGCCGGGGGCACGGCGGCGACGATGGTCCTGACCCGTTCGACCAGCTGGCCGTCGATGCCGATGTCGGCCACACGCCGTTCCAGGAGGGCGGCGGTATGGGCTTCGATCGCCGCGCGCAGGGCAGCGTTCCGGTCGCCCGGATAGCGCTGCTGCAGGTCGACCTCGAGCCAGGCCATGACCGCGTCCGGGTCGCTCGCAGGGGCCTTGCCGCCCAGCGTCAGATAGACCTTGAGAGCGATGTAGGCCAGGTCCGACGGCTGATCGATCCCGCGCAGGATCTCCTCGAGCCGGACGATGAGCCGCGGCAGCAGCAGGCTGTTGAGCGCATGCCTGTAGGCCTGGACCGTGGCCTGGGACAGCGTATCGCCCTGGTAGAGGCCGAGGCGCATCGAGACCGGGACCGGCGCATCGCGCCGGTCGTACCCCGCCGGCATGCCGCGCAGGGCGTCGAGCGGCGGCACGATCGCAGCGAGATCGGAATCGCGGACCGGATCCCCCGAGGCGCCGAGCTTGCCGGCATAGTCGTCGAGGCTGGCCCGGGCCGACCGGATCAGGTCGCTGTTGCCCATGTAGCTGGCCGTCCAGCCGGCCAGCGCGGCGACCAGCGCTGCGCAGGCCGCGGCGACGGCGCCCCGCCGCAGCCATCGCAGCCGCCGCTCGAGCCGCGGGTTGGTCGAGACCATGCCGGCTTCGGCGAACACGACCCGGCGCAGCAGGGCGGTCAGGAAGTAGCTGCGCCCGCGGCCGCCGGTCGATGCGATCTGCTGCCGGTCGAGCCCGAAGGACTGGGCCATCGCGCCCATCAGCCGGTCGAAGGGCGTGCCCTCCTGCGTGCCGCTGGTCAGGTAGACGCCGCGCAGCAGCGGGCGGGCGGTGTAGCGGCTGGGCCGGAACGCCTCGGTCAGGAAGGTGTCGAGGGCTCCACGCAGCGACGCGACCTGGGCGGGAAAGCCGTAGATCAGGCTGCGCTGCCGGATGTCGGGTTCCTGATGCAGGCGCTCGATGACCCGGTCGTTCAGCCGCTCGACCAGAAGATCGAACTCGCGCAGGAACTGGGGCAGGACGCCCTCTTCGCCCTGCCCGTCGTCGAAGGCGAAGGTGGTGCCCCAGATCTGCTCGCGCTCCTCGCGTCCCAGGTCGTCGAAGAACTGGGCGAAGCCGGCCAGCAGGTCGGCCTTGGTCAGCAGCACATAGACCGGGAAGCGGATGCCGAGTTCGTTCGTCAGCTCGTCCAGGCGCTGGCGGATGGCACGCGCATGGGCCGTTCGCTCGCTTTCCGGCATCAGGGCGATGTCGGAGACGCTGACGCAGACCAGCGCGCCGTTGATCGGCTGGCGCGGCCGATGCCGCTTCAGCAGGCCGAGAAAGCCGTGCCATGCCGCGGCGTCGCGGGTGGCGTGGCTGTCCTGCGTCGTGTAGCGGCCGGCGGTGTCGATCAGCACCGCCTCGTTGGTGAACCACCAGTCGCAGTTGCGCGTGCCGCCGATGCCGCGGATCGCCTCGCGGCTTTGCCCGGCGCGCTCGGCCAAGGGGAAATCGAGCCCGGAGTTGAGGAGGGCGGTGGTCTTGCCGGCGCCGGGCGGGCCGATCAGGATGTACCATGGCAGTTCGTACAGCCAGCGGCGGCTCCCCCGCCTGCCGACGCGCGTCCGCCGCAGCGTGGCCAGGGCCTCGGCCAGTCGGTCGCGGATCAGCGCGAGCTCCGGATCCTGCGCCGGATGGGAGGGCGGCGGACCCTGCTGCCGGCTCATCTCGTCGACCAGCCTGGCATTGGCCTGACGGTTGCGGACGATGGACCAGGCGGTGGCGAAGGACCAGATCACCAGCATGGCGGCGATCGTCACGACGCGCGCCAGGGCGGTCTCGAGCGGCCGCACCTCCGCAACCGCGATCAGGGGCCCGACGAACCAGACGATCGCGGACAGCAGAAGCACGCCGACCAGGCTGACGAACCAGCGCGCGGTGAGGATGGCGAGGACCTTGCGCATCGGCGGCTCTTGCCCTTCCTGACGGTCAGCCGGCCCCGGCCGGCTTCATGAGCACGACTTCGATCCGGCGGTTCTGCGCCCGCGCCTCCGGCGTGTCGTTCGCCGCCAGGGGCTCGGTGTCGGCCTTGCCTTCCACCGAGAAGCGGCCGTCGTCGCTGACATGCTGCGCGAGGATGCGGCGGACCGACTCCGCCCGTGCGGTCGACAACTGCCAGTTCGACGGGAACCGGACGGTCTTGATCGCCTGGCTGTCGGTGTGGCCTTCGATCACGACCTGCCCGGGCTCGGTCTCCAGGGCCTGCCCGATGCGGTCGACGACCGGCCGGCGATCGTCGAGCAGGGTGTCGCTGGCCGAGGCGAACAGGTTGCTGCCGTTGATCCGGACGCGAACCGACTGCTGGTCCTCGACCACGGTGACCAGGCCTTCGCGGATCTCCGGCTCGAGGAAGCGCGTCAGGCGCTGCTCGGCCGACTCCTTCGGCGGTTCCGGCGGAGGGGGCGGCTCGACCGGGGCCGGCCGTTCGATCACGACCGCGCCGTGCGGCGGAAGCTCCGTCGCGGCCGCCATCACGGGCTCCAGCCTGGCATCGAGGGCCCAGCGGAAGCCGACGAAGGCCAGGACCAGCATGGCCGCCACCGCGGCGCCGATCACCCAGAGGGGGACCAGCCGGCCCAGCGGGCGACGATCGGACACGACACCCACCCAGTGCGGCGACAGGGTCCGCTCGATCTCGCCGCGCCGTCGCCGGATGGCGCGGAACACGGATTCCCGTACGTCGCCCAACCGCGACGGGCCGCGGGATTCGACCCGGTACCGGCCTTCGAAGCCCAGCGAGAGGCAGATGTAGAAGAGCTCGAGAACCTCCAGGTTGCGATCCGAGGTCTTCATCAGGTGGTCGAGGATCTCGAAGAAGCGCTCGCCGCCCCAGGTCTCGTTGTAGAAGGTCGAGACCATCGATTGCTTGGTCCACAGGCTCTGGCTTCCCCACGGCGTGTTGAGGACCAGATCGTCGATGGTGGCGCAGAGCGCATAGCGGGCCGCACGGATGGCATCGGCGGACGCGCCGCCGGCCAGCGCCGTGCGCTCGAAGGTCCGGACTTCGGCGACCACCCGCTGGCGCAGCAGCGGCACGTCGCGATGAACCGCGCGGTTCTTCAGGCGGACCGCGAGAGCGAACAGCACAGCCGCAGCCTGGACCAGCGGGTTCACGCCCGTGGGGGCCAGGGGGACGGCTTCGGTCGGGCCGGCGCCGGCTGCCAGCCGCGGCCGCGTCGGCGGTCTGCCCGGGCTCTGGGTCGGTTCACCCGTCTCCGCGGCGGCGGCCCGGTTGCCCCCGGGCCGGGGGCGGATGACGGTGCGGTCGGGGTTGTCGGGTGCGGCGAAGGGATCGTCATCGACCATCGGCGTCTATCCCTGCGATGCCTTGATCGCCCAGCATTCGATCTGGATGTTCGGGAACTCGCCGGCGACGTGCACCGCCATGCCGCCGGACGACTTCAGCTCCTCCCAGTAGCGGCTGCTTCGGTCCATCTCGAAATAGATCACGCCGGGGTGGTAGGGCAGCTGCCGCGGCGCGACCGGCAGGGCGCGGATGACGATGCCCGGCAAGGCGGCGTTGACCAGGTTGCGGATCTGCTCCACCGGCCCGATCTTGACCTGCGACGGGAAGTGGCGGCGCAGCGCCTCGGCCGGGGCATCCGCCCGCACCGCCAGGATGAAGGCGGCATGGTCGAGCAGCGTGCGGTCGGCGAGCGGGGCGACGCGGATCCCGTAGCGCCGCTCCTCCAGCGGGATCGGGATCGCCGTCTGTTCGAGCACGGCGGAGAGGGAATGCCGCAGCTCCAGCATCACGGCCTGGAAGCAGTGCTCGAGATCGTCATGCCGATACTGCGGAAAGGCGGGTGGCCGCTTGCCCTTGCCGGTGAAGGTGGCCAGCTCGCCGGCAAGCTCCACCGCCGTCTCGTAGAACCGCTCGGGATGGAGGTTCGCGACGGTTGCCAGATGCGCGAGCCGCGGCTCGTACCGGTTGACGAGCTGCAGCAGAAGAAAATCCGCGACCTCGGCCACGCCCTGGGTGCCGGAGGCGCTGACCCGTCCGGCCAGGGCTTCGCCGCGATGGTGAAGCAGGCCCAGGATCTCCGTCGCGAAGCCGGTCAGCGCCGGCGACGCATCGCAGGTCAGCATCGGCGGGATGTAGCGGTCGTCGAGCACGATCATCGAGTCGGACCGGACCTCGACGATCCGCGCGATGCCGAGCCCGATATAGCCGGACTGGTCCTCGCCTTCGAGGAGGTAGCGCATCCGCAGCTTGGCCACCTGCAGCGGGGCGACGGATGCCGAGAAGGCGTTGGCGTCGGTCGCTTCGAACTCCGTGGTCACGAAGCGCGCACTGCCGTCGCCGCCCGCCGAATGATCGATGACCGGGCTGCCGGGCTGCCGGACCGGGACGGCGAGAGAAATCACGGCGTTGCGGGCCGTGTCGGGGATGGTCAGCGGCGGCGGATGGTCGGCGTCCTCGGGAATGGCGAACGGCGTGCCGTCCTCCAGCACGCCCCGGCAGGCGGTGAGGGCGAACCTGCCGGTCGCCAGCAGATCCTGGTTGATGCGCAGCTCCGCAACGCCCCAGGGATAGGGTTTCAGCTCGGCAACGCGGGCGCGGACCAGCTTCTCCACATAGCGGTCGAACTGCTGGAAGTGGTGGGTCCGGAGGAACATCCCCTCCGACCAGACGACCTTGTTGTCCCAGGACATCCTCGACCTGCCTATTGGTTCACCGCGACCGAGACCCCGTGTGCCGCCACGGACACGTCCACGGCCTCGACGCCGCCGGGGTCGATCTGCCGGACGCTGCGCCACTGCGACCTGTCGATGTCCCTGAAGCCCGCGACCACCCCGATGTAACGGGCCCCTTCGTCGATCGGGGTCGAGAGGGTGCGGGTGCTGCCCGGGGACAGCATCACCTCCTCCGACCCGACGACCGTGTCGCCCAGCGCGTCGGATTTGCCGTCCGTGAGCGCGAAATAGTCCGACTGCTGGAAGGCCGAAGCGGAGCGAAGCTGGTAGACGCGCACCCGAATGGGCGACGGACGCGCCGAGGCGTCGGGGTTGATGTCCCCGGCGGCCGTCAGGGTGACCGGGATCGGAGCCGGCTTGGAATCGAACATGCCGCACCCCGATGCGAGCGAGGTTCCGAGCATGAGGATGGCGAATCGCGACAACTGCATGGGATCCATCTCCGTTCAGCCTTGTTCTCTCCGGCGCTCGTAGCCCTCGGCGAAGGCCCGGCCGAAGAGGTCGCGGATGTTCTCCGACGCTGTCTCCGACACCTGCCGATGACGGGCGACATAGGCATCCCACAGCTTGGCCTTGCGCGCGGCCGGCAGGACGGCTCCGAGGCCGCTGGTCGTGCCGTTCGCCGCCGCCTCCACCGCCTGCGGCGCGAGGCTCTCGATCAGGTGGCCGAGCGCCGCCTCCATTCCGCCGATCGTGGCCAGCTCGTGGTTGCGGATGTCGCGAAACGCTTCCTCGATCGCCTCGGCCCCTCCCGCGAAGGCCGGCAGCGGCGGGGACAGGATGGCCATCAGGGCCTCCTCGGCCGTGGCCGAGAACTTCAGCGGATTGTTGTCGCGTGGCCGGATCGCGGTGCGCTCGATCCGGAACTCGGTCTTCAGGGTCGTCCGTGCGTCCAGGGACTCGATCAGTCCCTGTGCCGTCGCGCGGAAGATCGAACCAATGGTCCGGGCCAGCGCCTCGGCGCGCTCCGGTGGAAACTGCGCGGGGTCGAGCCCGGCGGCTTCGAGAACGACCTTGATCAGGTCCATCGGCGCCGCGGCGGGCGTGGCCGCCGGCTCGATATGCGCTGGCTCCGCGGTCGGCCGCTCGGCTGGGGGCGGCTCGGGCGCATCGGGCGGATCGCGGGTGGCATGCTCTTCCGCGGGTGGCGGCTTCGGGGGCGGCCGTGCCCTGTCGTCCGGCGTGGCGGGCGCCTGCTCGTCCCAATCCTCGGGGATCGCCTCGAACCGGATCGGCGGCGGCCGGAAGGCCGAGCGCTCCGTCGGCAGATGGTCGGGCTCCGCCGCCGGTCCGGCCCGATCGGGCCCGTCTGCAAAGGGATCGGCATCGGCGTCCGCCGGCCAGTCCTCCGGGTTGGAGATCTTCAGTGATGCCGGCGGATCGCGGTCCGGATCGATGCCGAAGGGCGCGGCCGCCGGATCGTCGACATCGATCGAGTGCCCGGCCGCGGGCGCCTCCGTGCCCGACAGCCGGACCGCGAACTCGCAGTCGCCGATCCAGATCCGGTCGCCATCGGACAGCACCACGCTGTTCGAGCGGCCGACAGGTTCGTCCGTGTTATTGACGAAGGTGCCGTTGGCGCTGAGATCGAACAGCACGTAGCGATCGTCGACATAGTCGATCAGGCAGTGGTTCTTCGAAAGCGTGCGGGACGGATCGTCGACGACCCAGTCGTTGTCGGCGCTGCGCCCGATCGTCAGCCCTCTGCCTTCGAGCGTCCGGGACTCCCGATGGCCGGTGTGGCCCGGGCCTGCATTGACGAGATCGATGGTCAGTTTCATGGCTGTCGGACCGTCTGTGAACTCGGTCGGACCCGCTCCTGGTCTCTTGGGGCCACCCGGTATTGGAAACCGCCGGCGGCATCCATCGCGACGGTGACGTCCGCGATCGGCTCTCCCTCGGACGCCCGGGTCAGGAACTGCGCCGCAAGATCCGGCAGCAGGGTCCGCGACAGGATCTGCTCGATCGCCCGGGCGCCGCTTTCATTCTCCGTCGCCCGCGCGCGCAACCCCTCGACCACGCCGTCGTCGCAGCGCAGGGTCGCGCCATAGGTTTCGGAGACACGGCGCGCCACGCGGTCGAGCTGCAGCCGGACGATCCGGCGCACGGTGTCCTCCCCGAGGGGCAGGAACGGGATGACCGTCACCCGGCCCAGAAACGCCGGCTTGAAGGCGGCCAGCAGTTCCGGGCGCAGCGCCTCGGCCAGCCCCGTGGCGTCCGGCATGGTGTCCGGGTCGGCATGGAGCTTCGCGATGCGATCGGAGCCGACATTCGAGGTCAGGATGACGACGGTGTTCTTGAAGTCGATGTCGCGACCTTCGCCGTCGCGCAGCATCCCCTTGTCGAACACCTGATAGAACACGTCCTGGACGCCGGGATGGGCCTTCTCCAGCTCGTCCAGCAGGACGACGGAGTAGGGCCGCCGGCGCACCGCCTCGGTCAGGATGCCGCCCTCGCCATAGCCGACATAGCCGGGCGGCGCGCCCAGCAGGAGCGAGACTTTGTGCTCCTCCTTGAACTCCGACATGTTGATGACGGTCATGGTGTGCTCGCCGCCGAACAGCAGGTCGGCCAGCGCCAGCGCCGTCTCGGTCTTGCCGACGCCGGACATGCCGACGAACAGGAAGACGCCGATCGGCTTGCGCGGGTCGGTCAGCTTCGCCCGCGCGGTGCGGATCGACTGGGCCACCGCCTCCAGCGCGTGATCCTGGCCGACGATCCGGTCCCGCATCCGGTCCTTCAGCGTCAGCACCGCGCGGATCTCGTCCGACACCATCCGGCCGACCGGGATGCCGGTCCAGCTCGCCACGACCTCGGCGACGGTCTGGGCGTCGACATCGACGGGGTTCAGGCCCGCATCCTCCTGCAGCGCCGTCAGCCTGGCCCGGGCCGCGGCATAGCCGGCGCGCAGGGCCGCGACGGTCTCCGGCAGTTCGGCCGGCGCCGCCTCGCCCGTGCCGCAGTCGAGCCCGCTCGCCGCCTCGATCCGTGCCCGAAGCTCGCGGATCCGCTCGACGGCCTCCCGCTCCGCCTGCCAGCGTTCGGACAGGCGGGCATGGTCGGCCTCGACCGCGCGCCGCCGATCCTCCAGCGCCGCGATCACGCCGCTGTCGTCCGCGCTCGTGGCCTGCTCGCGGCGCAGGATCGCGATCTCGGCGTCGAGCCGCTCCCGCTGTCGGATGAGGTCCTCGATCGCGGCGGGCGTCGTGGCCTGCGCCATGGCGACCCGGGCGCATGCGGTGTCGAGCAGGCTGACCGACTTGTCCGGCAGCTGGCGGCCGACGATGTAGCGATGCGACAGGCGGACGCTGCCGACGATGGCCTCGTCGAGGATGCGGACGCCGTGATGCTGCTCCAGCGTCGGCGCGATGCCGCGCATCATGTCGATCGCCGCGTCCTCCGACGGCTCCTCGACCTTGACCACCTGGAAGCGCCGGCTCAGCGCCGCATCCTTTTCGACGTACCGCTTGTATTCCGACCAGGTCGTCGCGGCGATGGTGCGCAGTTCGCCGCGGGCCAGCGCCGGCTTCAGCAGATTGGCCGCGTCGCTCTGGCCGGCCGGCCCGCCGGCACCGATCATGGTGTGCGCCTCGTCGATGAAGAGGATGATCGGGGTCGGGCTGGCCTGGACCTCCTCGATCACCGATTTCAGCCGGTTCTCGAACTCGCCCCTGACACCGGCACCGGCCTGCAGCAGACCGAGATCGAGGGTCCGCAGGGTCACCTCCCGCAGCGGCTCGGGGACGTCGCCGCCGGCGATGCGCAGGGCGAAGCCCTCGACCACGGCCGTCTTGCCGACGCCGGCCTCGCCGGTCAGGATCGGGTTGTTCTGGCGGCGCCGCATCAGGATGTCGGTCACCTGGCGGATCTCCGCATCGCGGCCCAGGATCGGATCGATCCCGCCGGCCCGCGCCCGCGCCGTGAGGTCGGTCGTGTATCGGTCGAGCGCCTCGGTTCGCCTGCCGGCCGCGGCGGATGCCGGCGCCTCGCCTGCGGCCGGGGCCGGCGGCGTCTCGGAGGCGCCGGCGACGAGGCGGGGCAGCTCGCGCCGCAGCGTCTCGGCGGGAATCCGTCCGAGCCATGACGATGCGGTGCGGGCGTGCTGCGCCAGAAGGTCGTCGGAGACGAGCGCCGCCAGCAGATGCCCCGAACGGATCTGCGGCTCGCCATATTCCAGCGAGGCGAGCAGCCAGGCCTCGCGGCCCAGTGAGATCAGCGACGGCGACAGGGCGGGGGGATGCACGTTCCCGGTCTTCAGCCGATCCAGCGCCCGGGTCAGATCGGCCGCGACGCGCCCGGCATCGATCTCGTAATGGGCCAGGCACAGGCCGATGTCGCCGCGGGCATCCTCGAGCAGCTTGAGCAGCCAGTGTTCGATCTCGACGTTGAAATGCGACCGGGACAGGGTCAGCCCCGCCGCCTCCTCCAATGCCCGGCGGCATTCGGGATTCAACCTGCCGATCAGGGATTTCAGATCGATCGCGGCCATCTGCTGCTCTCCCTTCTCAGGCCGGCGGTTGTGGTCGCGGAAGTCCGGGCGAACCCGGCGTCGTGCTTGGGCGGTCACACATGGTCCACCTCGAAGACGGCGTCGGACGGGTCGTGCGGGGGAGGGCGGGAGGCCGCCCAGCCGGTCCAGCCGAGTTGTGGGGCGGTATCGCCGCCGAGCCGCAGCAGGGGAACCTCGCGCCGATCGAGGACCAGCCGCACGTTGAAGCTGAGGGCCGGGCCGACATAGAGCCGCGTCAGCTCGGCCACGCGGCGCAGCTCCGGCGATCCCGGCATCAGGGCGCGGAACCGGTCCCAGGAGACGGGGCCGACGCGGATCTGGAACTTGCCGCGGACATCCCAGACGCGCTCGCCGACCACCGCATCGAGGCCGAGCCGGCAGAAGTTGCCGTCCGGCGCTGCCGATGTCGGCAATACCGTCCGCTCCTGCGGCGGCAGGGCCAGCCAGGTGCCCTCGAACTGACGCACCGCGACGGGCAGGCCGAGATCGTCGGAGAGCATGGCCGCGAGCGCGCTGGCGGATCGGGGCCAGCGGGCGAAGTGCCCCGCATAGTGGATGATCGCCTTGTCGTCGACGCTGAGGCGGCCGCGCAGATGGTCGGTGCCCAGGCCGGTGAGGGAAAACAGCGTCGTCGTGATCGGGTCGTCCGCCGCGCCGGCCCGTTCAAAGGCGATCGGCAGCCGATACTTCGCCCAGGCCCGGTAGAACAGGGAGGCGAGCCGGTGCAGGAAGATGTCGAGAAACGCCCGCAGCGCCGGGCGTTTCAGCCGGACCGCGCGATTGACCTCGGCGGTCAGGTGGCTGGGCAGCACGCCGGACGGGCCGATCAGCCCGAACAGGCCGAGCGTGAGCCGGGGCGGTCCGTTGCCGGGATCGGAGGGCGGATCGAAGCGGGCGACCGATGCCGAAGGGAAGGAGAGGGTCGTCGCGCTGGCGAGACGTATGGCCTCTTCGCCCGGCGCCAGGTCCTCGCCGATCGGCCGGCCGCGGCGGTCGGCACCGGGATGGCGCCGCCGCGCCGCGGTCTCGGCCAGCCTGACAGCCTGGAAGGCCTCGACCGCCCAGGGCCGCCTGTGCAGCCACGCGATCACAGCAGCACCGTCTCGCCGGCCCGGGGCGGCCAGCGTTTCAGGGGCGCCGGCCGGCCGCGGATGGTGGCGGTGAGCCGGGAGAAGGCGTTGATGCTGCAGTACAGGCCGAGGAAGCGCTCGAGCACCGAGGCGAAGAGATAGAGCCCGGCGGCGGCAAACCGCTCGCCGTCGAACTCGATGCCGACGTCGACGCCGCGGGCGAAGCCGCCGAGCGGATCGTCGGGCATGCGGGCCGATCCGCGGCGGCTCGACACCGCCAGGATGCTGTCGATCACCGCCCGGGTCTCGGCGGCGTCCCGGAAATCATACAGCTTCAGGATCTCCCGCAGCGCCTTGGTGCCCTCCGCGTCGCTGGTGAGCGAGAGATGGTTGAGGGCGAGATGGGAGACCAGCCGCCATCGGCCATGGCGGCCGATCCGGGGGCGCAGCGTGGCGGTCGGCGGCGTCAGGCAGGCGATGGAGCGGATCGCCGATGCCGATTCCGCCATCGTCAGGCGCGGATGGCCGCCGCCGAAGGGCAGGCGGCTCGGCAGATCGCGATTGAGGCAGGTCGTGTCGACCGAGAGCGTCATGGCCGGCGGCTCGACCGGGTCGAAGGCCTCGTCGACCAGCGTCAGGAAGATGTCGGTGCCATTGTCGCCCGGCGGGCCGGGCCGGCGGCTGGCATGCCAATAGGCGGGCTTCCTGTCGGATCCGGTTCCGTGCCGCGCCGCGTAGAACGGCTCGAACTCCGTCGCGGCGCCATGCGGATCCGTCCCGCGCACGCGCTCGACCGCGAAGATCTCCGTCGCCATCGGGCGGCGCGCATCCGGCACGATGCGGTACTCGGTCGTCGCCTGCGTCACGCGAACGGGCTCCGCGCGCTGCGGGAACAGGTTGACGACCGGCGTGCAGCCGAGGGCCAGCGCCTCCGGCCCCAGGCCGCGCTCGAGGTCGGGCGAGGACCGGCTGAGATAGAGGAAGATCTCGAGGCGGTTGCCAGCCTTGAGCAGGGTCTTCGCCTCCAGCCCGCCGATGTCGGCGAACAGGAACTTCTCGGGGAAGGCGAAATATTCGGACAGGAGCCGATAGCCGAGATGCGATCGCGCCGGATAGGGCAGCAGCCCTTCGTGCAGTTCGAAGCCGACCGGGCGGATCACCTCCGGCGGCAGGATCACTGGCGCGGGGTCGGCCGGCCCGTCGGCCAGCGCGATCGACAGGCAGTTGTTGTGGATCAGCTCGTAGAGCGGCAGCGACTGCTGCGGCGGGCCGGCCAGGTAGAACCGCAGCTCCTCGACGCCGAGGGCGGAAAAGGTCATGTCCGAGGACAGGCAGCGCAGCCCGAGGCGCAGCACCGCCGCCGCGCCGGCCGCCCGGGGATTGGCCGGTGCCGGCATCGGACGCGCGCCCAGGACCGCGGTGTCGAGTGCGATCGGCCAGAGCGTCGTCGGATAGGCCGTCCGGAAGCGGCAGGGCTCCCCGCCGACGGTCTCCGTCACGACCTCGGTGCCGGTCGGCACGGCATAGGGTTTGGCCAGATCCGGCTGGGCGTCGAAGCGCGCGATCGCCATCGACGGGATCGGCGCGAGATAGTGTGGATAGAGAACGCCGAGCAGGGCGTCGGTCAGCTCCGGAAATTCATCGTCCAGCTTGGTGCGGATCCGCGCGTTCAGATAGGCGAAGGCCTCGATCAGCCGGGCGACGAAGGGATCGTCGGTCGCCTCGCCGCTGAGCCGAAGCCGGCCCGCGATCTTCGGATGCGCGTCCGCGAACTCGCCAGCCAGGCGGCGAACATAGGTCAGCTCGCGCTGATAATGGGAGAGAAGGTCCTCAGCCATGGCTCCCCGCCGTCACCGAAAAGCTGCGGCTGGCCGGCTCCAGGATCGAATCGAAGGTCATCGGCTCGGGCGCAGGCTCGGCGTGCATCAGCGCGTCGATCCGGAACCGCAGGGTCCGATCCAGGGCCTCGGCGTTGTCCAGGAGCCGGACCGTCACGCTGCGGAAGCGCGGTTCGAAGCATCGGATCGCCGCCTCGATCGCCGACCGGAACGCCTCCCGATGCTCATCCGAGGTCATCGGCAGCGCCGCGAAGTCCGGAAGCCCGTAACCGGTCAGCGCCGAGTCGAGCTCGGTCCAGGCGCGCGGCCAGCCCGTCGGCCGGGCCCGAGTGTTCAGCAAGGTCTCGAGATCCCGCCGGACGCCGTCCCGGATCGCCGCCAGGGACCGCGCGGTGCGCCGCGTCCCCGAACGCAGCGCGGGATCGGCGTCGTCGGCCAGCAGCCGGTCCAGAACCGACAGCAGCAGGAAGGTGTCCTCGGCGCTCCTCGACATGGTTCGTCTTTTCCCTTCAGGCGGCGGGCCGCGCTTCGAACCGATGCACCTGCAGGATCGGGACCGCCGCGTCGCCGGCCAGCCAGCAGTGCTGTCCAATGCCCAGGGCGGGGGCGTCGCCGCCGCCCTGCCAGTCCGTGACCCGCCCGAGCTTGGCAAGCTCGTCGCCGGCGGTTGCGGTCGTCGGATAGATCGTCGGGACGTAGACCTCGCCGTCCGGGCCGTCGGCGACGGCCATGGTCGCGCGTCGCCACAGCAGATCGCGGGGACGGACGGGCGCGTGGAAGTCGATCGACGCCACCCGTTCTCTCGGAATCCAATAGTACTTGCCGGTGCTGGTCAGCACCTCGACCACCGGGGCGACGAGATCGTCGATGTCGCGCAGGTCGTCGATCTCGGCGTCGTCCAGACAGCCGGCGCATTGCGGCCGCAGCGTCTCGGCCTCGGCCGTCAGGCGTCCGGCCGCCTCCGTCTCTCCGTCGCGCAGGGCGATGCCGGCATCCAGCAGAAGCCGCAGATGCTGCGGCGGCGGCCCGAGAAACTCCGGCACCCGGCCTTCGGCGAAGACTTGGGCACGAGCCTGGGCCCCGCGGATCAACTGCCGGAACAGGGCCGTGCCCAGGGCGGCCGCGGGGTCCTGATCGGCGATCAGATCGAGCTGGCGGTCGGCGCGGTCGAGCTCGCCGGCAAAGCACAGGAGCTCGGCCAGAAGGCCGCGCCGGTCGACATCCGTCGGGTGCGAGCGCACCTCGGCCGTCACGGTCTCGACGGCCTGCGCGAGACGGCCCGCCTGGAAATGTTCATGCGCAGGGCTCATCGCGGCCTCCCGATCACATGGCTCGCGGCCCGGGGGCCGCAAGCTCCGTGACCAGCCGGAAGCTGGAGGCGACCTGGTCCAGCTGGAAATGCGGCTGCAGATGGATCACGCAGCTGTAGAGCCCGGGCCGCCCAGGCAGCTCCCGGACGGCGACATCGACCTCGCGCAACGGATAGCGCGCTCGTTCCTCGGTCGTCGCCGTGTCGCTCGCGATCGAATAGTCGAGCAGCCAGCGCCGCAGGAACTCCTGGCAGTCTTCCGCGTGCTGGAAGGCGCCGATCCGATCGCGCCCGATCACCTTCACGCAGTGGGCGAACCGGCTGATGCAGAAGATGTACTGCAGCATCGCCGACAGCCGGGCATTGGCGGTGGCGACGGGCCGGTCATACCTCTCCGGCCGCTGCAGCGACGGGTTGCCGTGGAAGACGGCATAGGGCGTGTCCCGCGCTCGGCACAGGGTCATGAGGCCGAGCCGGGACAGCTCCTCCTCCTGGGCGTCGGTCAGCTCGACATCGGTCGAGAGCTTGGCGCCCACGCCCGGCCGGTCGGTGCCGAAATGGTCGATGGGAAGATCCGTGACCAGCCCGCCCCGGCTGCCGTCCCGCGCGGCGCCGCGGATCTCGGCGAACCAGCCCGAGCTCTCGAAGGCGCGGATCAGCGTGCCGGCGAAGGCGAAGATGGCGGGACCCCAGCAATAGCCGGACAGATCGGGGGACGACGCGTCCTCCCGATAGCGGAACCCGTCCGCTCGGCTGCCATCGTCCGCCCAGGGCAGCCGCATCAGGACTCGCGGCACGGTGACGCCGAGGAACCTCGCCTCCTCGAGATCGCGCATGGCGTTCCACCGAGCGTAGTCGGGGGCCTGGACACCGCGCGCGACGTCGATCGGCAGGCCGAGCTCGGCAAAGCTCTCGAGGCCGAGCAGGCCGGGATGGGCCGCGGTGATGAAGGGAGCGAACGCGGCCGCGGCGATCCGCATCATGCCCTTCAGCCCGGCGACGTCGTCGGTCGAATGGTCCGGCGCCGGCGCATGCCGCATCTCGTAGGCGCCGAGAAGCACGCCGAACGGCTCGCCGCCCGGCATGCCGAATTCCTGCTCGTAGATCTTCTGGAACATCTGGCTCTGATCGAACTCGATCGCCCGCTCGAGATCGCGGCAGACCTCGGCCCAGGCGATGTCGAGGATCCTGATCCTGGTCGACGTGGCCTGGTCGGCCTGCTCGACCAGATAGGCGACGCCGCGCCACGTCGCCTCCAGCGCCTGCAGCCTCGGGGCGTGGAGGATGGCGTCCAGCTGCGCCGACAGCAGGGCGTCGATCCGGGCGATGTCGCGATCGATCGCGAGCGCCAGCGCCTCCCGGTCGGAGAGCACCCGCGCGGCTTCCGAGGCTCCGAACCAGAGGATCAGGGCTTCGCCGGTCCGCGGCTCCGCCAGGAACGCCGCCAGAGGCCCAGCATCGGCGGCGGCATCACGGCCGTCGTCGGCGAGGATCCGTTCGACCAGATCGGCGGCCAGCGGGGCGCCGACGCGCACCCCCAGGCGCGCCGCCGTCGGTGGGCCGAGCATGCCCGCCGCCGGGGCCTTCGACAGAGCCGCTGCGGAGGAGAGGCGCGTCATGGCCGAGCCGTCAGTTCCCGGTGTTCGGGATGCGCGCGACCATGCGAAGCGACGTCGTCAGCTCCTCCATCTGCAGCCAGGGCCGCAGCCAGGCGACGGCGTTGTATGATCCGGGCGCCCCGGGGATCTCCTTGACCGAGACACGCGCCTCCGCCAGCGGATAGCGCGCCTTCATCTCCTGGCCGGCCTCCTTGTTGTTGTTGACGTAGTTCATGATCCAGCGGTTCAGCCAGGCTTCGCAGTCGTCGGCCTCCATGAACGAGCCGATCTTGTCGCGGGCCATGACCTTGAGGTAATGGGCGAAGCGCGAGGTCGCCATCATGTAGGGCAGGCGGGCCGAGATCGCGGCGTTGGCGGTGGCCTCCGGCCGGTCGTACTTCTTCGGCTTCTGCGCCGTCTGCGCCCCGAAGAACACCGCGTAGTCCGTGTTCTTGTAGTGGCAGAGCGGCAGGAAGCCCAGTCGCGACAGCTCCGCCTCGCGCCGATCGGTGATGCCGATCTCGGTCGGGCATTTGTGGTCGGGATCGCCGTCGTCGCTGGTAAAGCTGTGGAACGGCAGGTCCTCGACCTTGCCGCCGCCCTCGGCGCCGCGGATGGCCGTGCACCAGCCATGCTGCGCGAAGGCGTCGGTCAGCCGCGTACCCAGCACATAGGCCGCGTTCATCCAGCAATAGTCGGGATGCTCCATCGCCCGCCGGACGCCGCCCCCGTCGATCGGCGCCTCCTCATAGTCGAATTCGTCGATCCGGCGGGTCGCCGCCCCATAGGGCAGGCGGGCCAGCACGCGGGGCATGGTCAGGGCGACGAAACGGCTGTCCTCACTGTCGCGGAAGCTGCGCCATTTCGCGAATTCCAGAGATTCGAAGATCTTCTCGAGATCGCGCGGCCGGGACAGCTCGGTGAAGTCGCCGAAGCCGAACAGGTCAGGCGCCGCCGCCGCGATGAACGGCGCGAAGGCCGCGGCGGCGACGTGGCTCACATGCTGCAGGAGCTCGACGTCCTCCGGGTGGTTCGAGAACTCGTAGTCGCCGATCAGCGCGCCGTAGGGCTCGCCGCCGGGCGTGCCGAACTCGTTCTCGTAGATCTTCTTGAAAATCTGGCTCTGGTCGAACTCCACCGCCTTGCTCAGATCCTTGTAGAGATCGCGCTTGCCGACGTTCAGGACGCGGATCTTGAGCATGGCGCTGGTCTCCGTGCTCATCACCAGATGATGGAGCCCGCGCCAGGAGCCTTCGAGCTTCGCGAACTTGTCGTGATGCATGATCGCGGCGAGCTGCAGCGACATCCTCTCGTCGATCGCCCGGATCGCCCGGTTCAGCGTGACCGTCAGGTTCCGGTCATAGACCACGGTCCCCTTGAGGGCTTCCTCGGTCAGCGTGCGCAACAGCTCCTCGGCGCGCTCCGGCTCGGTCTGCTTGGTCACCGCGACGGCCTGGTCGAGCAGGGACGGGGCCGCTTCGGCGGTACGATCGACGGCGTCCTTCTGAAGCTGGGTCTCTGCGGCCATGGCTTCACTCCTCCTCATCGGCGGCGGGCTTCGTCGCCCGCGCCTCCCGCGCGTCGAGCGCATGCGAGAGCTGGGACAACTGCTCCTTGTTCTGCAGGACCTTCTCCAGCAGCGCCTCCAGATCCTCGGACCGGTCGACCTTCGTCATCAGGTCGCGCAGCCGGTTCCTGGTTTCGAGCAGCTTGCGCAGCGGTTCGACCTGCTGGACGACGGCGCCCGGCTCGAAATCCTCGAGCGACCGGAACGAGAGATCGACCGCGATCTCGCTGCCGTCGCCCTGCAGCGTGTTCTCGACCCGGAGATTGAGCCCGGGGGCGATCCGCGCCATCACCTCGTTGAAGTTGTCGCGATCGATCTGGACGAACTTCCGGTCGCGCAGCGGCGCCAGCGGCTGCGCCGGATCGCCGGAGAAATCGCCGAGGACGCCGACGACGAAGGGCAGTTCCTTCTCGACCACCGCGCCTTCGGTCTCGACCTGATACGTGATGTGGACACGCGGCTTGCGCACCCGTTCGAGCTTGTCGTGAATGCTGGACTTCATCACCTCACCTCGCTCCGTGCGTTCACCGCTCCGCGGCGTCAGTCACCTCGTGGTTGGATTCCCGCGGCGACGAGAAAATCGCGGCGGGCCGTGTCGTCGCGGATCAGTTCGGCTATGAGATCGGGAAGCACCATCCGTGCCCGCCGGACGGCATCCTCGAGCGTGTAGGAGATCGGGGAATGCGGTTCCATGCGGCGGAACCAGGCTGCCGCGATCTCCACCAGACGCAGGGCGTCGTCGCGATTCCGGATGGTGCCGAGCGGCGCTGCCGCCGCCTCGGGGACAGGGACGGGACCGTCGGCGGGACCGACGCTCTCCAGCTCCGTTCCGGACGGCGCCGGGCCTTGTGTCGGCACCCCGTCGCCGAGCGCCAGGCGTGCGGCGTCCCGCGCGGCGGTCAGCGCGTTCCGGATGTGCGAGGTCGGCGGAGAGTTCGGGCCGCACCGCGCATCCAGGCTTTCGGACAACGCCTGAAAGGCGTCGCAGGCGGCGTCGATATCGGCCAGGACCGTCTCGGCCTCGGTCCGGCCCATGGCCCGGGCGGCGCCCACGATCTCATCCAGATCCAGGGCCCCGGCGGCGACCCGCTGGGCCCGTCGATCCGGCTCCATCGCGGCGACGTCGCCGGCCTGGATGATCTGCCACAGCGCATAGGAGCCTTGCGGCCCCTGGACCAGCGGGATCTTCCGGATCGGCTGGATCAGCGTGCCTTCCACGCCCTCGCCGTTCAGCCCGATCAGCGGACTCAGGCGCGTCGCGATCCCGTCGTCGTCCGGGGTCGGATGAAGATCGTCCCAATGGTCTTCCAGGAGCCTGTGCAGGATGCGGAAGCCATCGCGCAGACCGGCGAAGCCGTGCAGACGGACCAGCCCCTCGACCAGTACGGACGCGACCTCGAGATCCTTGGAGCGAGTGGCGAGAAGCTCCCCTGCCAGCTCCACCAGCGGGCGCCATTCCGCATCGAGCGGGGCGGCCTGGTCCTCGGCGTCCGCCGCGCGTTCGAGCGCCCGCACCTGGGCCCGCATGTCCTTGAGGCGCTGGAACGGCGCCTCGGGCGAGATGTCCAGGCGCAGATTCTCTCCCGCCGGCCGATCGCCGGGGATGGGCGCCGCAAGCGCATCCATGTTCAAGACGTCGGACGTTGGCACAAGATTGCTCTGGTGTTGCCGTTCGATCCGTGATGTCGACCACCGGCCCGATCATCACGGGCACTTCACGATATCCTCCTGCCGGCCGGGCCGCGCGTGACCCGGGTCACCAGGTCGGCGGGAACTCGCTGATCACGAGCACCGCCGGAACGGGGCGGCTCGACGCATCGACCGCCGCCACCCAGACGGCGTAGGTGCCGTCCGCGGGCCTGTCGAAGGTGATGGCCGGGTTGATGCCCCCGTCGGTCGTGTCGTCGGTGCAGACCCACCTTCCGGACGGAGTGTGGACGACGAGCGCGACGTCCGAGCCCGCCGCCGCGTAGATGCTCAAGGGCCGACGGCCATTGGCGAACTCGACTTTGGCATCGGCTCGTTCTGGGTTGATGTTGCCGATGCAGTCGGTGCCGAGGTCGGAGGCCGAGTAGGACCCTCCGGCGATCACGCCGATCGGGAACGGATCGACCTGGAAGCCGCCGTCCAGCCTGATCGTCGCATAGATCGGCCGGGATCCGGGATCGGGCATGGGCGCCCCGGAGGGCGAGGCGGTCGACGCCATCTGCGCCGCCGCCTGCGTCGCCAGCGCCGCGCATGCCGCAATGGCCGCGAAGCCGAGACTCAACCGACAGTGCCGCACCTGATCCTCCCTATGTCCGGCCAATAAATCCACCCGGCGTGGCGCCGACCTCCCGCAATTTTATCAATTCGCTTGTTCGGAGGCAGATCATCGGTCTGGATACCAGAGTCCAGCAGCGTTTCGGTTTTGTGTCTAGTGTGAATCTTGCCTGATGATAACAGGTGCATTACCAACAGCGAGGCGAGGCGACTCGGGGGTGATCTGGAAAATCGTGTCAATATCAATTTTTCTACTAGCCTTAGAAATCGATATGTTTCATAGTTCGGTACCGTTCCTGTGCAGGCCATCTCCTCGATAGGATGATGCTGCACCTGCCATGCAGGCGGGGGCCCGTCTTCCTTCAAGATGCGACCCGCCTCCGCAGCCGGGTCCGGTGCTTTCTTCGGCACGCCGGTTATGAGGTTTCATGTCGGCTTCCGTTCGGGAAGCCGGCGCAGCGAATTCCCGCCGACCTGTGACCCGCGTCACCCGCGGGCCGGCCGGCAGGAGGACATAATGAACAGACCAATTGCAAGATGGGGGAGGACCCATGGCGATCTACGTCCAGATCGACGGTGTTCAAGGCGACGCAACCCATGAAAGCCACAAGAACTGGATCGACGTCTCGTCGCTGAATTGGGTGATCAACCGGCAGATCTCCACCCCGGCCGGTTCGGCGCGGAACCGCGAGGCCTCCGAGCCGATCGTGGGAGAAGTCTATCTGGCCAAGCAGATGGACGGCGCCTCCGTCAAGCTGTTCGAGGCGGCCGCGACCGGCAACCAGGGCAAGACCGTGACGATCCACCTCGTCACCACCGGCAGCCCGGGCAACACGTTCATGGAATACAAGCTGAGCAATTCCCTCGTCAGCAGCTATCAGGTTTCTGCCGCCAACGGCAGTGACGAGCGGCCGGTCGAGACTTTGGGCCTCAACTTCACCAAGGCCGAGTTGAAGTACACGACCTATGACGAGATGCACAAGCCGGTGAACAACCAGGTGGCGAGCTACGACCTCGCGACGACCCGCAAGGGGTGAGCCGGTCGGAACGGCGACCGGGTCGTCCCGCCCGTTCTTCCGCTGGATGCAGCCAGGAAGATCTTGATCATGTCGGCCAGGACCACACGCTCCGCAATACTGTTGGCATTGCTTGCCGCCGGCTGCTCCGGAATGCCCGGGCAGAAGCCGTTTCCCGGTTATACGAAGGCGCCGGACGAACAGCAGGGAGACGCACAGCCGTCGACGGCCGTCCCCGAGCCGACAGCCGGGGCCGTCTCCGAATCCTCCGCCTCGGCAGGCCTTCTTGCCCGTAAGGTCGAGGCGACCCAGTCGACGCTGGACCAGGCGGTCGAAACCACCCGGTCCCGCCTGACGAAGCTCAAGCAGCAGATCGTGCAGGACAAGCGGGCGCTCGCCGAGCGCGGGGGGCGTGGGGCCAATCGGGAGCAGTACGCCGCCCTGGAGCAGGCCGAAGATCAGGTCAGCCTCGCCCTGGCCCGGACGCGCGTGTCGACGGCCCGCCGGGCCGCGACGGTGCCCGAACAGGTCTCCACCATTCGCGACCTCGGCGGCCTCATCACCTCCGTGTCCGGCGTCGTCGACACGATCGGCGGCGGCAGCCCGGTCGGGGCGCCGGCCGTCATGACGGCAGAGGCCGGGCCGGGCGTGGCGCCTCCATCCTCCCAGCCGGCGGCGGTACCGCCCGGTCCGGTGCCGCCGGGGGCGGCGCCGTCGGTCCAGGCGAACGCCGCGCCGCCGGCTGGGCAGCCGCCGGCACCGGTCGCACCGCCGCAGACCGGAGCGGTCACCGCGCCGCCGACGGCCGGCCCTGGCGTCCAGGCCGACATCGCGCAGCTGCGCGCCAAGCCGTCGCGCCCGCTGCCGGTCACCGTGCCCCCGGCGGGCCAGCCGACAGCGCCGCCGGCGGCCGCGCCGTCAGCGGCCGGTCCCGGCATCATGCCGCCGGCGGCTGGTCCGGGCGTCGAGGCCAGCTTCATGCAGCAGCGCGCCAAGCCGTCACGCCCACTGCCGGTCACCGCGCGGCCTTCAGCGTCCGCGGGCCCGCCCGCCGGCGGCGGGCCGCAGCCCCTACCCGTCACCTCGACGCCGCCAGCCCCCGGCCCGGCGGACACCGGCGCGGTGCAGATCAACTGAGGGCGCGGGCTCGATGCCGTCACAAAACCCCTTCGTCGCGGTGCAGATGATCCTGGCGGACGTCGAACGGGATCTGGCTTGCCCGGGATCCGGTCATGCCGGCGGGCGGGCCGATGCTGCCGCCGCACATCGGCGTCAGCGGCAGGCTGTGCTGCTCGGGCGCGCCGTCCAGGATCTCGGGCCGTCCCTGGCGGTGCCCGGATTCCAGAGCCGCCTCGCCTGGCGGCTGGACTCACAGGCGGCAGGCGGCCCGGGGCCGGATCATGCCGGTCGGAGCGACCGGGCCGGTCCGCTGGCCGACCAGGCCTGCCGGGCCGCCTGTCGCCTGTTCATCCGCTATGGCTTGTCGGGCCCTGCCGCCGGCCGCGCGGCCCTGGCGCGGTTCGATGCGTCGCTGGAGCGCCTGATCCCGGGCGTCGGTGGCGGCGAGATCCGTCGCGTGGCGCTCGGCGGATGGCCGTCCGGGCCTTCCGTCAATCCGCCGGCGGCATCATCGGCGCAGCGCCCGGCCGGGGTGCGGCTGCTGGCGGCGCTGGCTGTCATCGCCGTGACGTTGGGCCTGGCGCCCGCCACCCGCGGCGGGACGGTGTCCGAACGGCTCCTGTGAGGCCGCGCCGCGCCCCGCGCGGCCCGCCCGGACAGGAGACGCAAAGGAGATGCGAGCGATGCCCGACATGATCGCGATGACCCAGGCGGGTCGTCTCCTGGCGATCCAGACTCCCCTCGGCGACGACGTCTTCCTGCTCGAGGCGATGGCGGGGGAGGAAGGCGTCTGCGATCTGTTCGAGTTCCGACTGACGGTGCGGTCGAAGCGGCCGGACGTCGCCGCGGCGGAGCTGGTCGGGCTGCCGGTGTCCTGGACGCTGGAACTGCCGGGTGGCGACCGTCGGTCCTGGTCCGGCGTGGTCGGCATGGTGGAGGCGGGACCGTCGCTGGGCGAGGGCATGCGGTCCTATGTGCTGACGACGCATCCCTGGCTCTGGCTGTTCGGCCACACCGCCGACTGCCGGATCTTCCAGAACCGGACGACGCCCCAGATCCTGGAGGAGATCTTCGGCGAGGCCGGGTTCAAGGATGTCGACTTCGGTCCGGTCAGCGGACCGAAGGAGGTGCGGGACTACTGCGTCCAGTACAACGAGACCGACCTCGCCTTCATCCGCCGGCTGCTGGAGGAGGAGGGCTGGGCCTGGTGGTTCCGGCATGAGGCCGGGCCGGAGGGCGGCCGGCACGTCCTGGTCGTGTCGGATGGCGCCCATGGCTGGGACGAGGGCGACGAGCCGTCGCTGCGCTTCACCACGACCAATGTCGACCTGAACGACGTGACCGGCTGGGCGCGGCGTTTCGCCTTCACCCCGGGACGGGTGGCCGAATCGGACTGGAACTTCGAGACGCCGCGCACCGATCTGACGACGCAGCTGCCGTCGCTGGCGCCGGTCGAGGCCAACAAGCCGTACGAAATCTATCGCTGGGCCGGCCGTTTCGCGAAGAAGCCGCGTGGCGAGACGGTGGTGAAGCGGCGGATGGAGGCGTTCGAGACGGGCTTCGAGACGATCGCCGCCGAAAGCGGCAACCGGAAGGTCTGCCCGGGCCGGAAATTCACGCTCTACGGCCATCCGATCGCGGCGGAGAATGCGAGCTACGCGGTGATGGCGGTGCGGCACGCGGCCGAGGACTCGACCTATGTGACCCGCGGCGACGCCGGCCCGCCGAGCTATGCCAACAGCTTCACCGCGATCCCGTCGGACAAGCCCTACGTGCCCCGGCAGGAAACGCCGCAGCCGCGGATCGACGGGATACAGACGGCGACGGTGGTGGGGCCGCCGGGCGAGGAGATCCACACCGACAGCTATGGCCGGGTCAAGGTGCGCTTCCCGTGGGACCGCCGGGCCAAGGGGGACGACACCTCGTCCTGCTGGCTGCGCGTGTCGCAGCCCTGGGCCGGCCGCAGCTGGGGCGCCCAGACCATTCCCCGCATCGGCATGGAGGTGCTGGTCGCCTATGTCGAGGGCGATCCCGACAAGCCGACGGTGGTCGGCGTGGTGCCGAACGCCGACCGGATGCCGCCGCTCGACCTGCCGGCGAACAAGACCCGGACCTCGCTCAGATCCTCGTCCAGCCCGGGCGGCGCCGGCTTCAACGAGCTGAGCTTCGAGGACAAGGCCGGGGCCGAGGAGGTGTTCCTGCACGCGCAGAAGGACGCCAGCGAGATGGTCACCAACAACAAGCTGCTGAACATCGGCAACGCTTACACGGCGGCGGCACAGACGCTGCACATGACGACGGTGCGGGACTCGCAGTCCACGATGACGCCCGGGGATATCGTGCTGCAGCACAAGGGCAGCATGATCCGGATGGATGAGAACGGCATCACCATCTCCTTCAAGGGCAAGCATAAGGTCCGACTGAGCGACGACGGGGTGCAGATCTATTCGGATAAGGAGGTCCAGGCCAAGCAGGGACAAGGGGAGACCAACTTCGTCTCGATCGTTTCGACAGGCGTCTACACCAACGGCAAGGATGAGATCATGCAAGGGGTCGGCGAGTCGGGGGCCTGGATCAAGCCGGAGGGCGTCTACAGCACCGGCAGGGACGAGATCATCCACGGGGTCGGCGGCAAGTCGGCGGTCTGCGTCGATCCGAAGGGGGTGTACAACGCCGGCGCGAGCCAGGTGGTCCACGCGGTCGGCGAGGAGTCGGCGATCCAGATCACCTCGGGCGACATCTCCCAGAATTCGGGGAAGATCTGGCTGAACAGCCCCTTGAGCCAGATGATCAGCCAGTTCCTCGGCAACGGACAGAAGTAGAGCAGCCGTCGGAGGAGAAGCGCAATGCCGTTCGCCGGCTCCAAGATCCCGGCCCCGGCCATGGCCGCCGCCCGCGGGATGCAGGACGTCTCGATGAATCAGGTGACGGACAAGACGGCACAGCCGCTCGCCCAGGCCGTCACCCCGGCGCCCCAGCGGCCGGCCGCCGGCCCGTCCCGGCCCATGGCCGGGCAGGTGGCGGGTTCGCCGGCATCCATCGGCAAGGATCTGGCGGAGCAGCCCGGTGCGGCGTCGTCGGCACCGTCGACGCCGGGCGAAACCCCGGCGCCCGCCGGATCCTCCGGTCTGCCCCTCGCCGCGCTGACGGAGCTGGCGCCGGGCATGCTGCCGTCGCCGCCCGATTTCCTCGACATCCCCAAGCCGGACCCGCTCGCCATCTTCGCCCCCGCCCGCCAGAGGTTCCAGGCGCTCGCCGCCAACCGGCCGCGGGCGCCGATGGGCGCGGCCGGCGCCCCTGCCGCTCCCGCCGGCGGCGCGGATCCATCCAAGCGCCCTGACGATGCCCAGGGTGAATCGCCCGCCTCGATGGCGGAGGAGGCCGCAGGGGCCGTCGATGCCGTCAAGTCCGAGGGCAGCGGTTCCGAAGATCCCCGGCCGGCGCGGGACACCGCCGGCATGCCTGCCGCGGATGCCGCCGCATCCGGCGGGCCGGCGCCGCAGCGCCGCGCTTCGGAGCCGGCCAAGGGATGAAGAACGCGATCGAGCGCCGGGTCGACCGGCTGGCCGCACTCTGGAACGACGCCGCATCCGATCCCGGGATGCGCCTCTTCTGCTGGCGCTGCGATCTCGACGAGCAGCGCCTTCTCGGCATCTTCACCGAACTCGAGCACGAGGAGGTGGCGCAGACGCCGGGCAGCTTCATCCGGCTGGTGTCGCCCTTCAGCACGCTGCAGGGCTATGCCTCGGTCCTCGCGACGGAGCTCGCGGCCCAGTACGAAGCCGGCCGCGAGGACCTCCGGAAGGACGGCCTGTTCGCCGCCTGGCAGCCGCCCGACCGGATGGAGGAGGAGAGTCCGGGGCAGCATCTGCTGCGGGTCGCCGACTCGCTGCGGGCGGCCTATGCCGACACCGTGCAACTGCTGGTGCTGTGCCTCGAGCCCGGGACCATCGCCGACGACGCCGCCTGGCGGCGCTGGGTCGAGAGCCTGGTGCAGGCCGAGATTCCCGCCCGCCTGCGGTTCATGGTGGTCGACCCGATCGACAGCCCCAGGCTGGCGGGGCTGGAGACCGAACGTCCGGACCGCGTGCGCCTGATCGAGCCGCGCCTCGACATGCCGGCGGCTCTCGACGAGCTCGCCCGGAGCGAGGGCGAGGAAGGGCCGGCCAAGACCTTCCGGATCCATCTGGTGACCCTCGCCAACGCCGCCGGCAAGGGCAATACGCGGCTGGTGGAGCAGGCGGGGGCCAACGGGCTCGCCGTCGCGCGGGCCGAGGGCTGGGCCGACCAGGAGGTGGTGGTCCTCATGTCGCTGGCCGCCGCCCGGCTGGGCGCCGCGGATTTCGACGGCGCGGCCAAGGGCTATCGCGAGGCCGTCGCGGCGGCGCGGCGGGCCGGCGAGGGCGGCCATCCGGCGGCGGCGAAGCTCGAGCTCTCGGCCGGGATGGGCCTGGGCAGCGCGCTCCTGGCGGAAAGCCGCTGGCCCGAGGCCGCCCGGATCTACGAGGCCTGCGTGCCGCTGGCCAGCAAGGCCGACGACGGGATGATGGTGCTCGAATCCTGGCGCATGGCGGCCCATTGCCATGAGCAGGCGCGCGCCGACCGCGAGGCCTGGCGCTGCGGCGAGCACGCGCTGGCGGCCGGGGAGGCGCTGCCGGCGGACCAGCGGCGGAGCTCGACCCTGCCCTGGGTCGGCCAGACGATGCTGCGCCTGCTGGCGCGCTATGACGGGGACACGCCGCAGGCCGTGCAGGTGCGCCGGCGGCTGGACGGGCTGCTCGGCCCGGACTGGGAGCGGGCCCTGACGCCCGGGGAGGCCGCGGCATGATGCTGGCGGTCACCCATTTCGACCCGGTGATCGGCGTCGACATCCACATGATCCAGCCGCCCGGGCCGGTGCCGCCGGTGCCCGTCCCGCACCCCTATATCGGCCTGGTGTTCGACGTCTTCGACTACCTGCCGATCTTCGGCTCGACCATCAAGGTCAACAACCTGCACCGCGCCATCGCCGGCACCGAGGGCAAGGCGATCCCGCCGCACATCCCGATCGGCGGCGTCTTCGTGCCCCCGCTGCCGTGGAACGAGCACGAGAACTTCATGGGCAGCCTGACCGTCGGCTTCGACGACGACGCTGCCACCTATCTGGCGCTGCCGGCGCTGAGCTGCCAATCGATGGGCATCCCCTCGATCCCGCGGCGCAGCAAGAAGAGCAAGCCTTCCCTGAAGAGCCTGGTGCTGCCGACCTCGGTGGTGCTGTCGATCCCGAAGGGGCCGCCGGTCTTCATCGGAGGGCCGCCGACGATCTCGCTCTTCGCCCTGGGCGGCCGCCTGGTCCTGGGGCTGGTCGGGCGCGCGCTGAAATGGGCCCGCCGCACCAAGCCGGGCCGCGCGCTGGACGATCTGTTCAAGCGCGGGGCGTCCAGGGCCCACCAAGCCTGGCGCAAGGCCTTCAAGAACATGCCGTCCGGCTTCCTCAAATGTAAGGTGCTGCGGGCCGAGCCGGTCGACATCCGGACCGGCGAGGTGGTGGTCGACCAGGAGGATTTCTCACTGCCGGGCCGCATTCCCCTGCGCTGGACTCGGCATTACGGCTCGAATTCGACCCGGATGGGCGTGTGCGGACTGGGTTGGGAGACACCGGCTGACGCCCGGCTTGAGCTCCAGCCGGACGGATCGGTCGTCTTCTCGGATGGCGAGGGGGCCGGCGCCCTGTTCGACGCGCTGCCGACGAAGGGGCCGGTGCATGAACCGGTCGACGGCTGGCGGCTCGACCGCGACGAGGACCGCTACACCGTGCGCAGGAAGGGCGGCCTTACCTATGCCTTCCCTGCCCCATCCCAGCCGTGGCGGGAGATCCTGGTCGAGACTCTGACCGATCCGTGCGGCAACACGCTGCGCTATCTGCGTGGGCCCGACGGGTTGGAGCAAATGGTCGAAAGCGCAGGCCGCCGGCTGGAGATCGTGTCGGAGTTCGGGCTCGTTCAACACATCGTACTCTACCATCCGGACTTCGCCGAGGAGCGCTGCTGCCTGGCCCGCTTCGACTATGATCCCGCGGGGCGGCTGACGGCGGTCTACGACGCGCTCGGTCACCCTTACACCTTCGGCTACGGCGACGCAGACCCCGGCCGCCTTGTCCGCCACACCAACCGCACAGGCCACTCCTTCTACTACGAATATGACGAGGCGGGCCGTTGCATCCATAGCTGGGGCGACGGCGGCCTTTACGACTATCATTTCGACTACGACCCGGAGGGCCGCTGGACCAACTATGTCGATAGCCTGGGCCACCCCTGGTCGGCCGAACTCGACGCCCGCGGCCAGATCCTCCGTGAGATCGATCCCCTGGGCGGCATCACCAGCTATGTCTATGACGAGGCCGGGCGCACCACCGCCGTCACTGACCCTGCCGGACATACGACGCAGTACAGATATGACGAGCGGGGAAACCTGTTCGAACTGATCCGGGCGGACGGGGTAAGTATATTATGTGAATTCGATCAGAACGATAAACCGATCCGCATCATTGATCCCAATGGTGTTCTTTGGAGGCAATATTGGAATGAAAATGGATTGCTCGTTAAGCAGGAATCACCCACGGGATTCATCACAACTTACTATTATGACGAAGAAGGAGAGCTATATCGATACAATAATTCACAAGGAAACAATATTTATTTTCAATCTGACAAATTTGGGAATCTTTATTATTTATCAGATTCATTGGGAAACATATGCAAACTCAAATATGATTGCATGGGAAATTTGACAGAGAGAATCGATCCTCTGAATAAAGTTAGTGTATATGAATATGATGTTAAGGGGCGTCTTGTTAGAGTAACATTTCCCGATAAGTCAAAATCGGAATGCTCTTACGATACAAATGATAATCTAATATCTTATTCAGATCAGAATGGAGATGTAACTAACTTTCTGAGCTCGAAGAACGGAAAAATAGAGCGTCGAGTGCAAGCAGATGGTCATTCTGTTGAGTGTCATTACGACTCCGAAGAAAGGTTAATTAATATAAGAAATCAGAATGATCAAATCTATATGGTAGAGAGAGATTCGTTAGGGCGCATTATCAATGAATTGGATTATTGGGGGCAAAAGAGATCATACACTTATGATGCTGCGGGAGATTTGCGGGAGAGTGTAGATCCGCTCGGTCGGATCACTCGTTATGAATACGACCCCCTGGGGCGCGTCCGCAGAAAGATTTTGCCGCATCATGATAAGACAGATCAGGTTTGGATAGAAAATTTTGATTTCGATGCCAATGGGAATCTCATTAAGATGTCCAATCCTTACGTGGCGATAGAGCGTCACTTCGATATAGAAGGCACTCTTCTTAGAGAAGTTCAGGGAGGATTCATAATAAATTACAGATATAATAGGAAAAGAAGATTGACCGGATATAAGACGAATACTGGAAATTCTGTAGATTATGAATGCGATGAACTCGATAGGCCAACTGCAGTGTTGATAAATGATGAGGCTGTGGTCCGCTTTCAATGGGATAAGCGAGGGCAGATTAGTCGAGAAGTTCTGAGAGATGGCCTTATACGCCAGTATCTCTATGATGACAATGGATTAACCACAAGCCAAATTGTGACGCGCGATGACAAGCTTCTCAATGATATACGATACGACTATGATCAGGTCGGCAATCTCCTTCAGCGCCGTGATAGCCAATACGGGGTTGATCAATATCGTTACAGCTCCACCGGACAGATTCTCGAACACATCGATTCAGGAGGTAACACTGCTCGCTTTCTGAATGATCCGATCGGGGATCGGTTGACAACACGTATCCGCAACCCTGAAGCCCGGCGATCCTTTGCCGAGCATGAGGTCCCAGGTTCCGAATGGCGCCGAGAGGGATCTTACGGGGATGTGCATTACAGCTTTGACCGTGCGGGCAATCTTGTCGGTCGCAACGATGCCGAGCGCGCTACACGCCTGACTTGGGATGCCAATCAGAGGCTGATCCGCACCGAGACAAATGGTGTCGTCACTACCTATGGCTACGATCCATTGGGGCGTCGCGTATTCAAGGAAACCGAAGGTAGGAGGACCTGTTTCGGTTGGGATGGAAATAGGATGATAGTGGAGTACGGTGATAATAAAGATGGTGGAGAGTCTGATATCGATTCTAATGGATATAGATCTCGAGAACATGTATATTTTCTTAATAGTTTTGTTCCTATTATTTTGATGGAAATGGTCGGTTTTCGTGGTGAATCAAATTCAATTAGAAGTATGAATTATTACCAAAATGATATTAACGGTCGTCCAATTAAAATTATGAATGAGAATGGCGATATATTATGGCATTCTCAATATTCTATTTTCGGAAAGCAAAATAATTTTGATCAACACGCAATGATTGAAAACACTTTTGGTTTTCAAGGTCAGTATTATGACAGAGAGACTGGTCTGTATTACAATAGATATCGTTATTTCGATCCTGAAATTGGACAATTTATATCGGAAGATCCTCTCGGGCTCTCTGCTGGGGCGAACAGCTTTTTCTACGCGCCTAACGCCATAAGCTGGATAGATCCTCTCGGCTTGGACGAGAGTGGAAGAGGAAAGCCTCATGAATTATTTGCTTGGGTGGAAGATGAGCTTGGCAGGCCGATAGTCAATTTTCCTGATGATCCTGCAACATTTAAAGATCTGTTTAGCGGTGGCCAGACGAAGGCTGTCGCTGGTCCGTACGGGCTCGGCTCCCACACAGAGCCATTATACCTGAAATCGCTCCAAATTGCTAGAATCGTAATACCAGGAGATTTGGTGAGAATGATAGGGGCAAAGGATCCTTGTCCAAATTGTCAATCTATACTGAAGGATTTTGTGAACAGAACCCCTGCAGGTGTTCTCTATAGCTCTGACGAAACAGGAGATTGGCGGCATTGGCATTTTCGCCGACCACGACCCGGTGAATTTCCAAGAGCGCTGCCAGAGGTTGTCCTGGAAATTACAGATTCCAATGGGCAAGTTGTGCGAAAGATGCGTTACCGCAGAACCAGGTCGGGGAGATGGCGGGGGACGCGATGTTGAAAGGGTCAGCACCGCCCCCGCCTGCCGCCACCCGCAGATGTCGGCGGGAATGCGCGCAACGCGCCGCCGGCTGATCCGCTTGTGCATGCGGGTCAGCGATATACAGTGCATTTGAGCGATTCGCCGCCGCGAGCGGACGAACAATCAACTGCAGGACGGGGGGGAAAGATGACACCGGGATTTTCGCTGCGGCGCATTGTTGGGGCGGCCGCGCTTTTCGTGACGGCATCATTGATGGGGACACCCGCCAATGCCGCCGAATTCATCAACATCCTGACGGGCGGAACCTCGGGCGTGTACTATCCGCTCGGCGTCGCCCTGTCGAAGATCTTCACCGAACAGATCCCCGACAGCCGGCCCTCGGTGCAGGCGACCAAGGCCTCGGTCGAAAACCTGAACCTGCTGCAGCAGGGCAAGGGCGAGATCGCCTTCACCCTCGGCGACAGCCTGGCCGACGCCTGGAACGGCAAGGAAGAGGCCGGGTTCAAGGGCAAGCTCGACAAGCTGCGGGCGATCGGCGCGATCTACCCGAACTACATCCAGATCGTGGCTTCGCGCGAATCCGGCATCAAGACGCTGGCCGACCTCAAGGGCAAGCGCCTGTCGGTCGGCGCGCCGAAATCCGGCACGGAGCTGAATGCCCGCACCATCCTGGCCGGCGCCGGCATCAGCTATGACGACCTCGGCAAGGTGGAGTACCTGCCCTTCGCCGAATCGGTCGAGCTGATGAAGAACCGGCAGCTCGATGCCACCCTGCAATCGGCCGGCCTGGGCGTCGCCTCGCTGCGCGACCTGGCGTCCTCCGTGGATGTGGTGGTCGTCGAGATCCCGCAGGCGACCATCGAGAAGGTCGGCCTGCCCTATGTGCCGGCCAGCATCCCGGCCGGCACCTATACCGGCCAGGAGGCAGCGGTTCCCACCGCCGCGGTGGTCAATTACCTGGTGACGCAGGCGGGGGTCAGCGACGACCTCGCCTATGCGATGACCAAGGCGGTGTACGAGAATGTCGCCACCCTGGCCGCGGCGCACAGCGCGGCCAAGGCGATCAAGCTCGAAGCGGCGCTGTCCGGCCTGCCGCTGCCGCTGCATCCCGGCGCAGCGAGATACTTCAAGGAGAAGGGGCTCAACCCGCCGCAGTGACCGCCGCGCCGGTCGGCGCGGCTTGTCCAGAAGCGGGCGGAGGTCCGCTTCCGGTTCTTGCAGCGGCCGCGGGGCGAAGACCCCGGGCCGCAGGAGGCCTGAAGAGGAACGCGAGGATGGCGCAGGTGCATGAGGTCGGCGGGACCGCCGTGCCAATGGTGAATGCCGAGCACGGCCTGCCGGAGAATTTCGGGACCGGAACCGCCGGGCGGCTCCTGTTCTGGATCGCGGTGGCCTTCTCCGCCTTCCAGATCGTGACCGCCTTCGGGCTGCCGCTCGACCGGCCGATCGTCCCGGGCGTCGACCTGCTGCGCATCATCGGGGCGGCCTTCGCGCTGTGGGCGGTGAAGATCGGTGCCGATGCGGTGCGCGGCCGGCCGGTGGCGGAGGCGCTGTTCGCCTTCCTCTGCCTGCTCGGCACCTATGTGCTGGTGGCGGGTTTCGGCGGTGGGGTGCCGAGCCAGATCGTCCGCAGCGTCCATGTCGGATTCCTGTGCCTCGTCGCCGGCGGCATGCTGGCCAACCATCGGGCCGGGGGCCTGGCGGGCCGGCTGTTCGGCTGGGGCCTGGGCGTCTGCGGCTTCCTGGTCGGGCTGTACCAGTGGGTCTTCTACTTCGATCTGGTGAACCGGGCCGGCGAGCTGACCGACGCCGACTTCGTGGTCGGCATCGCGGCTCTGGTGGTGCTGTTCGTCCTGGTCTGGCGGGCGATGGGGCCGGCCCTGCCGATCGTGGCCGGGCTGTTCCTGGCCTATTGCCTGCTGGGCCAGCACCTGCCGGCGCCGTTCGACCACCGCGGCTACACCGCGGACCAGGTGATCGAGCACATGTCCTTCGGCACCGAGGGCATCTACACCACCCCGACCGCGGTGTCGGCGACCTACATCTTCCTGTTCATCCTGTTCGGCTCGTTCCTGGAGCGGGCCGGGATGATCAGGCTGTTCACCGACATCGCCATGGGGGCGTTCGGCGGCGCCCAGGGCGGCCCGGCCAAGGTCGCGGTGTTCTCCTCCGCGCTGATGGGCACGATCTCCGGCTCCGGCGTCGCCAACGTCGTCTCGACCGGACAGTTCACCATCCCGCTGATGAAGCGCTTCGGCTACCGCCCGGCCTTCGCCGGCGGGGTCGAGGCCACGGCCTCGATGGGCGGCCAGATCATGCCGCCGGTGATGGGTGCCGTCGCCTTCATCATGGCCGAGACCATCGGCGTGCCCTATGCCGACATCGTCCAGGCAGCGGTCATCCCCGCGATCCTCTACTTCGCCTCCGCCTTCTGGGCGGTGCATCTCGAGGCCGGCAAGCGCGGCCTCGTCGGCATGCCGCGGCATGAGCTGCCCAGCGCCCGGGCCGCCCTCCTGGAGAAGTGGTTCCTGATCCTGCCGCTGGCGGCGCTGGTCTATCTGCTGTTCGCCGGCTACACGCCGCTCTATTCCGGCTCGGTCGGGCTCGCGCTCACCGTTGTCCTGATCCTGGGCGGCGCGATCGCCGCGGGGCTCGCGCACCAGGCCGTCCGGCTGGTGTTCTGGGTCGGGCTCGGCCTGCTGGCCGCCAGCTTCCTGGTCGCCGGGGTGATGGTGGTGGTCGGGCTGGTGGTCGCCCTGGTGATCGCCAGCCTGTTCGTCCGGGGCGGCAAGGAGACGCTCGATGCCTGCCGCGACGCGCTGGCGGACGGCGCCCGGCAGGCGCTGCCGGTCGGCCTCGCCTGCGCCATGGTCGGCATCGTCATCGGCACCATGACCCTGACCGGCGTCGGCACCATCTTCGGCAACTGGGTGGTCTCGATCGGCAAGGACTCGCTGGCGCTGTCCCTGGTTCTGACCATGCTGGTCAGCCTGTTCCTGGGCATGGGCATCCCGACCATCCCGAACTACATCATCACCTCGTCCCTCGCGGCGCCCGCGCTGCTCGAGCTCGGCGTGCCGCTGATCGTCAGCCACATGTTCGTGTTCTACTTCGGCATCATGGCGGATCTGACGCCGCCGGTGGCGCTCGCCGCCTTCGCCGCCGCGCCGATCGCGAAGGAAAGCGGCTTCAGGATCGGGTTCGAGGCGGTTCGCATCGCCATCCCGGGCTTCGTCATCCCCTATATGGCGGTGTACGACCCGACGCTGATGCTGCAGCCGGTGGCCGGGCTGGAGGGTACGGCGTACTGGCTGGCGGTCGCCTACATGGTGGTCAAGACGGCGTTCGCGATCGGCCTCTGGGGCATGGCGTCGGTCGGCTTCTTCCGCATCCGCATGGCGGTCTGGGAACGGCTGGTGGGCACGGCCGCGGCGCTGTTCCTGTTCGCGGCGGCACCGATGACCGACGAGATCGGCTTCGCCCTGGGCGCGATCGTGATCGGCAGCCAGATCTGGCGTTCCCGCCGCCCGGCCCCGGCGCGCCCGGCGTGAGCCTGTGCCTGGCCGCGCTGGGGCTTCTGGTCCAGCTCGGCGCCGACCGCCTGACCCTGGCCTGGACCCACTCGGTCGAGAAGATCGCGTGGGAGGAGGACTGGCGGGACACGCCGGCCGGGCTGGTGCTGGATGAGGCCCGCGTGCGCGGCTCCGGCGCCGGGATGGACCCGCCGCCGGAAGCGCGGTTCGACGGCCGCGCATGGCGCTGGACGCCCGGCTTGCCGCCGCTGCCCGGGATCGAGCTGCGACGCTCCGGGGCGACGGCCGACTGGAGGATCTGCGTTGCCGGGCATTGCCGGCCGATGGGTGAATACCTCCCGGCGGATGCCGATCCGGTCCGCCTCACCAGCTGCCGGGCGGCGGAGCCGGACCCGGACGTCGCGCGATGACTCCGCGCGACTGCGGCCTGGAACGCCGCGCGTTCGAGGGCCGTTGCGATAATGCAGCTGTCATCGCCGCAGGATATCCCGATGCCCAGAGCCGACCTCCGCTCGACGGCGCACATCGCCCATCATCCGATCCACCCGATGCTCGTGCCGGTCCCGATCGCGTGCTTCGTCGGCACGCTTCTGACCGACATCACCTATTGGCGCACCGCCGAGCTGATGTGGGCCGACTTCTCCGCCTGGCTGGTCACGGTCGGCGTGATCCTCGCCTATCTCGCCGCAATCGCCGGGCTGATCGATCTTGTCGGCAACCGCCTGGTCCGGGCCCAGGCGCCGGCATGGCCGCATGCGATCGGCAACCTGGCCGTGCTGGTCCTGGCGACGCTGAACATGCTGATCCACACCCGCGACGGATGGACCTCGGTGGTGCCCTGGGGGCTGATCCTGTCGGCCGCGGTCGTGCTGATCCTTCTGTTCACGGGCTGGATGGGCTGGTCGATGGTCTATCGCCACGGCGTGGGAGCGTCGGTGCGATGACCGGAGTCCTTCACCCCAGACATGCGGCCTTGGCCCTGATCGGAGCCTCCGTCCTGGTTCTCGCGGCCTGCAACGAGGAGGCGTTCGACACCGACAGCCAAGTCGGGGCCGATCCCGTCCTTCCCGAGCCGCAGCAATACCTATTCCCGCCGATGCATCTCGCCTCCGTCGTCGGGTGGAAGGAGGGCGAGACGCCCACGGTCGCGAACGGGCTCAAGATCGAGGCCATGGCCACCGGCCTCGAGCATCCGCGCTCGCTCACCGTCCTGCCCAATGGCGATGTCCTGGTCGTGGAATCCAAGCCGCCGGGGGTCGAGCCGCTCCGGCGGCCCAAGAGCATCGTGACGGGCTGGATCGAATCGATGGTGACGGGCGGCGGCGATCTGCCGAGCAACCGGATCACGCTGCTGCGCGACGCGGATGGCGACGGCAAGCCCGAGACGCGCCGCGTCTTCCTCGATCGCCTGAGCTCGCCCTTCGGCGTGGCCCTGGTCGGCAGCGATCTCTATGTCGCGAACACCGATGCGATCCTGCGCTTCCCCTTCAATACCGGCGACACCGAGATCACGGCCCCCGGCACGCTGGTCACCCCGCTCCCCGGCGGCCCGATCGACCATCACTGGACCAAGAGCCTGGTCGCGAGCCGGGATGGCTCGCTGCTCTATGTCGGCATCGGCTCGAACAGCAATGTGGCCGAGAACGGCATGGAGGCGGAGAAGAACCGTGCCGCGATCTGGGAGGTCGACCGGCAGACCGGCCGCTGGCGTCTCTTCGCCACCGGCCTGCGCAATCCGAACGGGTTGAGCTGGGAGCCCGAGAGCGGCGCGCTGTGGACCGTCGTGAACGAACGCGACGAGCTGGGTCCCAACCTGGTGCCGGACTACATGACCTCGGTCAAGGATGGCGGCTTCTACGGATGGCCCTACAGCTATTACGGCCGGCATCTCGATCCGCGCGTCCAGCCGCAGCGCCCGGACCTGGTCGAGAAGGCGATCCTCCCGGACTACGCGCTGAGCTCGCATGTCGCTCCTCTGGGGATGGCCTTCTACACAGCGGACGCTCTGCCCCAGGCCTATCGCGGCGGCGCCTTCGTCGGGGAGCACGGCAGCTGGGACCGGGGCGAGTTCAACGGCTACAAGGTCGTGTTCGTCCCCTTCAGCGGGGGGCACCCGAGCGGGAAGGCGCAGGATGTGGTGACCGGCTTCCTGAATTCAGACGGAGAGGCACGCGGACGACCCGTCGGCGTCGCCGTCGACAAATCCGGAGCGCTGCTGATCGCCGATGACGTCGGCAACACGGTGTGGCGCGTGACCTCCGCGGACAAGTAGCGGGAGCGTCGTCTTTTTGCGGGACGCCGGAGGCCGGCATTGGCACGTCGACGCCGACCCTGAAGGCCGGCCGGAATGAGCCCCTAGCTGACCTTGGTGAAGCGGCCGAGGCTGCGGACGATGTTGTCGAGCAGGCCGCCGCCCTCCGCTGCCGCGGCCTCGACCTGCCTCGGCACCGGCTGCCGGGCGAATCTCGGATCGACCAGGCGCCGGCGATGCTCGCGGATGGCGGCGCTGACCGCGAGGCGGAAGACATTCGGGCTGAGGGGCTTGATGGCGAAGCGGTAGATCTGCCCCTGGTTGATCAGCTTGACGATGGTGTCGGCATCGGGAGAGGAGGTCGTCGCCACCACGGTGATCGAGGGGTCGATCTTGGCGATCCGCGTCAGCATGTCTGTGACGTCGACGCCGTCGACCTCGCTGTTGGTGACGATGACGCCGATCTCCTCCTGCTCCAGGATCTCCAGCGCCTCCTCCATGGTGGAGGCGGTCAGGATGCTGTAGTCGCGGGTGAACATCTCGAGCATTTCCTGGCGGTCGGCCGCCACGCCGTCGATCGCCAGCAGCTTGGTGGCGACGCCCAGCGGCGGCGTCAGCACCGCCTCCACCTCCTCGGCCGCGGTCGGGGCGGCGCGCGCGATCTCGACCGCCTCGGCGATGACCTGGCGCAGCTCGTCCTGGTTCCAGGGCTTGTTGAGGAAGCGGAACACCTCGCCTTCATTGACCGCGCCGATGATGGCGACCAGGTCGCTGTAGCCGGTCAGCAGGATCCGCACCGTGTTGGGCCACCGCCTGCAGACCTGCGACAGCAGCTCGATCCCGACCATCTCCGGCATCCGCTGGTCGGAGACGATCACGTCGATCCGGTGGGCCTCCAGGATCGCCAGGGCCTCCCGCCCGCTGGTCGCGGTGTAGACGTCGTAGCTGGACCGGAACATCACCTTGAGCAGCTTCACGATGCGCTCTTCGTCGTCCACGAAGAGCAGGCTGGGCCTGTCAGTCATCTCGCTCTCCTTCGTACCTCGAAGCGTCATGGGAGGGGGGCGGAACCGTCTTATGCGGCGACCTGCTCGAGCCGATGCTCGGCATCGGCCTTGGCGCGATGCGGCAGGATGATGGTGAAGGTGGTCCCGACGCCGGGCCGGGACCTGGCGGAGATGGTGCCGCCATGGGTCTGGATGATGCGGTAGCAGATCGACAGCCCCATGCCGGTTCCCTTGCCGACGTCCTTGGTGGTGAAGAACGGATCGAAGATCCTGGGCAGCACGTCCGCCGGGATGCCGGTTCCGCTGTCCTCGATCTCGATCCGGATCGAGTCCTCGGATTCCGCCCGCGTGCGCAGGGTCAGCTTGCCGCGCCGGGACTGGTCGGCCATGGCGTGGGCGGCGTTGTTGATCAGGTTCAGGAACACCTGCTTCAGCTGCGTCGCCGACGCATGGATCTTGGGGATCTTGCCATAGTCCTTGACCGTGTCCGCGATGTACTTGACCTCGGACCGGGCGATCAGCGCGGCGCTGTCCAGGGCCTCTTCGATGTCGACGTATTCGAGGCGGCCTTTGTCGAGGCGCGAGAAGTTCTTCATCGTGATGATCAGGTTGGTGATCTCCTCGAGGCCGTGCAGCCCCTCGTCGATCAGCATGTTGAGCTCGCCGATCCGGTCGTCGGGCTGCCCGTCTTCCGCATCCGTGCGCGCACCGGGCGTCGATGTGCTGCCCGGGTTCACCTCCGCCATCTGGTCCCGGATCAGGCAGAACACCGCCTTCACATAGGCCAGCGGCGTGTTGATCTCGTGTGTGATGCCCGCCACCATCTGGCCCATGGCGGACAGCTTCGACGACTGGATCAGCTGCGACTGTGCGTCCTCATTGGCCTGCAGCAGCGCCGATTTGTCCCGGTTGAGCTGCCGGTGGTGGCGGCGCAGCAGGTAGCCGGCCCAGGCGGTCGCGGCGACCAGCAGGAAGGAGCACACCAGCACCAGGTCGCGCAGCAGCGACCGGTACCGGTTCTGGTCGGCCTCCAGCACCAGGGCGTCGCGTTGCAGGCGGTCGATCGCCTGGGCGGTCGGCACGGCCGTGAGGTCGACGATCAGCTTGGTGCCGAGCTGCTTCTGGCGGAGGATGACCGCCATATGGGCCAGCAGCGTCTCCGCCTTGGCCGCGGCCTCGGGCGAGGTCCGGCCGGCGGCCTCGCGCAGGGCCGTCATCTGACCGTCGATGACCTGCCGAAGCTGTTCGTTGGGGGTGACGATGTAGCTGGCCACGTCGATGACGATACGGGTCAGCAGGTCGGCGATCGGCGGGTTGGGCGAAGGCCTGTCCGCGCTGCCCGCGAGCTCGGCGAACAGGTCCGCCGCGGCGATCGGCAACAGGCGCGATGAGTTGCTGATGATCGAATACTGCGCCTTGATCCGCTCGACGATGCGGATCTTGTCGTCCATCGCCGAGCGGTATGCGGCGAGCGACGACGACAGGCCCTGGTCCGGCAGCGGGTCGCCCGCGGCCAGCCTTTCGATCGTCCGATACCGCTCGGCCAGCTTGCCGACAGGTGCGGCCACGGAGTCGTAGTTGGGGTTCAGGCCCAGCTCCAGGCTCAGGACGTCGGCGCTCCAGAGGGCGTCGATCTGCTTCATCTCGGCGAGGCTGGCCAGCAGCTCCGACGGCCGGGTGTCCGGCGTGCGCAGCATCGCCAGAAGGGTCGCCAATACTGCGAGAAGAACGGCGATGAAGACACTGCAGACGATCCTGGATCTGATGATCATGACGTGATCTCCGTCACCGGCCGGTGGCTCTTCAATTGCGGTGGGCCAATTCACTGCGAAGGGCGGGCGTCGAGGGGGCGCCCCTTGTATTCGCCGGTCAGGGTTCGCAGGAACGCCACGATCAGCGCGTTGTCGCGGGATGAGATCTGGCGCCCGAGCTGGTACTTCGCCATGGCGTCGACGGCTTCGGTCAGCGTCGCGGCCGAGCCGTCGTTGAAGTAGGGCGCCGTCAGCGCGACGTTGCGCAGGCTGGGGACCCGGAAGACGAACTTGTCCTCCTCGACCCTGGTGGTGTTGTAGAGGCCGAAATCGGGATCGGCGGCGGCGCCGTGCGACCGGAAGTAGTCCCCGGGCGTCCCCAGCACCCCGAACACCTGGAACATGTTTCCGCCGACATTCACCCCCTGGTGGCAGGAGGCGCAGCCATAGGTCTTGAACAGGCTGTAGCCCTCGAGCTCGTCGGGGCCGAGGGCCGCCGCGTCGCCGCGCAGGAACTTGTCGAACCGCGCGTTCGGCGTGGTCAGGGACCGTTCGTAGACGACGATCGCGTCGGTGATGGTCTGGGGCTGCAACCCTTCCGGATAGAGGCCGGCGAAGGCCTGGCTCAGCGCCTGGTCCCGCGACAGCTTGTCGATGATGGCCGGCCAGGTTTCGCCCATCACGGTCGGGTCGTGGATCGCAGCCTCGACCTGCTGTTCCGACGACGCGAAGCGGCCGTCCCACATCAGGCGGAAGTTCAGCGTCGAGTTGAAGATCGTCAGCGTGTTCCGCCTCCCGGCCTTGCCGCCGAGCCCGCGCGACTTGGCCAGCCCGTCGTCGCCGCCATTGTCGAGGTCGTGGCAGGACGAGCAGGCGTTCTCGTTTTTCCTGGACAGCCGGACGTCGTGGAACAGCGCCTCGCCCAGATCGATCTTGCGCTGATCCAGCTCCAGCTGGAACGGGATCGGCGCGATCGGCTCCGGCGTCTGCGCCACGACCAGGGCGGGACCCAGAAACGCCAGGGCCAGGGCGGGCACGGCGGCGATCAGGAGCTGCCGTCCGACGGCCGGGGCCTGTCCTGTCACGCGCCGGCGTTGAGGGTCGAGATCGCGCTTCATCTTCTGCCTGCCCAGACGAATTCGTGGCCACGACATGGGGGCGTGACGAGAATTATTGTCTGCCGGAAGAAGATCTCCGCATCATGCGATCTCGTTATGGCCGTATTATCGCGGCGATGAGCGGAGAGCCTCCGCTGTTGCGGTACCGTCAGGACCCGCGGGCCTCCGGGACCAGAGTGCTGACACCACTCCCGAGCGTCGCGCACCACCGGCCGGGACTTGAGCGTTTCGGCCGGCCGTTGCCCAGCCGCAACTGCAGTGGAGGCCTGACATGCTCGCTCGGACCGCCGAACGCAAGATGCTCGTCGTACGGGGCGTGCTGCTGACCGGATGGGCCGGGCTCATCGCCTCCCTGTTCTGGGACCCGGTCTCGACGGGCTGGACCAGCCAGGCCGGCGGCGCGGTCGCGGTCCAGGACCGCATGCTGGAAAGCGGGCCCTATCAGATCGGGGCCCGGGTGTTCTGGACCATGGTCGTGCCGGTCATTCCGCTGTTCCTGATGGTGTTCGGTCACGAGGCCTGGCGCCGCATCTGCCCGCTGTCGCTGATGTCCCAGCTGCCGCGTTATCTGGGCTGGCAGCGGCAGCGCACGGTGGTGCGTCGCCGGACCGGCAGGCTCGAGCGCACACTGGCCCTGATCCCCCGCGGCGGCTGGCTCGAACGCAACGCCTGGTACGTCCAGTTCGGCATCCTGTTCGCCGGCCTGAACGCGCGGATCCTGTTCATCAACAGCGATCGCACCGCACTGGCGGCGGCGCTGATCCTGGTGCTGGCCGCGGCGTTCCTCGTCGGCTTCCTCTGGGGCGGCAAGTCCTGGTGCAACTATTTCTGCCCGGCGAACATCGTCCAGAAGATCTACACCGAGCCGCGCGGCCTGCTGGAGAGCGCGCCCCACCTGCTGCGCCCGGCCGTGCCGCAGTCGATGTGCCGCAGCGGCTCGCCCGACGGCGACCGCGGTGCCTGCGTCGGCTGCACCGCCAACTGCGGCGACATCGATCTCGAACAATCCTACTGGAACTCGATCCTCGATCCGGCCCGGCGCCGCATCTACTACATGTTCAACGGGCTGATCATCGGCTTCTACTGGTACTTCTATCTCTATGCCGGAAGCTGGGACTACTACCTCTCCGGCGTCTGGAGCCATGAGTCCGGGGCGCTCGGCCGGCTCCTCGATCCAGGCCTGTATCTCGCCGGCCAGGCGATACCGATCCCCAAGCTCGCCGCCGTGCCGCTGGTCATGGGGGCCGCGGTCCTGGCCTCGCTGGCCCTGGGCGCCGGGGCGGAGCGGGCCTATCGCTGGCTGCGGAGTCGCGCCGGCAAGACCGTCCCCGAGACGGAGATCGTCAACCACTGCCTGAGCGTCAGCGCCTATCTGTCGATCAACATCTTCTACCTGCATGGCGGCCGGCCCAGCCTGCTGATGCTGCCACCGGCCGCGATCCATTTCGTCGACATCCTGATCGTCTCGCTCAGCACCATATGGCTGTGGCAGGCGCTCAATCGCTCGGCGTTCAGGTATGAGCGTGAGAAGATCTCGTCAAATTTGCTCAATCAATTGAAAAAACTGAAGATCGACTTCAGCCGGTACCTGGATGGCCGATCGGTCGCCGACCTCAAGCCCGACGAGATCTATGTCCTGGCGAAGGTGCTGCCGGATCTGCCGCACGACCAGAAGCTCGAGGCCTACCGCAACCTGCTGGACGACGCCATCACCACGGGCAAGACCGGGGCCGTGTCCTCGGCCGAGCTGCTGCACGACGTGCGGCAGCAGATGGAGATCAGCGACGAGGACCATCTGCGGCTGCTGGAGGAGCCGGAGATCTCCGAGGCGGCGGTTCTCGACACCGTCCGCACCACCACCAAGGAGCGGATGGCCTGCGTCGCCAACTATCACCAGATCATCGGCCGGTACCTCGTCGCCCATGTCGCATCCGGCCGGACGCTCGACACGATCCGGACCGACCCGGGCATGCAATCGACGATCAGGACCCTCCGCACCAGCCTGCAGATCACCGATGCCGAGCACCGGGGCGTCATGGCGGAGTTGACTGCGCCGGGCGGCATGCTGGCCCGGCAGATGGAATCCATTCTGGACGCCCTGGCGAAGCTGCAGGGGGCGTATTTCTGCCTGCAGAGTTCCAGCCTGCCCGATCGCTTCGCCCGCACGCTGAACGAGCTGCTGCTGGCGGCCGGCGCGGACCGGCTGGGGGCGCTGCACGAAGCCGCGCTGTCCTGCCTGCACGCCTTCGACGGCAGGCTCGGCCGATGGTATGCGCAGGATCTGGCCGCACTGGCGGGCGACGGCGCGATCGACGCGCTGTCCCGCCCGGTCGCCGGGCAGGAGGAGGTTCGCTGGGGGAAGGCGCTCGGCGAGCCGATCACCGCCATCCTGCAGGGCACGGCCGCGGCATCCGACGCCGACGGCGAGCGGCCGGCGGAGCTGCCGCGCCGGTCGTTCCGCGAGGTCATCGCCGCCGGCCTCGATCGCGCCGCCAGCCTGGACCTGCTGCTGGAGCACGAGGCGCCGGTCGTCCGCGCCCTGACGCTGACCGCGTTCAGCTATGTCGACGACGCCCTGGCGCGCGCCGCCGCGCGCCGGCTCGCAGACAGCGGGCAGGCCGACGGCCACTGGCTGCTGCGGCAGACGGTGGACATTCTGGGCGGCGCCGCGGCGGCGGAGGCCGGCACGCCCGAGCCGGCGATCCACGCCGTGATCGTGCTGCCCGACGGCACGCAGAGCCGCTCGACGCATGCGCAGCCGGTGATCACCGTTGGCCGCGGCCCCGGCAACGACATCACCGTCGCCAGCCCGCTGGTGTGGCCGTACCACATGGCGCTTTCGTCGGCCCATGGCGAAGTCCGCCTCCTGCGGCTCGACGGCGCCGGGATCCTCATCGACGGCGTTGCTTGCGACGGTGAATCCTCCGTCCTTCATCGCAATGCCCTGCTGACCTTCGGACCGGGCGCCGGGCCCGCCCTCCGGATCGACTGGCAGGATGCCGCCGAAAGCCGCTGCCTGCGGTCCTTCGACCCGGCGCTGCGGCTGGTGGCGCTGGCCCGCAGCCCGGCGCTGCGGCCGCTGGGCCTCTCCGCCCTCGCCGACATTGTCCGCGACTGCCGGGTCGGGCGTTTCCGGGCCGGCGATGGGCTGCCGGCGGCCACCGGGTCGGGCGAGATGCGCTTCCTCCAGTTCGGATCGGCCCGCACGTCCGCGCGCAGCTTCGAGGCCGGCGATCTGATCGATCCGGGCGATGGCGCGCTCGAGATCGTCAGCGACTTCGCGATCGTCATGACCATCCCGCGGCCCGGCCCGGCTGCGACGGTTCCGGAAGAGTCCAGCCGGCCTGCGCCGGCCGCCGCCGAGGCGGCGGATCTCGCCCCATCCCTCCGCTACGCCAGCTGATCGCGAGCCGGACAACACGCGAACCAAGGCAGGGAAATCACGCGCATGGATACGCTGACCGAAAATATTACGGCTGAAGCACAGGGAGTCGATCTGGCGGTTCTCGTGTTCCTGGTCTTCATCTACGTCTCCGACAGCGAAAAGGACATCACGCCGCAGGAGGTGCAGCGTTTCCAGACGCTGATGAACGACCTGCACTGGACCGACAACGAGGACATGTGCAAGGCGCTGACGACGCTGCGGTTCAACTACACGGCAACCTGGGCCGACTACGAAGCCGGGACGCTGGCGGCGGACCGGGATGCGATCGCCGGCCAGCTGGTCCGGTTCGACCGGGCGTTCGGCAGCGAGCGCGCGAACGCGCTGAAGGCATCGCTCGCCGACCTGGTGCAGCGCATCAGCCGGGGGCCGTCACGGCCGGGCGTCAGATTCGCCCTCGGGGAGTCGAAGGGGCGGGCCAGCGCCCGGCAGGAGCTCGAAACGCTGCTGGCGCCTCCGATGTCCGCCGCGGCGACGGCCGCGCCGGACAAGGCCGGCATCGACCCGAACCCGGAGCCGACCCCGAAACCGACGGCGGGCACGGAGTCTTGGCCCGCGGCCCGGACGGCGATCGGTGAGGCGCCGGTGTGGCAGGGCGGCCGGCTCAGGGTGCGGTGCATCTCCTGCGTCGACGAGACGCGGGACACCAGGACCTTCACTTTGGCCGCCGACCCGCCCCGCCTGTTCAGCTACAAGCCGGGCCAGTTCGTCACGCTGGAGCTGCCGGTCGACGGCCGGACCCTGCGCCGCAGCTACACGATCTCGTCCTCGCCGTCGCGGCCCTACACCCTGTCGATCACGGTCAAGCGCGTGCCCAAGGGCTGGGTCTCGAACTGGCTGCACGACACCATGGCGCCTGGGTTCGAGCTCGAGCTGATCGGCCCGCACGGCCATTTCACCTGCGTCGACCGGCCTGCAGCGAAGCTGCTGTTCATCGCCGGCGGCAGCGGCATCACGCCGGCGATGTCGATGCTCCGCTGGCTCGCCGACACCGGCTGCGCCGCCGACATCGTGCTGATCAACAACGTCCGGACGCCGGACGACGTCATCTTCGCGCAGGAGCTGCAGCATCTCAGCTCGCGCCTCGGCGATGCCCTGCGCCTCGCGGTCGTGCCTTCGCGGGTGTCCCCGGGGCAGTCCTGGAACGGCCCGACCGGCCATTTCAGCGAGGCGCTGCTGCGGCTGCTGGCGCCGGACGTGCTGGAGCGCGAGGTCTTCGTCTGCGGTCCCGCCGGCTACATGGCGACGATCAGGATGCTGCTGCAGGCGCGGGGCTTCCCCATGGCCCGCTACCATGAGGAGAGCTTCGGCGGTGCGCCGGCCTCCGCGCCCGCGCTGCCGGCGCCCCAGGCGCCGAAGGCTCCGCCGGTGCCGAAAGCAACCGCCGCGGCCGCGCCGGCCCCGGTGGCTCCCGCCGAGGTCAGGCTGGTCTTCCTGAACAGCGACCGGACGATCAACTGCGGTGCGGACGAATCCATCCTCGACGCCGCCGACCGCCATGCGATCCCGGCCCAGAGCTCGTGCCGCTCCGGCGTCTGCGGCACCTGCCGGATGAAGAAGCTGAGCGGCACCGTCAGCATGGAGGGCCAGGTCGTCCTGTCCGATGCCGAGATCGCGGACGGCTATTTCCTCGCCTGCATCGGCCAGGCCAGGGGAACCGTTGTGATCGATGCCTGAAGGCGGTAAGGCGGCGGCAAGCGCGCCGCCGCCTTACCGGGTCAGGTCGTCGATCAGGCTCTGCGGGGCAGCGGCGCTGTTGTCGCGCATCCGCCGCATATGCCGGACGAAGATGTCGACATAGGGCAGCAGCGCGTCGGAGCCGCGGGCGTGCAGCTCGGCCTTCAGCGCCGGCAACTGGGCGGCGATCACCTCGTCCGAATAGTCGCTGCCGGTGCTGAGCACGGTATCGAGATAGGTCTCCCGGGAGGTCCTGACGGTTTCCTCCAGCCCGTCCCGCTGGTCCTCCATCTCCCCGATCCGGGCGGTGGCGTCGGCGATGGCCTTGCGGATCTGGGCGTCCTGGCGCCGCGCCTGCAGCTGCCGCAGCGCCGGCCGGGCCACGCCCTCGATCGCCCTTTGCACCGCCAGCAGGCGCTGATGGTCGACGCGCAGCTTGTTGCCGAGCAGGGCGCCGACATTGATCAGCAGACGGATGGTGCGGTCCCGCGCATCGTTGCGGTCGACCAGCGCCTCGCGGATCGACCGGCCGGCGTCGCGCAGCTGGGCGCGGACCGTCTCGTCGCCCGCCTGGTCGGCGAGGCGGTCGAGGGTGCCGAGCGCGGCATCCTCGCGGCGCGCGGTCGACGGGGCCTCGCCGGAGGACGGCATCGCTTCCCAGGCCTTTTCGATCTCATCCAGCTTCTCGGGCGAGGTCACCACCGGCGCCGCGACCACCAAGCGGAAGCCGAGCTGCCGGCTTTCCGTGGCCGTGGCGGCGCCGGCGGCGTAATAGGGCATCTCGACCCGCATCCCGGTCCGGATCTGGCTCAGCGGCGTGTTGTAGTCGCCGCCGCGCGCGATGAAGCCGCCGGCCTGGCCGTGCAGCCGGCCGCGCCGGTTCAGCCGGAAGGATTCGAGCATCATCTCCGCGGCGTTGCCCAGGATGTCGTGCAGGCCGAGCGGGTTGGGCTTGAGGAGGCCGATCGGGTGCAGCCGGCCCTCGGCCGAGCCGGTGCCCTGGTACCAGACATAGTCGGCGGCGCCTTCCGGCATCGGAAATCGCGCAGCCAGGAAATTCTCGGAGGACACGGCCATGCCGCCGCGGGCGGCGTATTCCCACTCGTCCTCAGTCGGCAGGCGCAGGAAGCCGGGCGTGCCCGATTCCGCAGGCAGCGCGTCGCGGGCATGGGCCAGCAGCCATTGCGAATAGCGGTTGGCGAAGCCGACCACGTCGAACCAGGAGACCTCGGTCTGGGGCACGCGCTGCCGCATCCCGGGATCCGGGCAGGCATCGCCGGACAACGCGGCCCATTGCGCGCGCGTGACCTCGTACTTGCCGATCAGGAAATAGCGGGTGCCGGGGACGGCGGGGTCGCCGAACGCGCCGGCGATCACGTCGAACCGCCGGTCGCTGAAGAAGCCGAGCTCGGGCTGTGCGTCGCCGAACTGGACCCGGACATCGTCCAGCACCCCGGTCGAGGGCAGGGCGACGCGGCGGAAGGCCATGGCGCCGCCGCAGGGCATCGGCAGCACCACGTCGCCCTCCGCCGGGGCGGGGTTGTAGGCCTCCACCGGCCAAGGGACGTCGTCGGCAACGGCCGGGTGCGCGGCGGCCAGCAGCGCCGCGCCGATCAGCAGGCCCCGGAAGGACGATGGTCGGCGTTCAGCCATCGCGCAGCTCCTTGGAGACTTCGATGCGGGCCGCCAGCAGGCTGCCCCAGCTGGCCGACAGCAGCGCCGCCGCCATCGTCGCCGCCGCGGCCACGGCGAGGTGGATGGGCAGCAGCCGGCAGATGCGCTCACCGGGCAGCAGCTCGGTGGCGAACATGGTGTTGAGGACCGTGGCGGCCCCTTGGAACACCGCGCCGCCAAAGATCAGGCCGAGCAGCGCGATCAGGACCGCCTGGGTGACCGGGAAGGCGACCAGGGCGCGGGTCGGCAGGCCGATCAGCCGCAAGAGGGCGAGGTCGCGCCGCTTCCGTTCGACATGGCTGCGCAGCCCGGCCGCCAGCGAGATCAGGTAGCCGAAGCCGCCGCAACCGGCGATCAGCCAGAAGGCGATGCCGAGATTGCGGTCCAGCGACTGCATCTGGGCGATGTCGGCCGCGGCCGTGCGGACCGCGATGTCCTGGGTTCGGAACGCCTGCTCCAGCCCGGCCACGTCGTAGATCGAGCGGGCATAGAGGCGGAAGCGGGCGAAGCTGCGCTCGGCCTGCGGCCGCGGCGCCCCGGGCCAGCCGCGGTCATCGACGGCATAGCCGTCCCGCCAGTCCTCGGTGGCGATCAGCAGGTCGAGCGGCGCCAGGATCGCCTCGCCCGGCGAGACCGGCTGGTCGGTGATGCCGGCGACGATGAGCGGGATGCGCTGCGCCTCCAGCACGCCGTCGCGCTGGCGGGTGATCTCGGCGACCAGCCCGCCCCCCTCCACGACGGCCAGGGATTCGGCCAGCCGTCGCGTCAGCACCACCGCGTCGGCGGCCGGGGGCTCGGCTGTGCCCAGCATCGGGTCGCCCGGCCCGGTCGGCAGCAGCGGCGTGCCGGACAGGGTGCGGCCGCCCGCCTCGCTGCGCAGCCGGGTGAGGCCGGCGGCGATCGCCCGGGTCGCCGGGGTGACGAAGGCGACGTCCGGCCGGGCGGCGAGCCCGGCGAAGAAGGCGTCGTCGAAGCGGCCGCTTCCGGCGGGGACGATCTCGCGGTTGCGCGGATCCTCGATCAGCCGTTGGGCCAGGGTGTCGATCAGGCCGAAGCGCAGCCCGAACAGGACGAGAAGGGGCGCGAGCACGGCCGCGAGGCCGAGCACCTGGCACAAGGCGATGCGCCAGTCATGGCCGAAATCCCGGGTGGCGAGGCGCGTCGCCATGGCAATGCGTCCGGCCATCGGCTCAGGTCCAGAAATAGGCGCGGACCACGTCGTCCTCGCGGCGCAGGGCATGACCTATGGTCCGCCGCCCGCTGGCCTGCGTGCGCGACCAGTCGTGCGAGGCGATCACGGCGGTGGTGCGGAACCGTTCGACCGTCTCGACCAGCAGGGCGAAGACCCGGTCGGCCGTCGGCGGGTCGAGCGAGGCGGTGGGCTCGTCGGCCAGCAGCACGTCCGGGCGATGGGCCAAAGCGCGGGCGATGGCGACCCGCTGCCGCTCGCCGACCGACAGCCGGTCCGGCCGGAGGCCGAGCAGCCGGCCGAGGCCCAGCCGGTCCGCCAGCTCGCGCACATGGCCGGGATCGTAGCGCCCGGCCAGGCGGGCGGTCAGGGCGATGTTCTCGACCACCGAGAGATAGGGCAGCAGGCCGCCGGTCTGCAGCACATAGCCGATGCTGCTGGCCCGGATCGCGGCGAACGCGTCATGCCGCCGCCGGCGCCACAGCGCGGCGAGATCCAGCGGCGGGCGGCCGAGCGCCGCCAGCTCGAAGATCTCCGCCCGGTCCGGCGCCAGCGTCCCGGCCAGGAGATCGAGCAGGGTCGACTTGCCGGAGCCGGACTGGCCGTTGAGGAACAGGATCTCGCTGCGCGGCACCACCAGGTTGCTGACATGCAGCTCGAACCCGGCCTTGCCGGCGCCGCGCCGCAGCACCACGTCGCGCAGCGTGTAGACGGGGGTGATCATGGCAGCGCATCGAGCGGCATCGGATAGACCGCGTCGCCGCCGGTCCGCTGGTCGTCGAGCGCGATCCACAGGTCGGTGTTGTCGTAGATCTGCTGGTACAGGGTCGCCTTGGCCTGCAGGTCGTCCAGAAACTGGCGCTGCTGGCCGAAGCTCCAGGACAGCCAGTCGTCCTCGGTCAGCTCCATGATCCGGCTGCGATAGGGCAGGCCTTCGAGGTATTCGCCGATCAGGCCGAGATCGGCCAGGTGCCGCGCATCCTCCCGGCCCACCCCCTCCGGCCGCCGGGCCATGGTCGCGGCGGCGCTGCGCAGCTGGCGGAAGAAGTCGTTCGGCGCCACCCGCGTCGCTTCGCCGGCATCGATGATCGCGTTGAGCGTCGTCTGCAGGTCCGACAGCTGGTTCTTGCTGATCAGGACGCGCACGTCGAGCGCCTTGCGGGCCGGGTTGGCGATGTCGCGGTCCGAGATCCAGGACGAGAACAGGCGGGGGACGCGGCCGCCCTCCTTCTGGCCGAGATAGGCGAGCTGCATGGCACGCCCGACCAGGCCGGTGCGGACCAGCGCCTCCCGGCTCGGATCGTCGGCCTTGGTGTCGGCAGGGGCCGGCGCATCCGTCGCGGCCGCCACCTGGCCCTCCGCGGCCGACTGCATCTGCCCGAGCATGATCCCGGCGATCCGGTCGATCACCGACCCGAAGCTGCGCAGGTCGCCCCTCTCGATCGGGAAGTACAGGCTGCCGACATTGGGATAGTCGGACAGCGGCCGATAGGCCTCCTCGGCGGCGGCGTGGTCGTCCTTGCCGGCCGCGGTCTCCAGGTGGATGACCAGCACCGCGGCGCCCTTCGACTGGGCCAAGAGCCGCAGCTGGTCGGGATCGAGATGGGTGGAGGAGTAGGGGTCGTTGGCCCGGCGCGGGCTGGCATCGGTGATCAGGACGATCAGCCGCCCGGCCACGCCGGTCCAGTCGATGTCGTCCAGCGCGGCCTTGACCCCGGCGAAGGAATCCTCGCGGAAGTCGCGGTTGTCGACATGCGAAACCTTGGCCGCGTCGAAGCGGTCCAGGAACCCCTTCGGGTCGAGCCCGTCGGCCAGGGTGGCGAAGACCTTGGCGATGTACTCGTCCGGACGGCCGTCCTCGAGCACGTCGCGGAACCCGACCAGGCCGAGGCTCAGCCTGTCGCCCTCCTCGGCATGCAGCTTCTCGATCAGGGCGTGGATGGTCTCGCGCGTCCGCGCCAGATAGGGATCCATCGACACGGTGGTGTCGACCACGAAGACGACGCCGGCGCGGTAGCCGGCCATCACCTGCGCCGCGCTGCCAGGGTCGGTCTGCTGCGGCGGCGGATCCGCCGGCTCCTGCAGCGAGGTCGCCGCCACCTGCAGGGCCAGGCCGGGGAAGCCCTTGGCGAAATAGCCGTCGGTCCAGTTCAGGATCGGCAGCAGGTAGAACGCCTTGGCCGGATCGACCCAGGCCGACGGCTCGATCGCCGCGATCGGGCTGTCCGGCGGCAGCGTTCCGGTGATCGCCGTCTGGCGCAGGGCGGCGGTCCGGGCCTCGGCGTCCGTGGCCTCCATGATCGACAGCAGCGGCGCGGAGTCCTTGAAGAACAGGGCGCGGTCGCGATTGACCGGATTGGTGAAGTTCACCACCAGGGTCTGCTTCCAGTCGATCGCCTCCGCCTCGGGAAGCCAGCCCAGCGTCCGGCCGCCGGACGTGGCCCCGACCTCGAGCCAGTTGCCGCCGTCGCCCGCCGTCCGGGCATAGACGAACAGCATGGTCAGCGGCGAGATCTCGGCCTCGGCCGGCGGTCCGCCCGGGACCTGGGACGGCCGCGCGCCCGGGCGGGCCAGGACCCGCTGCCACAGGCTCGTCGTGCCGGCCATCAGCAGCGGCTTGCGGGCGCCGGCGGGCGGATCCTGGGCGACCGACGGGACGGCGAAGGCTGCCAGCCAGGCCAGACCCAGCAGGGCGGCGAGCCGGAGCCGGAAGGCAGGTGTCGTCATCGCGCTGATTCCGCGTTGTCGAGGGCCTGCAGCCGGGCCCGGGCGATGCCGATGCCGCGCTGCAGGGCCAAGGCGTAGAACTCGCGCGCCTTGGCAGGGTTGGGGGTGCTGAACGGGTTCGGACCGGTGGACCGGACCTGCGGGTCGTAGAACTGCGCGAGGCCGAAGGCCGCGTCGCCGCTGCCGCGCCGCGACGCCTCCTCCCACAGCACCAGCGCCGTGTCGGCGTCGCGCTGCTCGGTCAGGAAGCGCCGGCCAGCGGCGAAGATCTCGGCCGGCGCCAGCGCCAGGATCCGCGGCAGCTGCCGGCGGTCCAACTCCTGCGGCGTGGCCGGCCCGGCCGAGCCCGGCGATGCCGATATCATCGGCGCGGGCGCGGCCGGGGGAGAGCCCGAACCCGACCACCACCACACGCCTCCGAAGACCGCCACGGCGAGCAGGAGGGCGGCGCCGAGGATCGGCCGCGGCCGGAGCCGCTCGGTCCAGCGAGGCCGATCGGGCTCCGCGGCATCGACCAGGCTGCGCATGGTTTGCGGCCGGTCGCGCGGGTCCGGGGCCAGCATGCGGGTGATCTGGCCGGCCAGGCTGGGCGGCACGCCGTCCAGGTCCGGGGTCATCTTCCGGGCCTCGACCGTGGCCATCATGGTCTTGCCCATCTCCAGCGGCCGGCCGCGCGCGGCCGCGGCGAGGACGAGGCCCAGGCTGTAGATGTCGGACCGGCCGTCGACCTGCGCGCCGAACAGGCCGATCTGCTCCGGCGACGCCCAGGAGAGCTTCCCGGCGAACCGGCTGCCGATCAGGGTCCGCATGCTGGGGTCGGCGAACCGGGCGATGCCGAAGTCGATCAGCTTCGCCCGTTCGAGCAGGCCGTGCTCGAGGATCACGTTGTCAGGGGACAGATCGCGGTGATAGATGCCCTTGTCATGCGCTTCGGCCAGGCCGGCGGCCAGGCGGTCGCGCAGCTGGGCGATCTCGGACGGCGCCAGCGGGCCCTCGCGCAGCCGGTCGCGCAGCGACGGCCCGTCGACATACTCCATCACCAGGTGCAGCCGGCCGCCGGCGTCGCGGAACAGCCCGTCATAGCTGACGATCGCCGCGTGCCGGATCTTGCGCAGGGCCTCGGCCTCGCGCAGGAACAGGTTGACGATCGACTCGTCGCCGACCAGGTCGGGCCGGATGATCTTGATCGCGTGCAGCGTCCGCTGGTCGCAATGCTCGGCCTGGTAGATCTCGCCCATGCCGCCGCGGCCGATCAGCCGGATGATCCGATAGGTGTGCAGGACCACCGTGCCCGGCGCCAGCGACGGGCCGGCTTCGGCCGGCGCGCTCGGCGCGACCAGGCGTGTCTCCTCGGCCGACGACGCCGCGGAGTCACGGATCGGATCGGGGGTCATGGCCTCGGCTACCAGGCCGGCGGAAACTCGCTGACCACCAGCACGGCCGGCACCGGCCGGTCGGGCGCCTCGACCGACGCGACCCAGATGGCGTAGCGGCCGTTTCCGGGAGCGGTCAGCGTCATCGCCGGGTTGACGCCGCCCGCCTCGCTGTCGTCGGTGCACAGCCACTGCCCCGCGGGCGTGTGGACCACCAGGGCCGTGTCCGTGCCCGCCGCCACGTAGAAATTCACGGGGCCGCCGACATCCTCGAGATCGATGGTCGCATCGGGGCGTTCCGGCGTGATGTTGCCGACGCAGTCATCGGCCAGGCCGACGACCGAGATACGCCCGCCGGCCAGGACGCCGATCGGCAGAGGGTCGGTCCGGAACGCGCCCGTGAGGGTGGCGGCCAGATAGTATGGCCGGGTCGTCGGGTCCGGCACCGCCGAGACCGGTGCGGATGCGGTCTGCTGTGCGATCGAGGTCGGTGTCGTCAATAACAGGAAGAAAAGAACCGCAAAGACGCGTTTTGCGATTGGCATAATTGCCTCCAGGTCCGGGCTGTTCTCGGGGAATATGCGTTGTGATCTGTGAGCGGACCAGAATTCACCGGCCTTTCGGCCTGGATACGATCATGTCAATTCCGCATGCTCCGCAGCGGCCATGCCGGGACCAGGATGTCGGGCTTCTGCGACCCCATCTTCGAGAAGGCGCTGCCGATGTCTCCGTTCAAGTCGCCGATGATCGTGCTCGGTCTGGGCCTGCTCTGCGCCGCCTGCGCCGGTCGGCTGCCGGACCCGAAGCCGTTCTCCCAATACGGCAAGGGGCCCGAGGCCGCGGACACCGTACCGGCGACGCCCGTCGCCGTCACGACGCTGCCGCTCGAGGTCATCGCCCGCAAGGCACAGTCGTCGCGGGTCACGCTCGACCGCGCGATGGACACGGTGCAGCAGCGGCTGAGCTACCTGAAAAAGCTGGTCATCGAGGCCAGGGCGAATCTCGGCCAGAACGGCACCCCGGCGCAGTATGCGGCGCTGCGGCAGGCGGAGCGCCAGGTCCGGCGCGGCATGGTCCGCGCCCGGATCTCCACCGGCGACCAGACTGCCGGCTGGACCGAGCAGGCGTCGACGATCAACGACCTCAGCGGCCTGATCGTCTCCGTCTCCGGCCTGGTCAACACCATCGGCGACGGGCAGCCGGTTCCCGGGACGGCGCAGGCGGGAGCCGCTGCGAAGCCGTCCGATCTCGGCGAAACCGGCGTGTTCGAACCGGCACAGGCCCTTCCCGTCGCCGCGCCCGCCACCCCGGCCGGTCCGGTCGCCGCGGCCGGGGCGAGCTGAGCCTCGGATCGGTTCGGAAAAGATGGAGGGCGGCCCCGGGCCGCCCTTTCAGTTCCGGACGACGGCGGCCAGCATGGATTTCAGCGCCTGTCCGGCCTGCAGGAAGGGCATCGGGTCGACCGGCTCTTCCGCGCGCCGGATCTCGTAATGCAGGTGCGGGCCGGTCGACACGCCGGTCGAGCCGAGCTGGCCGATCACCGTGGCCGCCGTCACCTCCTGCCCCGCCTCCACCGCGATCGACTGCATGTGGCCGTAGCGCGTGACCAGGCCGTCGGCGTGCTGGATCTCCACCATGTTGCCGTAGCCGCCAACCGGCCCGGCCCGCAGAACGCGGCCGTCCCCGGCCGCATAGATCGGGGTTCCCGCCGGCGCCACCAGGTCCAGCCCGGCATGCAGGGCCGGAATGCCGGTCACCGGATGGACCCGCAGGCCGAAGGGGCTGGACAGCCGCAAGGGCACGCGCAGCGGCACGGCCAGGGGCCAGCCGGGCAGGCGCGCGGCCAGCGCCCGGGCCTGCGCGTCGAGCGCTGCCGGAGCGAAGGGGCGGATCGCGGCGGCATGATCCCCTGCGATCGGCAGGTCGAGTTGCTGCACCGTGCGGTCGATCGCCGCGACGGCCACGGCCAGCTGCGCCGTCTGGGCGAAGCGGCGGTCGGCCGCGGCCAGATCGCCCTCATCCGCCGGGGCCGGCGCGCTCTCCTGGGACGGCGCCTGCGCGACCTCGTGCTGCGGCGTCGGTTCGGAGGTCTCCCGGAAGACGGCGAGGCCGAGCACCGCGGTGAAGGACAAAGCGACGGCTGCTGCGGCGCTGACCACCACGGGCCGAATGCGGGATGGCGGCCGGGGAGGGGCCGGCGCGGAGATCACCATCGGTCTCGTCGACGCCTGCGGCCGGTCGGACAGCGCCAGCACCACCGCTCCGCTGCCATGCCGGCCGGCCGCCTCGGCGCGCTGCACCAGCAGCTTGGCGGCGGCGTTCGGCGGCAGCCGCTCAAGCAGCAGCGCGGTCCCGTCGACGACGTCGGCGATGGCCGGCGCGCCGAGGATGATGCGATCATCGGCGTCGAGCCGGACGCGCATCGGCTCGACATCCGGGCTCGCAACTAGGGGGATGAGGCCGGCGCGGCCTAGGCGATGGGCGCTGCCGCCGCCCAGCCGCAGGTATAGCAGATGCGGTGGCCGCAGCAGCGCGATCGCCGCCGAGACGCCGGTCTTCCGCCGCGCGATGCGGGCCAGCTGCGCTTCGTCAACCGCGCCGTCGAGCGCGGCGAGAGCCTCGACCAGTCGGAGGGATCGTGGATCGTCCGCGGCCACGGCCCAGAGCCCGATCTCGGGACGGCAGAGGCAGACCGTACCGGCCGCGCCGGTGACGGTGCCGGAGGGGGCGACCTCGATCAGATCCCGCGGCATCAGTCGAGGGCCGGAGCCGGCGCCGCGGCTTCGGCCGGCATGCTGCCGGCGGTCGCGACGAAGCGGCGGATGGCGTCGTCGAGCAACGGGGCACCCTGCGGTTCTGCACCGTCGAGCCAGGCATAGCGGCGGTCGATGGCGGTCCACAGGCGCAGCCCGCCGAGCTTCCGGGCCAGGGCCGCGAGGGCCGCGTCGTCGCCCCGGCCGCGATCGAACAGCGTGGCCCGACGGGCGGCGACGGCAAGGCGCAGCAGCGGCCCGGACGATCGGCTCAGCGCGGCGAGGAGGCGCGTCGCCGTCTCCGGATCGGCGGCCGGCGTCAGCTCGAGGTCGTCCTGCAGCCCGTCCCAGGCACGGGCCACGTCGTCGAGATAGAGCGCCAGCACCGACGCCGTCAGGTCGCCGCTCTCCGCCGGCGCCGCGCCGAGCACCCAGTGGTCGGAGTCGAGAGAGGTGGACAGGTCCATCAGCGCCGGCACGACCACCCGGTGGAAGCCGTCGGCGGTGAGCAGCCCGGGGATCGGCGTGGCGAGCGAGGCGCCCGACCGGCGCCGCACCGCCCAGCCGTCCGCCCCGAGCACGAGGTCGGCGCGGAAGGGCGGCAGGCCCTGGGCCGCGTCCGAGGTGCGGATCGCGGCATAGGCCCTGGCCGACAGCGGCTCACGGCGCAGCCGGACCCGGATCCCCTCCACGACGGTCATATCGACTGGGACGGTGAGGCGCGGGTCGGCGGCAAGGGCGCGGTCGAGCAGCCCGAGCAGCGGCTGGCGCAACGCGTCCGGCGCGGTCAGCGACCAGTCGGTCGATGCCCACAGCCGGATCAGCCCGTCCTGCCGCGGGCCGGCGCCGCCGATGGCCAGCGCCGCTTTCAGCCCGTCGAAGGCGAGGTCGGAGGCGATATCCGGCCGGTCGATGCGGGCCAGGATGCGCTCTGCCAGCCGGCGCAGGAACGCGTCCCGCAGCAGCTCCTGGTCGAGCTCGGCGGTCGCGGCGGAGAGATCGTCCAGCGGCGCGGCGTTCAGGCTCAGGTGCCGCCACCAGGGCAGGGGTCCGGGAGCCGCCAGGGGCGAAGCGGCCAGCGCATCCAGGGCGGGCAGCGCGGCCGCGGGCTCGTCCGGCGCCGCCTCCGGTGCGGGCGTCGCCGCCTGTGCCCGCTCGATCGCGGCGCGCGCCCGGTCGGCGACGCGGTGGTTCGAGACATGGATCGCCGCCAGGCCGGCCAGCAGGGCCGCGGCCAGGACGCAGCCCGCGATACGGGCCAGGCGGCGAGGGGGGGCCATGGCCCGCGGTCACACCGGCGCCAGCTTCGGCGATGGCGGCGGCGTCGGCAATTCGGGGGCGGGCGGCGGCAGCCCCGCCGCAGCCAGGGCCTGCACCAAGGCCGGCGTGGGCGGGGCCGGGATCGCCGGCGGCATCGAGACGATGGCGCCGGCGCGGGCGGGCCTCGCCATCATGCCGATCGTGGTGCCGATCATGGCGATGCCCGTGGCGCTGATTTCGATGATCTGAGGCCCGGTCAGCCCGTTCACCACGAAGCGGATCTTGTCGGGGGTGACCTCGATCCGGCTGCTGCCGGGCGTCGTCGCGGCGGCCGGCCCCGGCGCCATCGCGGTGGGAGAGGAGGTCAGGACGTACTGCGTCTTGACGTCGATGGAATAGACGTCGCCGACCTCGACATTGTGGTCCTTCTGTGCCTTGAGATAGACTTCCTCCTGCCCCTGCTTGTCCTCGAAGCGCAGCTCGTTATAGGCGTTGACCGCGCCGCGGTCGGTGTGCGTCCGGAAGGTCGACCGCGTCTTGTCCGCCGGCAGGGTCTCGGGCGGATCGTTGGCGGCGTTGTAGACGACCCCGGTCACCAGCGGCCAGTCCGGGTTGCCGTGGATGAAATCGACCACGACCTCCTGGCCGACCCGCGGAATGATCAGGCCGCCGAAGCCCTTGCCGGCCCAGCTCTGGGCGACCCGGATCCAGCAGGAGCTGTTGTCGTCCTTCTTGCCCTCGCGATCCCAGAAGAACTGGACCTTGATGCGGCCGAGCTTGTCGGTGGTGATGGTCTCGGCCTTGGGGCCGACGACGACGGCGGTCTGCGGCCCCTGGATCACCGGCGCCGGCGTGCGGCGCAGCGGGCGGTATTGGGTGGTCGCGGGGATGATCTCGATCATGCTGCGGTAGAGGAAGCGGTCGCCCTTCGCGTCGACGGCGTTCTCCCCGCTACCGCCGACCTCTCCGACCTCGCCGACCACCGTGAACTCGTTCCCCACGGCCAGGAAGCGCTCGGTGGGCCTGGGGCGGGACCCGACGTCGCCGTAGTAGAACGGGTTCGCCGCGGTGAAGATCGATCCGGTCGTGATCTGCCGCGCCGTGCTTTCGACCCGCGCGCGATAGGCGTTGCAGGCCAGTTCCTCGGCCCGGATCGTGGCGTAGAAATCGCCGTCCTTCTTCTCGATGTAGCGGCCCGGATAGATGAAGGTCTCCTGCGTCGGCGAGGCGCCGCCCCGGGCGGTCGTCGTCTTGGCCGCCATGACCGGTGCGCCGGCGGGGAGCCTCAAGACGCCCGTCGACCTCTTGTGCGGCGGGATGCCGCCGACCTTCACGGACGGGACGCGCGCCACGGCCTCGAGATTCGCCCTCGGCTGCTCGTGGTCGTAGTCGTTGAGGACGACCCTGTCCGGCTGCATCGACACCACCTCCTCCCAGCGCAGGATCAGATCCTCCTGGTGGAGGTTCCGGGCCGGCCGGAGATTGTGATGGGTCTCCACCACCTGCGGCGTGCAGGCTTTGTGGCTCGAGGCGTCGTCGACCAGCACCAGGTCGTGCCGGTTCTCCGCATGCTCGAAGTAATAGTAGATGCCGTCCTGTTCCATCAGCCGGCTGACGAAGGCCAGGTCGGTCTCGTCGTACTGGACGCAATAGGGGCGCCGCGGAAGGCGCCCGGTGGGCCGGCCCTTGAAGGTGCCTTTATGCTCCCGGAAGATCTGGGTGATGATCTCGAGACTGGTCTTGTTCTGGAAGATCCTGCTGTTGCGACGATAGTCGAGCAGCGACAGCCAGGGCCGCACCTCCGCCACGTAGTTGAGGCGCTCGGTGTCGTCGAGGCCGAGATACTGGAACCGGGTGACGATGCCGTGGAAGAAGCGCGTCGCCGTGCCCTTGAGCTTGAGGCCGACCGTGAGGCTCTGGCCGGGCACCTTGGCGAAGGTCTGGATCGGGTCGGGGCTGGCGAGCGTCACCTCGTAGAGGAATGGCTCGCCCAGCCGCTCGACGCCTCTCAGCCGCCGGAGATAGACCTCGTTCAGCTGGAACGCGGCCGAGGTCACCGCCGCGAAACGGTTGTCCTTCAGCAGGGTTTCGATCGTCGACAGGGGCATGGTGATGTTCCACCGGGTCTGCTGCGGGTGCGATCGCGCCTGGTCGCCGGACTGCAGGGGGTGCGTGGCGATATTGGGCGGCTACGGAGCAGCCGCGAGTCTGTCGGCTCTGTACTGCTGGATCAGGTACATTGAGACGGCGCCCATGGTGAGGGCGATCAGCGGCGACACCACCTGGGACACGCGCGTCCAGTTGATCTGCTGGTCCGACCTGTTCCTGTACTTGGTGTCCTCGCCCTTCTTGCCGATGTCGGAGAGGATCTTGGACACGCCCTCCTGGAACTTGGCCTCGGTGATCTCGTTGGAGATGGCCTGCCGGCTCAGGTCCCGGACCTGACTCCTGAAAGCCTCCATCTGCAGGGCCAGGGCGTCGTCGATCTTGTCCTTGAAGCAGATCATGATGCCCTGGTCGACGGCCTCCATGGTGGCGTGGACGAAGTGGTCCACGGCCTTCCGGTACTCCTCGGGCGACACCCAGCGGCCGTTATGGGCGTCGTATTTTACGGCCGGTCCGTCGGCCTCGTCCTTCGCGCCCGGCTTGCTCTCCAGGACCAGCGTGCCTTCGCCCCATATGCCCGGCGCCGTTGGACGGTACTCGGCGTAGACGAGCTCCGCCGGGTCGTCCTGGACGCGGGGGCCTCCCAAGGTGTTCTCGACCTTTCGCGTCCGGACGTGAACCGGGATGTAGAATTTGCGGTTCTCGTCCTTGCCGATCTCGACGAGGCCGCTCTTCGGAAACTCCTTGATCGGGCTTCCGGTGGTCGCCTTCGCCTTGGTGACCGTCTTGGGCTTCTCGCCGTCCGGGACGGCAATTGCCGAGGCGCCTGCGGACAGCGGGGTGGCCGGCAGGACAGTCACCCAGTCGACGAACTCCGCGCTGCCCGCCCGGGCGGGCTTGACCAGGGCGCCGGCCTTCACCAGCGTCACCGCGCCGCTGCCGTCGCGCTCGACCTCCTTGATGCGAAAGCTGTCCGAGCCGGGCGCGCGCAGCACCTCGACCAGCCGGCCGTTATAGACCCCGTCATAGACCTCGTAGGTGTCGTCGTTCGGCAGGGACTCCCTGGCCTTCGGGGCGAGCCTTTCCGGAATGAAGGTGCCGGTCCCGCCGGACAGGACACTCTCTCCGGCTTCCAAAGTCGATGTGAGCAGCCGCATCTCGCCGGTCTGCGATCGTTCGATGACGACCTGCCGTCCATCGACCGTGCCCTCCACAACCCGCCGGCCCTGAAGGGTGCCGACCCTGCAGCCGTCTTCGACCTCATCGCCCCAGGTGACGTTGTCCACCGGGGCGAGGTTCATTCGTGAGATCCGGTCGAGCTCGATGGCCTCCCACTGGGCTTCGAGGTCGTCCTCGGGACGGATCGTCCTCGTCCCGCAGAGCCCGGCGAGCCATGCCGAGAACCTGTCAGTCATTGCGGTCATCGTCTGGGAACCTTCAATCGAATGTTGGAGAGGGTTCGGCGACCAGGCGGTCGGCGATGTTCAGGGCGAATGCGCCGTCCATGACGTCGAGATGCAGCGGGCCGATCGGCCGGCCCTCGCGCTGTTCCGCGAGGATGTGCCGGCTGACCGCGGGCAGCAGCGTGCCGGTCAGGATGGCGTCGACCATCCGGCCGCCGGTGTCGACCTGGCGCGCGCGGGCGGCGACCGTCTCGGCAACGCTGTCGCCGAAGGTCAGCGGCACCTTGTGCGCCTGCATCATGCGGTCGGCGATCCGGTCCAGCCGCAGCCGCACGATGCGGTCCAGCATGGCGTCGCTCAGCGCGTAGTAGGGGACGACGGTCATCCGGCCCAGCAGGGCCGGCGGGAAGACCTCGCGCAATGGCCGATGCAGCGCGCGCTCCAGGACCTCCGGCTCCGGCCGCGCCCCGGCGCACAGCTTCGCGATCGACTCGCCGCCGACATTCGATGTCAGCAGGATCAGCGTGTTGCGGAAATCGATCTTCCGGCCCTCGCCATCCTCCATCACGCCCTTGTCGAAGACCTGGAAGAAGATCTCGTGCACGTCCGGATGCGCCTTCTCGATCTCGTCGAGCAGGATCACCGCATGCGGCCGCCGGCGCACGGCCTCGGTCAGCACGCCGCCCTGGCCGTAGCCGACATAGCCGGGCGGGGCGCCCTTGAGCGAGGCGACCGTGTGCGCCTCCTGGAACTCGCTCATGTTGATGGTGATCAGGTTGCCCTCGCCGCCCAGCAGGGTCTCGGCCAGCGCCAGCGCCGTCTCGGTCTTGCCGACGCCGGACGGGCCGCACAGCAGGAAGACGCCGATCGGCTTGGCGGGATCGTCCAGGCCGGCGCGGCTGGTCTGCACCCGCTGGGCGATCGCCTCCATGGCATGGTCCTGGCCGACGACGCGCCGGCCCAGGGCATCGGCGAGGGACAGCAGGGTGGTGGCCTCGTCCTTCAGCAGGCGGCCGACCGGGATGCCGGTCCAGTCCTGCACCACGGCGGCCACCGCATTGCGGTCGACCCGGTCGAGCACCAGCGGCGCCTCCTCCTGGATCTCGCGCCATTCGCCGTCCAGCCGCCGCAGCTCGGCCGGGTCGGCGGTGCCGTCGGCGCGCAGCGCGGCCCGGGCCCGCTGGATCTGCTCGACAAGGCTGCGCTCGGCCTGCCAGCGGACGTCGAGCCGGGCCGCCTCCTGCCTGGCCTCCTCGAACGCCTCTTCCACCTCCGCCCGACGCTCGCCGACATCGGCGCCATCGGCCTCCTCGCGGCCGAGCATCTCCAGCTCCAGCGTCAGGGCGTCGATCCGCTGCCGCTGATGCTCCAGCCGGTCGGGGCGGGCGTGGCGGCTGACGGCGACGCGGGCGCAGGCGGTGTCGAGCAGGCTCAGCGACTTGTCCGGCAACTGGCGGGCCGGGATGTAGCGCCGCGACAGCGCGACCGCGGCCTCCACCGCCTCGTCCAGGATCTCGACGCCGTGATGCGCCTCCAGCGTCCGCACCATGCGGCGCATCATGGTGACGGCCTGCGGCTCGTCCGGCTCGGCCACCGGGATGGCCTGGAAGCGCCGGCTCAGCGCCGGGTCCTTCTCGATGTAGCGCTTGTACTCGGCCCAGGTGGTGGCGCCGATGGTCCGCAGCGTGCCGCGGGCCAAGGCGGGCTTCAGCATGTTGGCGGCGTCGCCGGTGCCCTCCTGGCCGCCGGCGCCGATCAGCGTGTGCGCCTCGTCGATGAACATGATCACCGGATGCGGCGCCGCCTGGACCTCGGCGATGACGTCGCGCAGGCGCTGCTCGAACTCGCCCTTCACCCCGGCGCCGGCCTGCAGCAGGCCGAGGTCGAGCGCGTGCAGGCCGACGTCGCGCAGCGGCGCCGGCACCTCGCCGGCCACGATCCTGAGCGCCAGGCCCTCGACGATGGCGGTCTTGCCGACGCCCGCCTCGCCGGTCAGGATCGGGTTGTTCTGCCGCCGCCGCATCAGCACGTCGATGATCTGCCGGATCTCGGGGTCGCGGCCGATCACCGGGTCGAGCTTGCCGGCCCTGGCGCTCGCGGTCAGGTCCACGGTGTAGCGCGCCAGGGCGCCGCCACGCCCGCCGGGCGCCGCCGAGGGCGAGGTCCCGTCCGCCGCCTCCACCAGCGCCTGCGCGGCCGTGACCTCGGGCGAGCCGCGGGTGATCGCCTCGAAGCCGTCGCGCAGCCGGTCCAGCGCCAGCTTGCCGAATTCGGGGGAGATCGCGAGCAGGGCGTGGCTGAGCGGGCGGCTCGACAGGCAGCCATAGAGGAGATGGCCGGAGCGGATGCGGTCGTCGCCGAAGGCCAGGGTCGCGACCAGCCAGGCCTCCTGGGTCGCGTCCTCGATATGCTGCGACAGGTCGGAGACGGCGGTGGCGCCGCGCGGCAGCCGGTCCAGCGCCCGGGTCAGGTCGCGCGCCATGATGCCCGGGTCGACGCCGAAGCTGCGCAGGATCCGCCCGAAATCGGAATCGGCGACCTCGTTCAGCTGGTGCAGCCAATGGACCAGCTCGACATAGGCGTTGCCGCGCAGCTTGCAGAACGCCGTGGCGCTCTCGATCGCGGCGTAGCAGGGCGCGTTCAGCTTGCTGAACAGGTTCCGGCGGCTGATGCCCGTCATCACGGACTCCACGAGGCTGTTTCGGGGGATGCCGCTTCCGTCGGGCCGGGAAGGGGCGGGGTCGTCGCCAAGTCGTCGGCGTGGCGCCGCGACTTGCGCTTGCCCATCCAGCCGGTCCAGCCGAGCCGGCCGCTGCGGCCCAGCCGGACCGCCGGCACCTCGTCGCGGCGCAGGACCAGGTTGACCTCCCAGTCCAGCTCGTCGCCGACATAGTTGCGGACGATCTGGGCCATCTTGTCGAGGCCGGGGGCGCCGGGCAGCAGCCGTTCGTACTGGGCCAGGCCCAGCGGGCCGATGACGATGCGGAACCGGTGGTGATAGACCTGGATGCGGGCGCCGGCGGTGGCCGTGCTGCCCAGCGTGCCGGTGCCCGGGTCGCGGCCCAGGAGGCACAGCGCGTCGCGCGGCAGCTGGACCCATTTCGGGACGAATTCGCGGATCTCGACCGGCGCCGTGAAGAAGCTGGCGAGGATCGACCCCAGCCCTTCGGCGTTGCGGGTGTGCGAGGCCAGCCGGCCGGTGAAATGGACCTTGGCCAGGTCGGGCATCGCGTCCCGCTCCTGCAGCGACTCCATGCCGAGGCCGGCCAGGGCGCCGAGCTGCAGGGCGAAGCGGTCCTGCTGCGGCCGGTCGTGGCTCACCGTCGGCTCGCTCTCGGCCCAGGCGCGGAAGAACAGCGAGGCCATGCGGTGGTGGAAGATGTCGGCGAAGCGGACCAGCGTCTCGTCGCCGGCATTGTGCTGCCGCAGATGGGCGTATTCGGTCAGATGCAGCGGCAGCGGGCCGTTCGACCCGAACAGCCCGAAGACATAGGTGGCCAGCCGGGCGGAGCCGCCTTCCTCATCGGCCTCGGTCAGGCCTGCGATCGGCCGGGTCGGAAAGGCCAGGGCCGGCTGCTGCCCGATCCGCACCGGGTCCGATCCCGGCCGGCTCGATTCCCCCAGCCGCGGGCGGTCCGGGCTCAAGGCATCGATCCGCCGCAGCGTCTGGAAGACGTCGAAGGCGTGCGGCTCGGCCGCGACCGCGCCGAGGAAGCTGTCGAGGGCGTCCGGCATCAGACCACCGCCCGGCGGCCGATCATCGGCGGCCATCGCATCACCTCCCCGCGCTGCAGGGTCGACAGCACCATCTCGGTGAAGCCGTTGATCGAGACGTATTTGGCGAAGAACAGGTTCAGCACCGAGGCCAGCGGGAAGGTACCGACGCCTTCGAAGGCCGCCTCGTCCAGGGTGACGCCGATCTCGATGCCGCGCGCCACCGCGGCCTGCCCGCCGCCGGGCAGGCGCCGGACCACGGCCTTCGACCGGACCTCCCGGATGCCGTCGATCTGGCGCGTGGCGGAGGCGTCGTCCGGATCGACATAGAGGCGCAGCAGCTCCCGCAGCGCCTCGGCGCCCTGGTGGTCGGGCCGGTCGGAATTGGTGATCGACAGGTAATTCAGCGACAGGTGGCTGATCAGCTTCCAGGCGACATCGCCATTGGCGAAGGACGGCCGCGGCCGGCTCGGCAGCGACAGGCAGCGGACGCTGGTCACGGGGGCGCCGATCTCCAGCGTGAAGTCGGTCTCGCCCCGGCCGATCGGCAGCAGCAGCGGCAGGTCCCGGTTCGAGCACAGGCAGCGCAGCGACAGCTGGCGCAGATCGGCCGAATAGGGGGCGGCCTGGCGGTCGACCAGCGAGACGAAGGTCTCGCTGCCGATATAGCCGGTGCGCGTGCCGTGCAGGCGCTGGTGCTCGGACAGCAGGCGCTGCTCGCGCCGCACCGTGTAGTAGCTGGAATGCTGCTCGCGCCGCCCGTGCTCGTGGATGCTGTAGAAGGGCAGGAACGGCATCGGCGCCGCGTCGCCGCTCTCGCCCTCGCCGCTCATCTCCAGGATCGAGTGCAGCTCGATGTCGAGCGGCCGGATTCGGTCGACTACCACATGGTGCTCGTAATGCTTGTCGCTGACATGGATCCGATCGGCCTGGCGCTCGAACAGGTTGACCGCCGGGGTCGCGAACAGGGCGATGTTCTGCGGGCCGAGATGGCGCTCCAGCCGCGGCTCGGCGCGGCCGAGCGCGAACACGATCTCGAGCTCCTCGGTGGTCGACAGCGCCACCGCGTCGGCCAGGCCGCCGAGCTCGACGAACAGCGTCCGGTCCGCGAGCGCGAAGTATTCCTGCAGCAGGCGATAGCCGTCGAAGGAGCGGGGGACCTCGGGCAGCAGCGACCAGCCCGGCTCCAGCCCGACCTGCCGCAGCGCCTGCCGCGGGATCGTCTCCTGCCAGGGCAAGGGCCGGCTGACCGGCCGGGCGACGATGGCGCGGGTGTCGGCGACCAGCTGCTCGGCCAGGGCCGCGCCGATGCCGCCGGGCCCGGTGAGGTGCAGCGTCAGGGCCTTCAGCGCCAGCTTGGCGAAGGGCAGTCCGTTGGTGGTCCGCAGGCGCAGGCGCAGCGCCGCCTTCACCGCCTGCCGGCCCGGCAGGCGCAGGGCCGAGAGCTGCCCCGGCGTCGCATAGTAGTCGACGGCGCTGACTGCGACCGGCCACAGCTGGACGTCATGGGCGGTGCGGAACTCGCAATGGGTGACGGCGCCGGGGGCCAGCTGGCTCAACAGCTTGGTCCCGCGCGGCACCAGATAGCCGTTCTCCAGCCGCCCGGCCTCCGGGTCCGGCTCGAACCGGACGATCGACATCGACGGCACCGGCGGCAGGAAATGCGGGTAGACCAGCTCCAGCAGATGCTGGGTGAAATCCGGGAAGCGCGATTGCAGCTTCAGCTGCACCCGCGCCGCCATGAAGGCGAAGCCTTCGAGCAGCCGCTCGACATAGGGGTCGGCGACCTCGGTCGTCTCCATGCCGAGCCGGCCGGCGACCTTGGGAAAGGCGCGGGCGAACTCGGCCCCCATGTCGCGCATATAGGCGAGCTCGTCGTTGTAGAGGCGCAGCAGCCTGGGATCCATCAGCCGTTCTCCGCGCGCATCTCGACGACGCGGACGACGTCGAGCTCGCGGTCGACCTCGGTGCGCATCACCATGCGCAGCGGCACCGGATGCGCCCATAGATCGGCCTCGATCCGGAAATGGAGAGAGCCGGTGTCCTGCCCGTCCTCGATCGCCGTGACCCTCAGGCTGTCGGGCAAGAGGCGCGGCTCGAAGCGGTGCAGGCTGGCGAGGATCTCCTGCCGCAGGGCGTTGGCGTCGACACCTTCACGGATGTGCCCGCCCAGCGGCCAGATGCCGTAGTTCAGCGTGCTGGCGGCGACATGGGGGTAGGGCTGCAGGTCCACGGTCGCGGCCAGCTGGTTGGTGTTCAGGAGCCATGAGATGTCGCGCAGGATCACCTCCCGCAGCTGGCGCACCGAGAAGCTGCGCCGGTCCTGCGCCTCGGTCGCACTGCGCGGCTGGTCGTCGGTCAGCCGGTCGAGGAGCGACGGCTGGACCAGGTCCCGCTTGACGGCTCTGGCCATGATTCACCTGGGTGGGGATGGACGAGGGAAGGGCGACCGGCCGGGGGCGCCGGCCGGTCGCGACGCCGTCAGGCGACGAGCTTGGTGAAGTCTGTGCTGTTGGCGATCTGGTTCCAGATGCCCTCGCCCTGCTTCGTCAGGGCACCCTTGTCGTTCTGCTTGTAGTAGATGACCTTGCAGGCGCCGAACCGGAAGGTGACCGTCTCCTCCGGGGCTTCCTCGGCGTAGGACCATTCGACCTTCTCCACGGCCAGCATGTTGAAGGTCCAGTGCAGGAACAGGTTGGTGCCGGACGTGCTTGTGCCGGAGCCGGTCGCCTTGAACAGCTTCAGGTCGACATTGCTGAAATGGGCGCCGCGGCCGCAGGCCACGTACAGATGGGGCGAGGCCGTATCCACCTGCTTCTTGACGGTGAAGACCTCGAACTCGGCCTTGCCGGACCCGGCGCCGCTGGTGTGGGGGCCGATGTTGAGCTTGTTCTCGAGCGAGAAGCTCCACTCGTCGGCCAGCGTGATGCCGTCCTTCAGGATGAGGGATTCACCCTTGGGTTGGATGCCGTCCTTGGACGCTGCGGTGAACAACATGACCGCGTCGAACGCCATGATCGTCTTCCTTCATCTGGTGATTCTGGATGGGGTTGAAGTCTGTCGGGGATCAGCCGTGCCGCATGCGACCTCCTTCCGCCGAGGGAGCGGATCGTCAGGCCTTGCGGGCCGACGGCAGGCGCGACACCAGCCGCAGCGAGATGGTCAGGCCCTCGAGCTGGTAGTGCGGCCGCAGGTAGAACCGGGCGGTGTAGTAGCCGGGGTTGTCCGCGACCTCCTCGACCTTGACCTCGGCCGAGGACAGCGGCTGCTGCGCCTTGCTCTCCTCGCTGCCCAGCTCAGGCGAGGGGTGGACGTAGCCCTGGATCCACTGGTTCAGCCACTCCTCGACCTCGTGCCGCTCCTTGAAGGTGCCGATCTTGTCGCGGACCATGCATTTCAGGTAATGGGCGAAGCGGCAGGTCGCGAAGATGTAGGGCAGCCGGGCGCTCAGCTCGGCATTGGCCGACGCGTCCGGGTCCTCGTACTTGATCGGCTTGTTGACGGTCTGGGCGCCGATGAACACGCCGAGATCCGTGTTCTTCCGGTGCAGCAGCGGCAGCAGGCCGTTCTTCGACAGCTCGGCCTCGCGCCGGTCGCTGATCGCGATCTCGGTCGGGCATTTCAGGTCGACGCCGCCGTCGTCGCTGGGGAAGGTGTGAACCGGCAGGTCCTCGACCAGGCCGCCGGATTCGACGCCGCGGATCCGCGACAGCCAGCCATAGAGCTTGAACGAGCGCGTGATGTTCACGCCCATGGCATAGGCGGCGTTGGTCCACAGATACTTGGCGCTGTCGCCGCCGTCCGACTCCTCCTCGAAGGCGAATTCGTCGACCGGGTTGGTCTTGGCGCCATAGGGCAGGCGCCCCAGGGTGCGCGGCATGGTCAGCGCCACGTAGCGGGAGTTCTCGCCGTCGCGGAACGACCGCCAGGCGGCATGCTCCGGCGTCAGGAAGATCTTGGTGATGTCGCGCGGATTGGCCAGCTCGCGCCAGGAGTCCATCTGCAGCAGATGCGGCGAGGCGGCGGAGATGAACGGCGCGTGGCTCGCCGCCGCGATCTGCGACACCGCCGACAGCAGCTCGACATCCGGCGGGCTGTGGTCGAAGTAATAGTCGCCGATCAGGCAGCCATAGGGCTCGCCGCCGATCTGGCCGTACTCCTCCTCGTAGATCTTCTTGAACAGCGGGCTCTGGTCCCAGGCGATGCCCTTGTACTTGCGCAGCGTCCGGGACAGCTCCTTCTTCGAGATCGGGAAGACGCGGATCTTCAGCGTCTCGTCGGTCTCGGTGTTGAAGACCAGGTGATGCAGGCCGCGCCAGGCCGATTCCAGCTGCTGGAACTCCTCGTGGTGCAGGACCTCGTTGATCTGCGCCGACAGCTTCTGGTCGATCGACGCGATGATCGACTGGATGGTGTCGACGACGTCGTCGCTGATCACCGAGGTGTCGCGCAGGGCCTGTTCGGCCAGGGTCCGGACGGCGGTCTCCACCGCCTCCTGGGCCTGGTCCGACCGGGTCCTGAACTCGCGCTGCAGCAGGCTGGCGAAATCGCCGGGATCGACCGTGGTGGCCGGGGCGGCCTGCGCCTCGGCGGACCTGGTGACTGCGGACGACATGGTCAGTTCTCCTCCGTCTCTGGGGCCGGGGACGGAAGCGCGTCCGTCTTCTCCTCGGGGGTTTCGGGCTTGGGGGCGCGGCCGAGGGCGCTGAGCAGCGCGGGATCGGCCAGCAGCCGGGCGACCAGCTCCTCGGCGCCGTTCTTGCCGTCCATGTAGGTCAGGAGGTTGGACAGCTGCGTCCGCGCCTCGAGCAGCCGGTTCAGGCTCTCGACCTTGCGGGCCACCGCCGCCGGCGAGAAATCGTCCATGCTCTCGAAGGTCAGGTCGACGGCCAGCTGGCCTTCGCCGGTGAGCCGGTTCGGCACCCGCAGCGCCACTCGCGGCTTCAGGGACCGGAGACGATCATCGAAATTGTCGATGTCGATCTCCATCATCTTGCGCTCGGCCACCGGGGGCAGCGCCTCGGTCGGGTTGCCGGCGAGGTCGGACATGACGCCGACGACGAAGGGCAGCTGCACCTTCTTGTTCGAGCCGTAGGTCTCGACGTCGTATTCGATCTGGACCCGGGGCGCCCGGTTGCGCGCGATGAACTTCTGACTGCTGGCCTTTGCCATCTCTTCATTCTCCTCGTGTGGGGCGGCTCCGGTCGTCAGGGGCTCTCGTCGGCCGCCAGGCCGGCGATCGAGCGGTAATGAGCGGCGCCCTCCGGCGCGAGCTCCAGGAGCAGAGCCATGAAGTCCTTGGAGACCAGCCGCTTCGCCCGTTCCAGCAGGGCCGGCACCGGGCTGGCCGGCTCGTTCGCCCGGTACCAGCGGCAGATCCGGTCGAGCGAACCGATGACGTCGTTGCGGTCGCGGATCTCGCCGGACAGGGCGGCCGCGGGAGCCGTCGTTCCCTCAGGGGCCTCGGCTGCCGGCGCGGCGCTGGGCCGGTGGGCGTCGACCAGCTCCTTGGCCTGGCGCAGCAGGGCGATCAGCGGATCGAAGCGGACGGCCTCGGTGATGTCGACGCGCTGCTTGACGCCGGCGTCCAGGCGGATCGCGGCGGCCAGGGCGGCGTCGAGATCGGCGCCGGCCTGGTCGAGCTGGCCGGGGTCGGTGTCGCCGAAGGCGCGCTCGACGGCCGCAAGGTCGATCTCGCCGGGCCGCTGCGCCTCGATGCAGTCGCGCAGCGTGAAGTTCCCGAACTGCCGCGACGCGGTCAGGGGAACCAGGCGGATCTCCGCCATCAGCCCGGCCGGATCGCACAGATTGGCCAGGGTGTTGAGGCGCACCGTCTGATCGTCGCCATCCTCCGCATCCGGCCGCGGATGCAGATCCGGCCAGAACTGCTCGACATAGCCGGCCAGCAGCTCGAGCCCCCCGCGCAGGCCGGAGAAGCCGGACTGGTTGAGGGCCGAGCGCGCCAGCAGCACGCCGATGCGCAGATCCTTGGTGCGGCCGGCGAGGTCGAGGCCCAGGCGCCAGACCTCGCGCCAGTCGGGGGGCTCGTCGGCCACGACGGCATCGCCGATCTGCTGGCCCGGCTTGCCCTGCGACGCCATTTCGAGCTCGAGGAAGCCCAGATCGTAGTCGAGGGCCTCGCCGCACGCATCGCCGTCGTCGACCGGCTTCAGCAGATGATCTGCGTCGAGCATGACCATGTCCGTCACTGCGGCTTTCCGGTTCGCGCCACCTTCGGGTCCCGGCAGTAAAGGCAAGAAGATCCGGGGGAAGGGGCGGTCGTTCGATTTCCGGAATCTAGCGAAGCCTCAGCGCCGGACTGCATGCGCGATTGATATGCGGGCATGTTGCGGCGCGTGCGCCGCATCCCGATCCCGAATGACCGGATATCAACTGCGCATGCGAGGGCCGCGCCGTCAGCCGTCAGAGTGTCCGCATCCTCGATCGCCGGCCCGGGCCCATGCCCGAGCGGCCTCGAATGATGCGGAGCGAGCAGGATGTCTTGGGACAACAGGGTCGTCTGGTCGGAAGGGCTGTTCCTCCGGCCGCAGCATTTCCAGCAGAGCGACCGCTATGTCGAAAAGCTCGTCCGCAGCCGGACGGCCGCCCTGCGCGGCTATGGCTGGGGCGTCACCGAGCTGCGGCTGAACCGCGAGCTGCTCAGCCTCGGCAAGATCGCGATCGAGACGGCCCGCGGCGTGATGGAGGACGGCACGCCGTTCAGCATCCCCGACGACGCCGACCAGCCGATCCCCTATGAGGTGCCGGAGCATCTGCGGGATTCGCTGATCCACCTGGCCGTGCCGCTGTACCAGCCCGGGGCGGTCGAGACCGACGGGCGCGCCGCGACCGACGTGCCGATCCGCTTCGCGGTGGCGGACCAGGACCTGGTCGACACCAATGCCGGCGAGCGCGACGGCGCCTCGATCGAGGTGGCGCGGCTGCGCTTCCAGCTGCTGCCGGACGGGGCGGACCGGGCCGGCTTCTCCTGCCTGCCGATCGCCCGGCTGGTCGAGGTCCGGGCCGACCGGCAGGTCGTGCTCGACGACACGCACATCCCGCCGACGATGGACTGCGCCGGCTCCCGCACCCTCGCCAACTTCATCACCGAGATCACCGGCCTGCTGCACCATCGCGGCGAGGCCCTGGCCGCCCGGGTGTCGCAGTCCGGCACGCGCGGCGTGGCCGAGATCGCCGATTTCCTGCTGCTGCAGGCGATCAACCGCTACGAGCCCTATTTCTCGCACCTCTCCGGCGCCGCGGTGGTGCATCCGGAAGCGCTGTACGGCCTGATGGTCCAGCTCGCCGGCGAGCTGGCGACCTATGCCCGGACCGAGAAGCGGCCACCGGCCTTCGGCGGCTACAGGCACGAGGACCTGGCGCTCAGCTTCCGGCCGGTGATCCAGTCGATCCGGGCCTCGCTCAGCGCCGTCTTGGAGCAGACGGCGGTGCCGGTGCCGCTCAGGCAGCACAAATACGGTGTCCACATCGCCGAGGTCGCCGACCGCTCGCTGTTCACGACCGCGACCTTCGTCCTGGCCGCCCGCGCCGATGTCGAGGTCGACCGGCTGCGCCGCGAATTCCCGACCCAGATCAAGATCGGCCCGGCCGAGAAGATCAAGGAGCTCGTCAACGTCGCGCTGCCGGGGATCATCATCAACCCGCTGCCGGTGGCGCCGCGGCAGATCCCCTTCCATGTCGGCGTCACCTATTTCGAGGTCGATCAGCAGAGCCCGTTCTGGAAGGACATGCGCCATTCCGGCGGCCTGGCGCTGCACGTCGCCGGCGACTTCCCGAACCTCGAAATGGCGCTCTGGGCCATCCGTGGCCAGTAGCAACCCGCAACCGACCTGGTGTCCCCCATGGCCCTCGTCCTCCGCGTAGACAGCACCGAGCCCGGCCTGCCTGGGACCATCGGACCCGACGGTCTGGTCGAGGCGGAGTCGGGGCTGACCATCGGCCGGGCCGACGACAACGGCCTGGTTCTGCGTGACGCGCAGCAGACCATCTCCAAGCATCACTGCTCGATCGAGCCGGCGGAGGGCCGCTTCGTCCTGATCGACCGCAGCCGCAACGGCACCTTCCTCAACGACGAGGCCGAGGCGCTGCCGCGGGAGGTGCCGGTGGCGCTCAAGGCCGGCGACGTCATCCAGATCGGCAGCTACCGGATCGACGTCGTCGCGGCGCCGGGCTCGACGCCGGCTGCGGTCGAGGCCGACGAGCCGGCGGAACGCACCGCGCCTTCGGCGGAGGAATTGAGCTTCCTCGGCACGGTCCAGATGGGGCCCGGGCTCGGCGGCGGCATCACCAGCCGGCGCGAGGAGCCGCTGCTCGGCGGGATCGACGGCGACCTGCTGCCGGCCCCGGGCTTCGGCGCGCCGCCGGAGCCGCCGGCGGACGACTGGTCGGCCGTCCGGAAGCCGGCCGCCTCCCATGCGGACCACGTGCCGGAGCATGCCGCCGTCTTCGTGCAGCCCAGGTCCGGCGTCGAGGCGATCCCCGACGACTGGGACATCATGGCGGAGCTCGGCGCGGCGCCGGCCGCAAAACCCGCGCCGGCCTTCACCAGGGTCGACATCGTCAGTCCCCCGGACGACGACGACATCCTCGAGGCCCCGCCGCCGCAGCCGGAGGCGCAGCCTGCCCCGCCACCCCGGCCGGCGGCGGATCAGCCGGCCGGCTCCAGCGGTGACGCCGATCGCGCCGTGGCCGCCTTCCTCGCCGCCTGCGGCCTGTCGCCGGCGGATGTCGGCGCGGCCGACCTCACCGCCGTGATGGACCGGGCAGGGCGGATGCTGCTGCATTCCGTCGCCGGGCTGCACGGCATCCTCTCGGCCCGCCGGCTCGCCAAGCAGGAATTCGGCCTCGAGCGCACGATGATCGAGCGCTCCGGCAACAACCCGCTGAAGTTCACGCTGGACGCGAAGGAGGCGATGCGCACGCTCCTCTGCGTCGAGATCCCGGGCTTCATCCGCGGCGACGCGGCGGTCGAGCAGGCCTTCTCCGACATCAGGGCGCACGAGGTCGCGATGCTGGCGGCGCTGCAGGAGGCGCTGCGCAGCGTCTGCGACCGTCTGTCGCCGGCTTCGGTCGAGCGGGCAGTCGGGCAGGCCGGCTGGCACTGGCCCGGCACCCGCAAGGCCCGCGGCTGGGACGAGTACCGGCGGATCTTCGACGACGTGGTCTCCGGCCTCGAGAACGACGCGCTGCGGATCTTCGGCGCCGACTTCGCGCGCGCCTATCGCGCCGAAACCTCGCGCCCGCGGGGACCGGAACGCAGGGACACGGATGGCAGCACCCATCCGGAAGGGAAAGGGCTGGATGGCGATGACTGAGGAAACCGTCCTGCTGCCGCGCGGTCCCGCCGCCCGGCCCAATCCGGGCGGGCGGCTGACCCTGGTGCCGCCGTCCCCGGCCTCGCCGGCCGAGCGGTTCTGGGAGGCGTTGGCGCTCGACCGGCTCGGCCCGCTGGTCGCGGCCGCGGCGGCGCTGCTCGGCCTCTGCGCCCAGCTCAAGAACAGCGCCAGCCATCCCGATGTCGAGGGGCTGCGTCTCCGGGTGCTGCGCGAGATCGACGCCTTCGAGCGCCGGGTCACCCCGCTGGGCCTGGCGCCGCGGGCGATCAAGGCCAGCAAATACGCGCTCTGCGCCACCATCGACGACATCGTCCTGAACACGCCCTGGGGCAGCCGCAGCGTCTGGACCACGCGCAGCATGGTCGGGTCGCTGTTCAGCGAGACCTGGGGCGGCGACCGGTTCTTCGACCTGCTGGCGCAGCTGAAAAAGGACCCGGGCGTCAATGTCGACCTGCTGGAGCTGCTCTACTACTGCATGAGCCTGGGCTTCGAGGGCCGGTTCCGGGTCGCGTCCCGCGGCGCCTCCGAGCTCAGCGTGCTGCGCGAGGACGTCTACCGCCTGATCCGGGCGGCCCGCGGCGAGTTCGAGCGCGACATCTCCCCCCACTGGCGGGGCGTGGCGGCGGCCCGCAAGCCGCTGCGCGGCATCGTCCCGGCCTGGGTGGTCGGGGCGGCGGGCGCGGCGCTGCTGCTGCTGCTCTATGCCGGGCTGCTGTTCGCGCTGAACGGCCGCTCCGACCTGGTGTTCGACCAGCTTGCCGCGCTGCCGCCGACCGGCGCGGTCAGCCTGGCGCGGGCGGCGCCGCCGCCGGTGATCGTGATGCGCGGCGACAAGCTGCGGCGCTTCCTCGAGCCCGAGATCCGCGAAGGTCTGGTCACGGTGGCCGAGGACGCCCAGCAGATCGTCGTCACCATCCGCGGCGCCGGCATGTTCGACTCCGCCAGCCCGACGGTGAAGAGCCGGTTCGAGCCGCTGCTGCTGCGCATCGGCGAGGCGCTGAACGACCAGCCGGGGGCGGTGCTGCTGACCGGGCACACGGATTCGACGCCGATCCGGTCGCTGGCCTTCCCGTCGAACTATCACCTGTCGGTCGCTCGCGCCAAATCGGTCGGCGAGATCATCACCTCGAAAATGAACGAGCCCGGGCGCGTGCGGGAAGAGGGAAGGGGCAGCACCGAGCCGGTGGCGCCGAACGACACGCCGGAGGGCCGCCAGCAGAACCGCCGGACCGAAATCATCATCAGCAAGACGAATTGAGGGAACGGACGGCCATGCAGTCCATCAAGAGCGCGCTCCGGTCGAAATGGCTCTATGTCGGCCTCGGCACCGGGATCGTCTGTGCCCTGATCTTCACGCTCGGGCCGCTGATCTCGATCGCGGGCTTCTCTCCGCTCGACAACCTCAGCAGCCAGCTCATGGCGTCGATGCTGATCCCGGTCGGATACAGCGTGACCTACCTGATCCAGTCGCATTTCCAGAGCCTCGTCCAATCGCGGGTCTCGAATGCCCTGTCCGGGATCGGGCAGAAGGACGAGGCCGGTGCCGCGGAGTCCTCGCGGAGCGGCGGGCGCGACGGTGCCGCCGCCGCGGGCCGGGAGCTGGAGACGATCTCCGGCCGCTTCCGCGAGGCCCTGGCCACGCTGAAGGGGCGTCGCTTCGCCGGCGCCAGCGGCCGGCGCTGGCTGTACCAGCTGCCCTGGTACGTGATGATCGGCCCGCCGGGGTCGGGCAAGACCACCGCGATCGTCAACTCCGGCCTCAGCTTCCCGCTGGCGGAGAAGTTCGGCCGCAAGGCGGTCGGCGGGGTCGGCGGCACGCGCAACTGCGACTGGTGGTTCACCGACGACGCGGTGCTGATCGACACCGCCGGCCGCTACATGACCCAGGACAGCGACGCCGAACAGGACAAGGCGGCGTGGCTGGGGTTCCTGCGGCTGCTGCGGCGCCATCGACGGCGCCAGCCCCTGAACGGCGTGCTGGTGGCGATCGGCATCAGCGAGCTGACCTCGACCTCCGAGGAGGCGCGGCTCGACCACGCCGCCCGGATCCGCCAGCGCGTGCTCGAGCTGTACCGCGAGCTCGGCCTGCGGCTGCCGGTCTATGTGATGCTGACCAAGAGCGACCTGCTGGCCGGCTTCGTCGAGTTCTTCGACGATCTCGGCCGCGAGGGGCGGGAGGCCGTCTGGGGCTTCACCTTCGCGCATGAGCCGGAGCGCGAGGGCGGCCCGATGGAGGCCTACGAGGCCGAATACGACGCGCTGGTCGGCCGCCTCGGCGAGCGGCTGCTGGAGCGGATGCAGCAGGAGAGCGACATCCAGCGCCGCGCCCTGGTGTTCGGCTTCCCGCAGCAGGTGGCCAGCCTGAAGCACCTGACCCACCAGTTCATGCAGGAGGCCTTCGCCCCGAACTCCTTCGAGGAGCCGATCATGCTCCGCGGCGTCTACTTCGTCAGCGGAACCCAGGTCGGCACGCCGCTGGACCGCGTGGTCGAGGCGATGTCGCGCACCTTCGACGTCGCCCGGCCGCCGCGCCCGACGCTCGGCGGGCAGAAGCGCAGCTATTTCATCAGCCGGCTGCTGCGCGAGGTGGTCTTCGCCGAAGCCGGTCTGGTCAACGCCGACCCCCGTGCCGAACGGCGACGGCGGCGGCTGCAATACGGCCTCTACGCCGGGATCGCGGCGGCGGTGGCCGTGGCCGGCATCCTGTGGGCGACCAGCTACGGCCGGAATGTCGACCTGATCGAAAACGTCCGGCTGACCGCCAGCAGCTACGCCGCGGAGGCCAACTCGCTGAAGCTCGACCGGGTCGACAGCGCCGATCTGCGGCCGGTCGTGCCGCTGCTGCAGAAGCTGCGCGAGATCCCGACCGGCTATGCCGACGGCGATGCCGCGCCCGACCGCCTCGCCGGCTTCGGCCTGGACCAGAGCGACAAGCTCGGGGTGCAGACGCGGGCGGCCTATCGCCACGCCCTCAACACCCTGCTGCTGCCGCGCCTGATCCTGCGGCTGGAGACGGTGCTAGCGGGGCGGCAGGACGATCCGGCGTTCCTGTACGAGGCGCTGAAGGTCTATCTGATGCTGGGGCAGCAGGGGCCGCTGCAGCGCGATGTGGTCCGCAGCTGGATGGCCCTCGACTGGGGCGTGCAGTTCCCCGGCGATGCCGATGCCGGGCTGCGCCGCGCGCTGGCCGGCCATCTCGACGCCCTGCTGGAAGGCCCCCTGTCCAATATCGGGCTGAACGGCGAGCTGATCGAGAAGAGCCGCGCCGGGCTGCAGGGCGTCTCGCTCGCCCGCCGGGTGCTCGACGCCGTCGTGGCCAGCCCCGAGGCTGTGGGGGAGCCGAGCTGGCGCTTGGCCGACCATGCCGGGCCGGTGGCCGAGGGCGTGCTGACCCGCCGGTCCGGGCAGCCCCTCGGCGCCGGCATCCCCGGCATCTACACCAGCGCCGGCTTCTACGAGGCCTTCCTGCCGCAGCTGCCGCAGGTGGCCGACGCCGTCGCCGCCGACGGCTGGGTGCTCGACCCTCAGGCGGCCGCGGCCCCGGCCGGCGGCGAGGCCAGCCTGAAGCTGCAGCGCGAGGCGACGGCGCTCTATGCCCAGGAATTCGCGCTGCGCTGGGACCGGCTGATCGGCGACGTCGCCATCCGGCCGATGCGGACGGTCGACGATTCGCTGCGCACCCTGAACACGCTGGCCGCGCCGACCTCGCCGATCCGCCTGCTGCTGGTCGCGGCGGCGCAGGAGACCAAGCTGGAGCGGCCGCCGGCGCCCGACGACGCGTCGCCGGCCGGCGACGGCGCCGCGCAGCCGGGCAAGGTGCCGCCGAGCAAGCTCGAGGCGCTGTTCCGGCCGCAGGCCGCGGCGGACGCGCCCGAGGCCATCGCCCGGCGCTACCTGAACGATCACTTCCAGTCGCTGCACCAGTTGGTCGACGTGCCGCCGAACAGCCAGGCCGACGCCCAGGCGCCGATCGACAGCGCCATCCGCGACCTCGGCGGCCTGTACCGCTCGCTCAGCGAGATGCAGGGGCTAGGCGGCGCGGGCTCGCTGCAGAAGGGCGACCAGGCGGCCGTCGCCATCCGCCGGATCGAAGCCGGCGCGGCCAACCTGCCGGAGCCGATCCGGCAATGGATCCTCGGCGTCAGCCGCACCAGCTCCGACCTGTCGATCACCGGCGCCAAGCGCCAGCTGACCGGCGTCTGGAGCAGCGGCCCCGGTGCCCTGTGCCAGCGGGCGACCGAGGGGCGCTATCCCTTCACCCCCGGCTCCGCCCAGGACGTCCCGCTCAGCGACTTCGGCCGGCTGTTCGGCCGCAACGGCGCGATCGACAGCTTCTTCGCCGAGAACCTGGCGCCCTTCGTCGACATGTCGGAAGGGTCGTGGAAGGTGCGGCCGACCGGCAATGTCGACTTCCGGCTCGACCGCGGCACCCTGGCCCAGTTCGAGCGGGCGGCGGCGATCCGCGACAGCATGTTCCAGGACGCCGGGGCGCAGCCCTCGGTCGGCTTCGTGCTGACCGTCGCCGAGACCGACCCGTCGACCGAGACGGTGGTGGTCGACATCGACGGCCAGCGGCTGGAAAGCCGGCGGGGCCAGTCCGCGGCGATGCATTTCCGCTGGCCGGCGACCGGCGGCGTCGGCGGCGCCTCGGTCACCTTCACCGGCGGCCAGGACGCGACCCTGTCCCGGACCGGCGCCTGGGGCCTGTTCCGCCTGCTGGATCAGGCGGCCCCGCGGCGCCTCGGCGGTTCCGACCGGCTGCAGCTGCGGCTGGCGGCCGGCACCCATTGGGCGACCTTGATCCTCCAGGCCGACAGCGTGATGAACCCGCTGTCCGGCAAGCTGCTGTCGCAGTTCCGATGCCCGCAGGATCTGTAAACTCCCGCATCCCGGCCGCGATCGCGGCCGGGCGGCCCTGCGGCTTCTACGGCAAGCTGCCGGCCCGCGCCGATTTCGTCGGCGCCGGGCTGCGGCCCGAGACGGTCGGCCGCTGGGACGCCTGGCTGCAGCAGGCGCTCGCCGCCGGCGAGGCCGCGATCGGCGCCGACTGGGCCGAGCTGTTCTTCGTCGCGCCGCTGTGGCGCTTCATCCTGCCGGCCGGCGCCTGCGGCCGGTCCATGCTGATCGGCGTGCTGATGCCGAGCGTCGACGCGGTCGGCCGCTGCTTCCCGCTGATGCTGGGGCAGGAGATCGAGCGGCCGGTCGACCCGGTCGGCCTGATGGCGGGCAGCGGCGCCTGGTTCGCCGCCGCCGAGGCCCTGGCGCTCGACGCCCTGGCCGACGGTTTCGACCCGGCGGAGTTCGGCCGCGACCTGCCGCCCTGGTCGGTCGTCCGCGGTGTGTCGGCCTCTCCGGCTCCGGTCCGGGAGGGCGGGGCCGGAACCTGGATCGAGCTTCCGATCGCCTCGGCGGCGCCGGCCGCTGCCGCGGCGCTGGCCGGGCGCGGGGCCCTGTGGTGGACGACCGGCGCCCGGCATGTGCCGCCGGGCGTGGCGGTCAGCGCCGGACTGGTCGCGCCGGACGGCTTCCCGGCGCTGATTGACGGCCGCTGGGCGCTGCACGGCTGGTCCGTCCGGCCGCCGACCCGCGGCGGGATCGAAGACGACGAATGGGACCGGGAGGGGTGACCGTCCGGTCCTGCCGCTCCGCATCAACCTCTTTTCATTTTCGACCAGAACGACAGGAGACAGATCATGCCGAAGCCACACACGAAGGAACGGGCAAGGAAGTTCATGAGTCTGATCGAGCAGACCCAAGGCAAGACAGACGATAAGGGCACGGATATTCGCTGCTGCTTTGCCGGCGGCTTCTACAAGGACGGAACCTCGGTCGTCATCGTCAGGGGCGTCGGTATCGAGACGGTGGAGACGACGCTCAAGAAGATGGCATATGACAACAAAATCACTAAGAAAAAGTTTGCGTCCAAAGATCCGGTCAAAGTCGATGTGGTCGGCTGGTTGAGATACGATGGTGCCAGTATCAGAGTGGATCTGAGGGAAGGAAATATCAGCAGAGCGAAAGAAAGAATTCAAGAGTATTTTAATGATTTTAAAGAGGGAAAGAAAAAAATTGTGATCGATGGTCCGGTGACCGAAGATCAAGATCTGGTTTTTACAAAGATGTTGGCGGAGAATCATAAGTATCTGAATCTTAAAGATGATGATGTGGAGCGTGACGAGAACGAGACCTCTCAGCCGGCTGGCGCGGCTGAGCAGCCGATGTCCGACCCGCTGGTCGGCGAGGATTTGGACTCGGATCCGGAAGACTCGGCGCCGATCTTCACTCCCCCGGAAAGCGAGGCCGGGGAGGAGGTGCCGGACGAAGATCTGACGGAGGGCGTGGATCTGTCGGCTGAGGACAGCGACTCCGACGAGGAGGATGAAAGCCCCGAGGAGGCGAGGACCTCGCGGGCGATGGAGGCCCTCTCGCCGGAGTTGAGAGAACAGGTCGCTGCCAAGGCCGGGACGATCGCCGCTCTCGATCTGATCTCGAGCCAGCAGATCGGCGTAGGACAGATGGCCGAGCAGGACCAGGTGCTGGGAAAGATCGCGGATGCGTTTGCGATCGCTCTGGCCGCGGTGCCGGAGGAAGAGCGGGAGATGCGGCTGCACAATCTCGCCGCCAGGCTGACCCTGATGCTGGCATACGCCGATAATCTGCGGTACCTCCAGCATGTCGACGAAAGCCAGACGGCCGATCGCTGGAAGCCGTACATGTCTGCTGCCGACGACGGCACCGAGCCCGAAGAGGCGACGGTGGACGGGATCGATCTCCGCGCCGTCCCGAGCGACGCTCTCAGCCAGGACGAGGTGACGAAGACGCTGTTCGACCTGGCCAAGATGAAGGCCATGGAGCGGCTGCTGCCCTATCCCCCGAACGAAGCCAGATCCGACAACATCGCGAAGATGGTGACGGGGCATTGGAGGGAAGGTGACGCGGCGGCCAATGCCGGGATCGTCGAACGCGTGCTCAAGGCAATGAAGCCGATGCTCGAGAACGACCAGGGGCTGACCCGCCTGCTGGGCTTCAAGCCGACGGACAAGATCGCCGGCATTGTCGAAAGCATTCGGGAATTCTGGGAGATGCACCGCAACAGCGCCATGGGGCAGAAGGAGGAGGTGAAGAATCGGGTCAACCAGATCCTTGGGGTCCCGGTGGAAAGGCTCGGCGGGACCTGGAAGCATGTTGACGACATCTTCCTGCAGATCGACCAGGAGATCTCCCAGCAGCTGGATGACATCCCCAAGCAGGAAGGAGAGGCCCGGTCGAAGGCGATCGAGCTCGTCATGGGCACCGTCGAGACGAATCTCGACTATCTGAAAGGCAACAATATCGTCGAGTTGCTCGACAAGCCTCCATTCGACGACGTCAAGGCCACGGTCGGCAAGACGTTGGTCGACGGCCTCGACCATGTGGCCAAGGGGCTGAAGCGGATCGAAGCGACGGGCGCCGCGGCCGCGGCATAGGCTCTCACCGGGCCGGTCTCCGCACCCGGAGGCCGGCCCGGGCCGATGCGAGCTGCCCTGGATTGCTTCGCTGCGCTCGCAATGACGATCCTTCAATGGGATCGCCGGTTTCAGACGTCCGCGAGATGGGCGAGCACGATAAGAGTGACATTGTCGGGGGCGCCACGCGCCAGCGCCAGGTCCAGGAGCGCGGCCGACGCCTCCTCGCAGGGCAGGGCGGCCAGGCGGTCCGCGATCTCGGCATCGGCCACGACATTGGTCAGGCCGTCGCTGCACAGCAGATAGACGTCGCCGGGCCGGCTGTCGCCCTGCGCCATGTCGAGCTCGAGCGGCCCCGTGGCGCCCACGGCGCGCGTGATCACATTGGCGCCGGGATGGCGGCGCCCCTCCTCGGGCGTCAGGCTGCCGTTGTCGATCAGGCGCTGGACGTAGGAATGATCGCGGGTGATCTGCCGCAGCACCCCGTCGCGCAGCCGGTACAGCCGGCTGTCTCCCGCCCACAGGCAGGTGAAGCGGCCGTCCCGGACGACCAGGACGACGACCGTCGCGCCGATCACCGCGCCGTCGCCGAGGCCGGTGGCCTCTGCCACCAGTGCCCGGTGGGCCGTGGTGAGCCGCGCGCGGATCTCCTCGATCTGAACGTGGCCCTGCGCCAGGGCCTCCATGATCATGCGGCTGGCGTGGTCGCCGCGCAGATGGCCGCCCATGCCGTCGGCGACAGCCCACAGCCCAAACTCGGGTCGCAGGAGGAACGCATCCTCATTGTGCCGTCGCACGGCCCCGGCATCGGTCTTCGCCGCCCAGTCGTATCGATGCTCGACCATGCGGCTACCGGGCCGGAGGGGCCTTGCTGTCTCTCCGCAACCGTTCCTCCCGTTCCGCCTGTGTGCGCGCCATGAACTCATCCTAGGCGGCTTCGGAGCGGAATCTCTTCATACGAAAGTGGTATGGTGATATGTCTCGGGACGGCGTGGCGCTCACCGGCGGATGAAGCAGTATTTCCGATGCTTTTGCCCGCCAATGGCCATGCTTTAGCGCATGGAGACAGGTCTGACCGAACTCGCGGGCGAGGTTACGCGGTGAAACGTATTCTCGTGGTCGACGACGATCCGGCGATGCGCGATGTGATCTGTGAATACCTCGAGCGCCATGATTTCGAGGTCCGGCCGGCCTCATCCGGCGCGGCGATGACGCGGATCCTGGCCACGGAGGAGATCGACCTGGTCATCCTCGACCTGAAGCTGGGACAGGAGGACGGGATGGATCTGATGCGCGGTCTGCGCACCGGCTCCGACGCGCCCGTGATCCTGATCACCGGCCATCGCCTGGAAGAGATGGACCGCGTCATCGGGCTCGAGCTGGGGGCCGACGACTATCTGACCAAGCCGCTGGCCCTGCGCGAGCTGGTGGCCCGGGTCCGGACCGTCCTCCGGCGCCTGGAGTCGGCCGGGGAACGGGCGCGCCGGCGGGAAGGCCGGGCCCGCTACCGCTTCGATGGGTGGGAGCTGGACATCGCCAGGCGGCGCCTGACCTCCCCGGCAGGCGCCGAGGTCAGCCTCACCTCCGGCGAGTTCAACCTGCTGACGGCCTTCGTCCGGTCGCCGCAGCGGGTGATGAGCCGGGAGCAGCTGCTGGTCACCAGCCGGGTGCATGATTCGGAGGTCTTCGACCGAAGCGTCGACGTGCTGGTCCTGCGCCTGCGCCGCAAGCTGGAGGCCAATCCCAGCGACCCGGGCCTGATCAAGACCGAGCGCGGCGTCGGCTACGTCTTCGCCCCCGCCGTGGAGTCGCTGTGATGAGTATCGTCTCGCGCGGTCTGGCCTGGGGCTTGGCCGCCGGCCTCGCGGTCCTGGTGTTCGGCGCGGCGCTGGGGCAGGGCGTCGACCCCGCCCGGGAGGAGCCGATCACGCCGGTGGAGCCGGACCGCACCCTGGACCCGGCGAAGGTCGCGCTCGGCAAGGCGCTGTTCTCGGATGTCCGGCTGTCCGGCGGCGACGTCCGCTCCTGCGCCTCCTGCCACGAATTCAATCGCGGCGGTGCCGACGGCCTGGCCCATTCGCAGGGCGCCAACGGGCAGCTGGAGCCCTTCAACACGCCGACGATCTTCAACCTCGCCGGCGATTTCCGCCTGAACTGGCGTGGCAACCATCGGGTGCTGGAGGCGCATAACGAGGCGGTGCTGCTGGAACCCCGGCTGATGAATGCCCGCTGGCCCGACGTGCTGGCGAAGCTGAACAAGGATTCCGGTTACCGCAGCGCCTTCGAATCGGCCTATGGCGCCGGGCCCAGCCGCGACTCCGTGCTGGACGCGCTCGCCACCTTCCAGCGGTCGCTGTCGACCCCCAATGCCCGGTTCGACCGCTATCTGCGCGGCGACGCCACGGCCATCACCGCCGACGAGAAGCGCGGCTACGAGCTGTTCAAGGCCTATGGCTGCGTCGCCTGCCACCAGGGCCGCAACGTCGGCGGCAACCTGTTCCAGAAGTTCGGCATCTTCTCCGACCCCTTCTCGGGCCGGACGGATGACGACATCGCGGATCAGGGCCGCTTCGCCATCACCGGCCGCGAGTCGGACCGCCGGGTGTTCCGCGTGCCCAGCCTGCGCAACGTCGCGCTGACCGCGCCCTACTTCCACGACGGCAGCGCCGACACGCTCGACGCGGCCGTCGCGATCATGGCCCAGGCCCAGCTCGGCCGCACCATGCCGCAGGTCGACCGCGACCTGATCATCCAGTTCCTGGGCACGCTGACCGGCGAATACGAAGGCAGGCCGCTGTCGCAGATCACCGCCGCAGAGGCCAGATGAGAACTCTGGGCGTCGCGCTGCTGGCCCTGATGCTGGCGCTGACCTATCTGCTGGTCCAGGGCGCCACGCCCGATGCCGGGCAGCACGAGCGCACGCTGGACGCGCTGCGCTCGCTCGATCTCAACAACGCGGCGCTGCAGCGCGATGTGCTTCGGTCCCGCACCGGGCTGCTGCGCAGCTACGACCCCCTGGTGCAGTCCGTGGCGGCGCTGCGGCAGGCGGCAGCCAGCCTGAGGACCGCCGGCGACATCGCCCAGGGCGAAGCGCGCGCTGCCATCGACCAGGACGTCGCGCGGTTGACGGCGGCGATCGACGATCAGGAGAGGCTGGTCGACGACTTCAAATCCAGCAACGCGATGCTGCAGAACTCGCTCAGCTATTTCAACCACACGGCCCGGCAGCTCGACCAGGCGGAGGGCCTGCGGCAGACCGCCCTGGGGTCGGAGATCGGCAGCCTGGCCAGCGCCATGCTGCTGTTCGCGGCCGACCCCAGAAGCGAGATGGCGGCCGAGCTGTCGGCCGCGCTCGACCGGCTGCGCAGCCTGGATGTTCCAGCCGCCGCGGCCGAGGGCGTCGACGCCCTGGTCATGCACGGGCACCTGATCCTCGCCACCCTCCCGACCGTGGACAGCCTCGTCGCCCGCCTGCAGGCGGCGCCGATCGCTACGCAGGCGCAGGAGATCAAGCAGGCCTATTTCTTCGCCTACGGCCGGGCTGCGACGCGGGCCCTGTATTTCCGTCTCCTGCTCTATGCCGTGGCGGTCGGCCTCGCGGCCTATGTCTGTTACCTGTTCCTGCGGCTGCGGGCCAATGCGCGGGCGCTGGAGAAGCGACTCGCCCTGGAAAACCTGATCGCCACGATCTCGACCGACTTCATCAACCTGCCCCGGGCCAGCCTCGACGACGGCATCGAACGGGGCCTGGCGCGGCTGGCCGGACACATGCTGTTCGACCGGGCCCATATCTTCGTCTGGGGTTTGGGCACGGCGCCCGGCGACCGCGAGTATTCGTGGTCGCAGCCCCAGGTCCCGAACACGGCCGACACCGGCCGGATGCTGCTCGACCTGGCGAATGACTGGCCGATCGCGGCCGGGGTCGACGACGGGACGATCCATGTGCCGTCCGTCGTCGCGCTGCCCGACGGGCCGATCAAGGACCGCCTGGCGCTGCTCGGCCTCCGCTCCTGGCTGTCGATTCCGTTGGGCAAGGCCGGCAGCCGCTCCGGCGTGCTGATGTTCGAGGGGGTGACGGCCGAGAAGCACTGGTCGACGGCCGATGTCGGCCTGCTGCGCACCGCAGCCGAAAGCTTCGCCAATGCGATCGAGCGGGAGCGCAGCGAGATCCGGCGCGAGGCGCTGGAGACCCAGCTCGCCCAGTCCCAGCGGCTGGAATCGCTCGGCGCCCTGGCCGGGGGCATCGCCCATGAGTTCAACAACATCCTGGGCGCGATCCTGGGCTATGGCGAGCTGGCGCTGTCGACGCTGACCCGCACCGGCTCGACCCAGCAGTATGTGAAGCAGATCATGACCGCGGGGACGCGGGCACAGTCGGTGATCGACCAGATCCTGGCCTTCAGCCGCCGCCGCGAGCGCCGGTATCGCGCGATCCGCCCCGAGCCCGTGGTCGCCGAGGCGCTGGAACTGCTGCGCGCCTCCCTGCCCCCGACGATCGCGCTGCACCGGCGCTTCGCGGCCGGGGACGCGGCGATCCTCGGCGATGTCACCGAGCTGCAGCAGATCGTGATGAATCTGTGCACCAACGCGTCGCACGCCATGACCGGGCAGGGCCGGATCGAGATCGGCCTCGACCTGGCCCGGATCCCCTCGGACACGGTGCTGTCGCATGGGCCTTTGACGGGCGGCGACTATCTGCGCCTCAGCGTGGCGGATTCCGGCCACGGCATCGACCCCGCCGTGATGAAGCGGATCTTCGAGCCCTTCTTCACCACCAAGGCGGTGGGCAGCGGCACCGGCCTCGGCCTGCCGACGGTGTATGGGATCGTGACCGGGCAGGGCGGCGCCATGAATGTGGAGAGCCGGCCCGGAATCGGCAGCACCTTCGAGGCCTATCTGCCCCTGACCGAGGAGCCTGTGGTGGATGAGGAGGAGGTCGCCGAGGCTTCATCCCTGTGGGGGCGCGGCGAGACCATCCTCGTGGTCGACGACGAGACGCCGCTGGTGCTGCTGCTGGAGGAGATGCTGGCCGCCCTGCAGTACGAGCCCGTCGGCTTCGACAGCAGCGCGGCCGCCCTGGCCGCCTTCCGCGCCGACCCCGACCGCTTCGACCTGGTCCTGACCGACGCGCTGATGCCGGACGTGACGGGGATCGAGCTGGCGGCCGAGCTGCATCGCATCCGGCCCGGCCTGCCGATCCTGATGATGACCGGCCATTTCGGCGGCCTCGATTCCGCGGAGATCGAGGCGGCCGGGATCCTCGAGGTGCTCCGGAAACCGCTGCGGTCGCGGCCGCTGGCGGAGCGCTTGGCTGCGTGCCTGGCGCCCGCCGACAGCGAGCGGGTCGTCTGAGGCGGCCGGCTCGGCCGCCTCGAACCGGCCGGGCCATGATCCGCGGGGGATCAGAACGCTGCCGCGTCGTACGACCCCGTCGCCGCGGCGGGCTGGTGGCTGCCCGGCACCGTCGCCAGCGCCGCCGCGGCGATCTCGGTGCGCAGCCAGCTGTGGTCCGGGTCGCGATGGCGCCGCTCGTGCCAGATCAGCGCGACCTCGTAGGCCGGCAGCTCCAGCGGCGGTTCGACGACCGCCAGTGACATCATGGCGGCCACCCGCGTCGCGACGCGGTGCGGCACGGTCAGCACCAGGTCGGTCTCCGCGATCATCGCCGGCGCCGTCAGCATGTTCGGGACCAGGATCGGGTCGCGGTCCGGCAGGTCCAGCTTGGCCAGCCCGTCATAGACCTGGCCGAAGCCGTCCTCGGAGCCGGAGGCGATCACGGCGTGGCGCAGGGTCGAGAAGGTCTCGATCGACCAGTCCTGCGCCAGGGCCGGATGGTCCCGGCGCAGCAGGCAGGCGAAGCGGTCGGCGTAGAGGCTGCGCCGGAAATAGCCGGGCGGGGTGTCGCCGATCTGCCCGACGGCGAGGTCGATCTCGCCCTGTTCGAGCCGCCGCAGCGCGCCGGCCAGCAGCGGGTCGGTGATGACGTCGAGGTGCGGCGCCCGCTCGCGCAGCCGCGGCAGCAGACGCGGCAGCAGGACCAGCGCCTGGTGGTCGGGCATCGCCATCGTCGTCCTGGACCGCCATTCGCCGGGGGCGAAGCTGCGGCTGGTGACCATTTCGCGGATCGCGTCCAGCACCGAGGGCAGGGCCGCGGCCAGGCGTTGGCCCCGCGGCGTCGGCGCCAGGCCGGTCGAGGTGCGGACCAGGATGTCGTCGTTGAACATGCCGCGCAGCCTGGCCAGGGCCCGGCTCATCGCCGGCTGGCTCTGGCCGACATGCTGGGCGGCGTGGGTGACGTTGCGGAATTGCAGCAGCGCCTCCAGCGCCACCAGCAGGTTCAGGTCGACCGACGCCAGATTCGGCATGCTCCGTTGCGGCGCGGCCTGGCGGCCGCCGGCGATCAGGGCCGGGTGCGGCCGCTCCATCGAGGTCTTCCGGGTGACAGCGAAGTCAGACATGGTTTTCCCCTCTTCGCAGGAGAGCCCGTCGGGACCGGGTGCTCCTGTGACGGAAAGACTCGTGTTGGTGGTGCCTGCCCGGCGGCGGCCGCCGGGTCGGCTCGTACGACGTCGCCGGACCAGAGGTAAGGCCCGATCCGGGGCCGGTGTCCCTCCGTCGGGCGACGCGGGAACCACCGGCTGCAGGCGCCAAGTTTCGGCAGCCGAGTTAATTGCGGATTTCAGAACCGGCCGGAATCGTTACAGATGAAATCCGGCGATGGGCGATCGGCTTCGACCCGGCCATCGCTCGGCAGCTTCGCGGGCGGCGGCCAGCGCCGCGCCGGCGATGGCGCTTGGACGAGATGTTCGTCCGGGCCGGCGGAAACAGACGTATCTCTGGCGGGCGGCCGCCGCCGAGGATGAGGTGCTCGAGGTGCTGGTGCATGCCACGCGCGACGCGGCGGTCGTCCGGATGGTCCAGCGCCTCCGCCATCCGCTCGACCTTCCGCCGGAATGGCTCTGCGATGTTCGGACGAGGCGGTCTGCGCCGTCCGCATGAAAGCGCTGAAAATAATGTCTTGGCAATCTTTGGGAAGATTTTCTGAAATGGAAAGAAAAATGCTACGATATGCACCCGATCATAGGGTGGATTGATGGAAGAGCGGCGTCATGGGCATGAGGATATAGTTTCGGGGCTTGATGGATTGAGAGATCCGGATTCCCCGGAACGTCCTCGGCTCGCGCGAGGCTGGAAGACGTCGCCCGGTTGGGCGAGCCAGTTGTCAGCGCCGCCGCATCGCAACCACTCGCCACCTGAGAGGCGAAGCCTCACACCCGGAGCAGCGTCTTGATGGCGCGACGGTCATCCATGGCGCGATAGCCTTCGGCCACGTCGGCCAGCGGCAGCTCGAGGTCGAAGACCTTGCCGGGGTCGATCTTGCGCTGGAGCACCAGGTCCATCAGATGCGGCAGGAACCGGCGCACCGGCGCGGGGCCGCCCAGCATCCCGGTCTGCGAGAAGAACAGCGCCTGGCCGTCGAACTGGACCCCGTGGGGGACGCCGACATAGCCGATCATGGCACCCGGACGGGCGCACTGGACCGCCTGGCTCATCGATTCCTGGGTGCCCACGCATTCGAGCACGGAGTCGGCACCGATGCCCTTCGTCAGCTCCTTGATCGTCGCCACGCCGGCCTCGCCGCGCTCCGAGACGATATCGGTCGCGCCGTATTCGAGGGCGAGATCCTGGCGGCTCTTGTGGCGGCTCATGGCGATGATGCGCGCGGCGCCCATCTGCTTCGCCGACAGCACCCCCATCAGCCCGACGGCGCCGTCGCCGACGACGGCGACGGTCGATCCGGGCCGGACCCGGGCCGCATCCGCCGCATACCAGCCGGTGCCCAGCACGTCCGACGTGGCCAGAAGGCTGGGGATGAGATCGTCGGGCGGCATCTCGGCGGTCGCGACCAGCGTTCCGTCGGCCAGGGGAATGCGGGCGTAGGGCGCCTGTGCCCCGCTCATGAACTCGCGCTGCTCGCAGGAGGACGGAAAGCCGAACCGGCAATGCGGACAGGTGTTGTCGGAGATGCAGAACGAGCCGACGACGAACTGGCCGGGCCGGACGGTCCTGACGTCGCTGCCGACCTCCACCACCACGCCGCAATATTCGTGGCCCATAGGGGCGGGGCCGCCCATCGGCTGGAGCCCGCGATAGGGCCACAGGTCGGACCCGCAGATGCAGGTGGCCGACAGCTTGATGACGGCGTCGGTCGGCTTCACGATCTTCGGGTCGTCGACATGCTCGAAGCGCACGTCGCCGGGGCCGTGCAGTACGGTGGCCAGCATCTTTCGTTTCTCCTGCTACGGTGTCAGGACAGGGGCTCGACGCGGAGCGGGAACTTGCCGCGCGTCAGCAACGGCTCGATGCCGCCGTCCAGGCGGCCGAGCCGGATCAGCCCCCTCGAATAGCGATAACCGGCGTAGAAGAACGCCAGGTTGCCCCAAGGGGCGTAATGGCAGAGGTCGGTCTTGGGCGGCGCGGTCTGAGCCGGCGCCGCGTGCGGCATGGCGGCGCCGACGAGGACGGCCCCCAGGAGGGCTCGGCGCCCGAGCGATCGGGGTTCAAGCTTCACGTGAGAGCTCCCATTCGAACCACGCCGCGGCCGCGGCCAGCGAGGAGCCCAGCAGCAGGAGCGCCGCGAAGGCGAAGGAGCTCCACCAGCCCGTCCGGTCGAACAGCAGGCCGCCGGCCGCGGCGCCGATCGTGATGGCGAGCTGGATGACGGCGACCTGCAGGCCCCCGCCGGCCTCGGCGTCGTCGCGCAGGACGCGGCTCAGCCAGGTTCCCCAGCCCACCGGCGCGGCGGTGCCGAAGAAGCCCCACGCGATCAGCAGAAGAGCCACCGGCAGCTGCATGGAGCCCATGGCGATCAGCAGGACGGCGATCCCGGCCATCACCAGGGGAATGGCGATGACGACCGGATAGAGGTGCGCGCCGAGCAGCCGGCTGATGCACCACGTGCCCGCGACACCCGCCAGCCCCATCAGCAGGAGGGCCAGGGACAGCGCCGAGACCGGATAGCCGGAGACGGCTTCGAGGAACGGCCGGAGATAGGTGAACAGCGCGAACTGTCCCATGAACAGCAGCAGGATCGACGTCATGCCCAGGGCGACCTGCGGGCGCCGCAGAAGCCGGAAGACATTCCCCGGTCCGGTCCGCTGCCGCGGCGGCAGCGACGGCATGCTGATCCACTGCCAGATCAGCGCCATCAGGGTCAGCGGCACCACCAGGAAGAAGGCGCCGCGCCAGCCGATATAGGCGCCGAGAAAGCTGCCGAGCGGGGCCGAGATCGTCGCCGCGACGGCATTGCCGGCGTTGAGCATCGCGAGGCCGCGGGGCACCGAATCCTCCGGCAGCAGCCGCATGACGATCGCGGTGGACATCGACCAGAACCCGCCGATCGCGACGCCCAGGAGCGCCCGGCCGAGCATCAGTATCGGGTAGTCGGGGGCGAAGGTCACGATCGTCCCGGAGACGATCAGCAGCACCGAGAACGACGACAGGACGATCTTGCGGTCGATGCGCCGGGTCAGCCCCGAGATGAACAGGCTGGTGACCACGGCGAAGAGGCCCGAGATCGAGATCGACTGCCCGGCCTGCCCCTCGGCCAGCCCGAGATCGTGCGCGATCGGCGTCAGCAGGCTGACCGGCATGAACTCGGATGCGATGAGGGCTGCGACGCAGAGGGCCATGGAGGCCACCGCGCCCCAGGCCGCGCGCGGTCTGACCAGCGTCTCGTCGTAAGTCGATTGCATGATGCGCCTTTCAGGGCGTGCCGCTGCCGAAGGGTCTCGGCCTGCCGCCGCCAGATGCAGCGGCAGGGGACCAGCCGGATCAGCCGTCGCAATTCGCTTGGATTTATCGACCGGCAGCATAAGTCCGGGCCGCCCGGGATGCCGCGGCGACCCGATCCGGCTCGAGTCCTCCTACCGGGCGCTCAGGAACCCGAGGCGGGTGAGCGGCTGCGGCAGTCGCTGGCCCCGCGCGTCGCGGAGATCGAGGACGAGATCGCCGCGCTCATGGAGTTCCGCGAGAAGCCCGCCGGGACGATCAGGATAACCCTGTCGGATCACGCCTACGAAACCGTCCTGTGGCCGAAGCTGCGGCCGGTCCTGAGCTCCTATCCGGACATCAAGCTCGAACTGAGCATCGACAACAAGTTCCGCAACATCGTCGAGGACGGGTTCGATGCCGGCATCCGGCTGGGGGAGAGCGTCGAGCGGGACATGATCGCCGTCCGGGTGGGGCCGGACTGGCGCATGGTCGCCGTCGCTTCGCCCCGCTATCTCGCAACCCGCCCCCCGCCGGAGCATCCGCAGGACCTGTTGGGCCACGACTGCATCAACATGCGCCAGGCCGCCGGGGGCTTCTATGCCTGGGAGTTCGCCAAGGACGGGAAGGACCTCCGGGTCAGGGTGGACGGGCAGTTCACCTTCAACAGCTCCTATCCCATGGTGGGCGCGGCCCTGGACGGTTACGGCATCGCCTTTGTGCCCGACAGCCTTGTCGAGCGGCAGGTCGCCGACGGGCGCCTGATCCTGTTGCTCGACGACTGGTCGCCCAGCTTCGAGGGGTACTACATCTACTATCCGAGCCGGCGCCAGAACTCGCCGGCGTTCAAGGTCGTCGTCGACGCGCTTCGGCATCGAGAGGGATGAGACAGGATCTGTCCGTCCTGACCTGGTCTCGACTGCGACGAGGCCGTCCTTTCCATCGATGCGACCCACGATCTTCTCCATTCGGCAACGGGGGCACCGCGTCAGCGCATCGCCGCCTGCACATAGGGCGACGGGATCTCGCGAGCGGCGTTCTGCGTGGCGAAGGAGGCGGTCAGCAGGGCGAGGCCGACGAGCGCCGGCAGGGCGCCGCCGGGCTTGCGGACACCGAGATGCGCCAGGCCCGACAGCAGCAGGTGATAGAGCATGCCGGCATAGGCGAGGTCGCTGAGCGGCACGCTGACGCGCGACAGGATCGCGGCCGCGCCCAGGATCTTCACGGCGATCATGACCGGCACGAGGTAGGCCGGGTAGCCGAGGCCGGCGAGCGCCTGGCGCACCCAGTCCCGTCGCGTGGCGTACATCCCGGCGGAAGAGAGGTAAAGCAGGCACAGAAGTGCCGTGCTGATCCAATATATGTAAGTCTCGGCCATGTGGTCTTCCTGGCTGCTTCTTCAGCAGCAACATCTCCGGGATTATCTGGTTTGCACGCAGGTTTTGATTTGATCGCTGCAGTGCGCATTGAAGATGTCGACCAGGATTGGTATCCGCAAGTAGGATGAATAATTGGCAGTCAGTATGGAAAGCCAGACCATGACCGGCGAAGAGAGCAACATGCACGAGGAGATGCGGCGTGCCTTCGCGTTGCTCTCCGGCAAGTGGAAGCTGGAGATCATGTGGCTGCTCAATCAGCGGATCTATCGCTTCGGGGAGCTGCGGAAGGCGATCCCCGGCATCACCCAGCACATGCTGACGGCACAGCTGCGCGAGCTCGAAGCCGACGGCCTGGTGTCGCGCACGGTCTTCGCGGAAGTGCCTCCCCGGGTCGAATACGAGATCACGCCGAAGGCCCGCGGGCTCGGGCCGGCGATGGAAGCGCTGACGGCGTGGTGGCAGACCCATGGACGCAGCGTGCCGCCGAAGCGGTCGGCCTCGCGCGGGCGCAAAACCGGAAGCCGCTAGCCGCCTCCGCGCCGGTGAACCCGAGGGCGACACGCAGGATTTATGAGCGGGATCGATAACCGCTATCGAACCGGCACCGCTATTTGAGAGGCAGCTGTCCCTTCTATCCTTACAGCTTCAAAGAGCAATCGGCCTCATCACCTGGTCTTGCCTCGGGCAGGGAATGGGAAGGGGCTGCGACGTCGCCCCATCCTCGGGCGCGAGGTGCTCTGCAATGCGACTGCGGCAGGCGGAGGCGAAGCGATGGCTGCGTTCACCATCAACGGGTCACCTCATGCATTCGACGGCGATCCGGAGATGCCTTTGCTTTGGTATCTCCGCGACGTCGCCGGCATGACCGGCACCAAATTCGGCTGCGGCCAGGCGCTGTGCGGCGCCTGCACCGTGCATCTCGGCGGGACCGCGGTCCGCTCCTGCCAGACCTTCATGGGCGACATCGACGGCCAGGCCGTCGTCACCATCGAGGGGCTGTCGCCGGACGGCATGCACCCGGTCCAGAAGGCTTGGCGCGACCTCAACGTCGCCCAGTGCGGCTATTGCCAGGTCGGCCAGATCATGCAGGCCGCCTCGCTGCTGCGGGACACGCCGAACCCGACCGACGCCGAGATCGATTCCGCGATGAGCGGGAACATCTGCCGCTGCGGCACCTATCCCCGCATCCGCGCCGCCATCAAGCTGGCCGCGACGGGGGCGTGACCACATGACGATCACGGATCAGGTCCCAGGGGTCATGAACGTCAGCCGTCGTTCGGCCCTGCTGGGGTTGGCTGCCGGAGCCTTTGTCCTGGCGGTCCGCATTCCGCCCGCGACGGCCCAGGACACGAAATACGGCGGCGACGCGATGGAGGGCGGGCTCAGGGACGATCCCCGGATCTTCCTGTCGATCGCGGATGACGGCACGGTGACCCTGCTGTGCCATCGCGCCGAGATGGGGCAGGGGATCCGGACCAGCTGGGCGATGGTGGTCGCCGATGAGCTGGAGGCCGACCTTGCGCGCATGACGGTGCTTCAGGCGCCGGGCGACGAAGCGCGTTTCGGCAATCAGAACACCGACGGCTCGCGCAGCATGCGCCAGCATTTCGACCCGCTGCGCCGCATCGGGGCCGCCGCCCGGCAGATGCTCGAGCAGGAGGCGGCGGCGCGATGGGGCGTCGCCGTCACTGAGGTCAAGGCCGACAACCACGAGGTGGTGCACCAGGCCAGTGGCCGGCGCCTCGGCTTCGGGGCGCTCGCGCAGGGCGCAGCCTCCCGCCCGGTCCCGGCGCGGGAGGCGCTGGCGTTCAAGGCGCCCGAACGGTTCCGCTATATCGGGCGAGAGCGGATCGCTCTCGTCGACAATCTCGACATCACGACGGGCAAGGCCGTCTTCGGCATCGACGCCCGCGTCGAGGGAATGGCCTATGCCGTCGTCGCCCGGCCTCCGGTTCTCGGCGGCAAGGTGCGGAGCGTCGACGCCGCCGAGGCGCTGAAGGTTCCGGGCGTTCTGAAGATCGTTCCGATCGACGCGCCCGAGATCCCCTCGGCATTCCAGCCGCTCGGCGGCATCGCCGTCGTCGCGGAGAACACCTTCGCGGCGATCAAGGGCCGCGCCCGCCTGCAGATCGAATGGGATGACGGGCCGAACGGCAGCTACGATTCGGTCGAGTATCGCAAGGCGCTCGAAGCGGCCTCGACGCAGCCGGGCAAGGTCGTGCGCGACGACGGTGACGCCTATGCCGCGCTGGCCGGCGCGTCCCGGCGCGTCGAGGCCTCCTATTACATCCCCCATCTGGCGCAGGCGCCGATGGAGCCGCCGACGGCGACCGCGCGCGTGACCGGCGACGAATGCGAGGTCTGGTGCAGCGTGCAGGCGCCGGAGGCGATCCGGACCGATCTGTCCAAGCGGTTCGACATTCCGCTCGAAAAGGTCACCGTGCACACCCTGCTGCTCGGGGGCGGATTCGGGCGCAAGTCGAAGCCGGACTTCGCCAGCGAGGCGGCGATCCTGTCCCATGCGATGGGCGGCCGGCCGGTGAAGCTGGTCTTCACCCGGGAAGACGATATCCAGCACAGCTTCTTCCACACGGTGTCGGTCGAGCGGCTCGAGGCCGGCCTCGATGCGGCAGGCAAGCCGGTCGCGTGGCTGCATCGCACCGCGGCGCCGACGATCACCTCGATCTTCATGCCGGATCCCAAGCAGGAAGCGGCGTTCGAGCTCGGAATGGGCGTCGTCGACCTTCCCTTCGCAATTCCCAATATCAGGGCCGAGAACCCCGAGGCGCCCGCCCATACGCGCATCGGCTGGTTCCGGTCGGTCTCGAACATTCCCCACGCCTTCGCGATCCAGAGCTTCGTGGCCGAACTCGCCGCGGCGGCGGGCCGCGATCCCAAGGACTATCTCCTGGAGCTGATCGGACCCGACCGGAATGCCTTCGGCGACCGCTGGGCCGAGATCTGGAACTACGGGGAGGATCCGAAGCTCTATCCCTTCGAGACCGGGCGGCTGCGGCAGGTGATCGAGAGGGCCGCCGGCGAAGCCGGGTGGGGGCGCGCGCTGCCGGCCGGGCACGGCCTCGGCATCGCCGCGCATCGCAGCTTCGTCAGCTACACCGCGGTGGTGGCCGAAGTCGCGGTCGGCGACGGCGGCGTGCTGACCATCCCCCGCGTGGACATCGCCTTCGACTGCGGCGCCGTGGTCAACCCCGACCGGGTGCGATCGCAGCTCGAAGGGGCCGTGGTGCAGGGCGTCAGCCTCGCGACGCTCGGGGAGATCTCGTTCAAGAACGGCCGAGCCGAGCAGACCAATTTCGACGGCTACGAGGTCACGCGCATCGATGCCGCGCCGAGGGAGATCCACACGCATCTGATCGCGTCCCGCTTCGACGGACCTCTCGGCGGGGTCGGCGAACCCGGGCTTCCCCCGGTCGCGCCGGCCCTGACCAACGCGATCTTCGCCGCGAGCGGCAGGCGGATACGGGCGCTGCCGATCCGCGACCAGCTGGCCCTGGGCGAATAGGCGCAGCCTGGTCGGCTCCCCCGTCCGCGGGATGCCGCGGACGGGGCGGCCTTCGTCAGTCCTTCGGCACGGGGCGGATGTTCATGGCCAGCGTGTCCTCGTCGGCGCGCGGAACGATCGTGACCTTGTCCTTGCGCATGGTCCAGGCCGTCACGATGCTGGCGACCGGCAGCGACGGCCGTTCGCTCGCGATCAGGCGGTTGCCCTCCTCGAGGAGGGCCTCCCGTTTCGCCACGTCCATCTCCACCGCCGCGGCTTCGACGATCCGGTCGACCTCCGGGTTCGAATAGCCGCGGACGTTGAAGGCCCCCAGCTTCTTCGCCGGATCGTTGGTGTGGAACAGCGACGACAGGGTGTAGTTGGATTCCCCCGTCAGCGTGCCCCAGCCGCCCATGTCGAAGGAGAATTCGCCGCGGGTGCGGGCCGGCGACCACACGGCGCCCGGCTGGGCGTTCGCCTGGGCGTCGATGCCGATCGCCGCCAGCATCTGGCTGATCGAGGTGCCGACCGCGCGATCGCCGGGCAGCCCGTCATTGGTGAAGTTGAAGACCACCCTGAAGCCGTCGGGATATCCCGCCTCGGCCAGCAGCGCCTTGGCGCGCTTGGGGTCGGGCGCCGGGATCTCGATCGACGGGTCGTAACCGAAGATGTTCGGCGTCACCATCTGCGTCGCCGGCTTGCCCATCTCTTCCATCGAGATCTCGGCCAGGGTCTCGCGGTCGATCGCGAGGTCGAACGCCTCGCGCACCCGCGGGTCGCGGAACGGGTTCTTGGCCAGGGGCTTGCCGTCCTTGCCGGTCAGCTGCGGCGTCGGCTCGCGGAAGTCGAACTCGACATAGAACAGGTAGACGCTGTCGGCCTTCACGACCGAATAGGCCGGGTCGCCCTCCAGGGACGGCACGTCGGCCGCCGGGGTGCGGGCGATGATGTCGACCTGGCCCGCCTTCAGCTGGGCCACGCGCGTCGCATCGTTCGGCAGTTCCTTGCGGATCACCGTCTGCCACGGCTCGCGCCCGCCCCAATAGTCGTCGAAGCGCTCGAGGACCAGCTGTTCCTTCGGCGTCCAGGAGACGAACTTGTACGGCCCCGTGCCGATCGCCGCCTTGCCGGTGTTGAAGCCCTCGTTCGCCGTCTCCTTGGTCGAATAATCCTTCGCCGCGACATGCGAGACGATGAACAGCCGGATGAAGTCGTTCGGCAGGGTCGGGGCCGGCCCGTTGGTGTGCACCCGGATGGTGTGGGGATCGACGATCTCGACCGACTTCACCTGGCGCACGTAGATGGTGGCCGGGTTCGGGCCGGTGACGAGCGGGATCCGCTCGATCGAGAACTTCACGTCCTCGGCCGTGAAGTCCGACCCGTCATGGAACTTCACGCCTTCGCGCAGCTTGAATTCCCAGGTGGTGTCGTCCAGCGCCTTCCAGCTGGTGGCGAGGCCCGGCTCCAGCTCCAGGTTGTTGCCCGACTTCACCAGCGTGTCGAAGACATGCTTCAGCGCCTCGGCGCTGACGCCGCTGGCGGTGAAGTGCGGGTCGATCGACAGCGGCCCGGCGCGGACGCCGACCGTCAGCGTCTGCGCCGTCGCGGCGTTCGAGAACGGCGCCGTCAGCGCCAGCGAGAGCGAGGCCGCGAATGCGGCCCCCGCGAGCCATCGTGCCATTGTCATGAAGCCTCCTGCGGATCTGCGTTTGCCGGCCAGTCGCCCGAGGCGACGACCATTTTCGTGAGCAGCTCGTACAGCATGTGCTGCTCGCCGGCGGTCAGGGCGGCGAGCATCGCGCGCTCGCGCTCCACCATCGGCGGCACCACCGCATCGACGACCTCGCGGCCGCCTTCCGTCAGCCGCAGCACGAAGCTGCGGCGGTCGGACCTGTCCGTCGCGCGCCGGATCAGCTTGCGCTGCAGCAGCGTCTGGATCGCGCGGCTGATGGTGTTCTTCGGGAACACAGTCGCGGCGCAGATGTCCTTCGCCGCCAGGCCGTCCTTGAGTCCGAGGGCATAGAGCACGACGACCTCGGGCCGCTTCAGCCCAAAGGCGGCTTCGATCCAGCCGTAGATCGGCGCATTGAAGCCGGCGCCCAGGAAGTTCAGCCGGAACGACAGCCAGCACGGGTTCTGCCACAGCCAGACGCCGACCATGGGCGACAGCGCGCCCAGCCTGTCGGCCAGCCGGTCCGACAGAGTCTGGCCCTGGAAGTCCTGGCGACGCTCGGTCATCCGCCCTGCCGGTTGGTTTTGCATCGGGATTTAGTTCCATATGGAACTTGACGATGTTGCATATCACTGTCAACTTTTAGAATATGGTTCCGAATGGGACGATAGCGGCGATGCTTTCTGAGCGTCCGCCGCACGCCGCGTCGCCCCGATGCGGCCACGGAAAACGGGAGAGGCCGGCCGCCGATGCGGATCGTCGAGATGAATTGGATGCAGGTCGAGGACCGGGCGAAGGCGGATGACCGCTGCGTCCTGCCGATCGGCAGCGTCGAGCAGCACGCCTATCTCAGCCTGGGCGTCGACATGATCCTGGCCGAGCGGGTGGCGGTCGAGGCGGCGGAGCCGCTGGGCGTCCCGGTCTTCCCGGTCCAGCCCTACGGCATGGTGTCCACCTTCCTCGACTTCCCCGGCACGATCTCGCTACGGCTGTCGACCTATGCCGCGCTGATCGAGGACGTCCTGGACAGCGTGTACCGCGCCGGCTTCCGCCGCATCGTCGTGGTGAACGGCCATGGCGGCAATACCCCGGTCGCCCCGGTCTTCGGCGAATGGTTGGACCGGCGGCGCGACGCCCAGGTGAAGCTGCAGGACTGGTGGCGGGCGCCCCGGACGATGGCCAAGGTGCTGGAGATCGATCGCCATGCGTCGCACGCGTCCTGGATGGAGAATTTCCCCTGGACCCGGCTGTCGGGGGTGGAGATGCCGGCGGAGCGGAAGCCGGCGGTCGACCTGGCCCGGCTGGCCCGGCTGAATCCGGCCGACAAGCGCCGCCTCCTCGGCGACGGCAACTACGGCGGCCTGTACCAGCGCCCCGACGCCGACATGCTGGCCGTCTGGGCCGTGGCGGTGGAGGAAACGCGGCAGGCGATCGCGGCCGACTGGGCCACCGGCCGGGCCGACCGGGAAGGCTGAGCCGCGCCATGGCCGCCCAGATCGTCCGACGGCTGGCCCAGGCGCTCCTGGTGATGCTGGCGATGTCGCTCCTGGTCTTCCTCGGGGTCTTCGCCATCGGCAACCCGGTGGATGTCCTGATCGCGCCGGATGCGACGCAGGAGATGCGCGCCCAGATCATCGCCTATTACGGCTTCGACCTGCCGCTGTGGCAGCAGTATCTGGGCTTCCTCGGCCGCGTGATCCACGGCGATCTGGGACGCTCCTTCGTCTATGACATCCCGGTGATGCGGCTGATCCTCGAACGGCTGCCCGCGACGCTCGAGCTGACGCTGACGGCGATGCTCGTCGCGGCCCTGGCCGGGGTGCCGCTCGGCATGTATGCCGGGTACCGACCGGAAAGCCGGGTCGCCAGGTCGCTGATGGCGGTGTCGATCCTGGGCTTTTCCGTCCCCACCTTCTGGGTCGGCCTGGTGCTGATCCTGACCTTCTCGGTCTGGCTCGGCTGGCTGCCCGCAGGCGGGCGGGGGGAAACGGTCGGTGTGTTCGGGGTCCAGTTCAGCGTCTTCACCGGCGACGGCCTGGCGCATCTGGTGCTGCCGGCCCTGAACCTGGCGCTGTTCAAGATGTCGCTCCTGATCCGCCTGGCCCGGTCCGGCACGCGCGAGATCATGCTGTCGGACACGGTGAAGTTCGCGCGCGCGGCCGGCCTGTCGGAGTGGGCGGTCATGCGCTACCACGTGCTGCGGTTGATCGCGATCCCGATCGTCACGGTGATGGGGCTCGAATTCGGGTCGACCCTGGCCTTCGCCGTGGTGACCGAGACCATCTTCTCCTGGCCCGGCCTCGGCAAGCTGATCATCGAGTCGATCTCGTCGCTCGACCGGCCGGTCATGGTGGCCTACCTGGTGCTGGTCGCGCTTCTGTTCATCACCATCAATCTCGTCGTGGACCTGACCTATGCGGTCCTGGATCCGCGGCTGCGGAAAGGGCGCGGCGGATGAGCGCCACCACTCCCGTCGGGCGCTTCGTCGCCGAATTCCGCGAGAACCGGGTCGCGGTGGCGGCCCTGATCGTGGTCCTGGCCGTCATCGCCCTCGCCCTGCTGGCGCCGGTCCTGACCCCGCAGGATCCCTACGATCTGTCGACCCTGTCGCTGCGCGACGCCAGGCGACCGCCCGGCTATGTCGGCACCGCCGGCTACATGCACCTTCTGGGCACCGACGCCCAGGGCCGGGACCTGCTGTCCGCCATCCTCTACGGCCTGCGCATCTCGCTGGAGATGGGGCTGATCGCCGGGGCCGTGGCCTTCCTGGCCGGATCGGCGCTCGGCGTCACGGCCGCCTATGCCGGCGGGCGGGTCGAGGCCTTGATCATGCGCGTGATCGACCTGCAGCTGTCCTTCCCCGCCATCCTCCTGGCGCTGGTGCTGGCGGCCATCCTCGGCCAGGGGCGCGGGCCGCTGATCGCGGCGCTGGTGGCCGCGCAATACGCCTATTTCGCGCGCACCGCCCATGGCGCCGCGGCGGCGGAGCGCGGCAAGGACTATGTCGAGGCGGCGCTGTCGACCCCGCTGCCGGGCTGGCGGGTCGCCTTCCGCCATATCCTGCCGAACTGCCTGCCGCCCCTGATCGTCGTCGCCACGGTGCAGGTGGCCAGCGCCATCTCGCTGGAGGCGACGCTGTCCTTCCTGGGCGTCGGGCTGCCGCCCACCGAACCGTCGCTGGGCATGCTGATCGCCAACGGCTTCCAGTACATGATGTCCGGCCGCTACTGGATCTCGATGTTTCCCGGTGTCGCCCTGATCATCCTGATCGTCGGCATCAACCTGGTCGGCGACCAGATCCGCGACCAGCTGAACCCCAGGCTGAAGCGATGACGGCGCCGGTTCTCGAGGTCCGCGACCTGGCCACCCATTTCCACACCCGGGCCGGGGTGGTGAAGGCGGTCGACGGCGTGTCCTTCACGCTGGAGCGGGGCGAGGTGATGGGGCTGGTCGGCGAATCCGGCTCCGGCAAGTCGATCACCGGCTTCTCGCTGATCGGCCTGATCGCCCCGCCCGGGCGGATCGTCGCCGGGTCGGTCCGCCTGGCGGGCGAGGAGCTGGTGGGGCTGGACCAGCGCCGGCTGCGGCAGATCCGCGGCCGCGCCGTCTCGATGGTGTTCCAGGACCCGATGATGACGCTGAACCCGGTCCTGACCGTGGCGCGGCAGATGCAGCTGGCGCTCCTGGCGCATGAGCGGATGTCCCGGGCCGTGGCGCGGGCGCGGTCGGTCGAGGTGCTGGCCCGGGTCGGCATCCCGGATCCGGAGCGGCGGATCGACGCCTACCCGCACGAATTCTCGGGCGGCATGCGCCAGCGCGTGGCCATCGCCATCGCGCTCCTGCACCGCCCGGCCGTGATCATCGCGGACGAGCCGACCACGGCGCTCGACGTCTCGATCCAGGCCCAGATCCTGGCCGAGATGAAGAGCCTGGTGCGGGAGAGCGGCACGGCCCTGGTCTGGATCAGCCACGACCTCGCCACCGTCTCGCAGATCGCGGGCAAGCTGGCCGTCATGTATGCCGGCCGGATCGTGGAGGATGGGCCGATCCGCACCGTCCTGTCGGCGCCGCGGCATCCCTACACCCGGGGACTGCTGGAATCCCTGCCGTCCCGGGCGACACCCGGCGCCGACCTGGCGCAGATCCCCGGCGCGACGCCGTCCCTGCTGCGGCTGCCCGCCGGCTGCGCCTTCGCGCCCCGCTGCCCGAACCGCATCGCCGCCTGCGACACCGTGGTGCCGCCGCCGACCATCGTGGGCGGCCGCGGCTTCCGCTGCCACAACCCGGTCGGCGCCGAGGCCGCGGCATGAACGGCTTCGTCTCGATCGACGGCGTGTCCAAGAGCTTCGCGCGGTCGCCGTCGCTGGCCGACCGGATCGCCGCGCTGGCCGGCAAGGCCCCGGGCCCCCGCGCCGTCCGGGCGGTGGACGGCGTCGATCTCGCGATCGCGAAGGGCGAGACGCTGGGCCTGGTCGGCGAATCCGGCTGCGGCAAGTCGAGCTTGGGCCGGGTCGTTGCCGGCATCCATGCCGCCACGGGCGGCCGCGTGCTGATCGACGGCCGACCGGTGATGGAGCGCGGCCGCAAGGCCATGACCCGCGTGCAGATGGTGTTCCAGGACCCGTTCGCGTCGCTGGATCCCCGCATGCGGGTCGGCGACATCATCGCCGAGGGGCCCCTGGCCCATGGGTTCGTGACCCGCGCCGGCGCGGCTGGCCATGTTGGCCGCACCCTCGACCTCGTCGGCCTCGACCGGGAGTTCGCCGGCCGGTACCCGCACCAGTTCTCCGGCGGCCAGCGCCAGCGCGTGGCGATCGCGCGGGCCCTGGCCATGCAGCCCGACGTGCTCGTCTGCGACGAGCCGGTCGCGTCGCTCGACGTCTCGATCCAGGCGCAGATCGTCAACCTGTTCCTGAAGCTGAGGCGCGATCTCGGCCTGACCATGCTGTTCATCAGCCATGATCTGGGCGTCGTGCGGCATCTGTGCGACCGCGTGGCGATCATGTATCTCGGCCGCATCGTCGAGGTCGGGCCGGCGGCGGACATCTACGGCGCGCCCCAGCACCCCTATACCCGCGCCCTTCTGGACAGCATGCCGAAGCTGGTGCTGGACGACGATGCCGCCGTCGCGCTCAGGCCGATCCGGGGCGAGTTGCCGTCGCCCCTGAACCCGCCGGCCGGCTGCCATTTCCACGCGCGCTGCCCGGTGGCCGAGCCGCGCTGCCGGGCGCAGGCGCCCGACCTGCGCGCCACGGCCCCGGGCCGGCGCGCAGCCTGTCATCTGGTGCCGGCGGCCTGACGGCCGCGGCCGATTTACCGGAGGTCCCATGGAACCGTGGCAATGGCCCGAAGAGGTGTGGCGCGAGCGCGTCGGCAAGGTCCGCGCCGGGCGGTCGCTGAAGCCGGCCGCCTGGAAGGACGGCCGGCGCTGCGCCGTCGCCCTGTCCTTCGACAGCGATCATGAGACCAACGAGCTGCGCGACGGCGGCCGGTCGATCGGCCGGATGTCGCAGGGGGAATACGGCAGCCGCGTCGGCGTGCCCCGCATCCTGGACCTGCTGGGCCGCACCGGCGTTCCAGCGACCTTCTTCGTGCCGGCGGTGTCGGCGCTGCTGCACCCCGACGAACAGCGGCGCGTCGTGGCGGAGGGGCACGAGATCGGCCTGCACGGCTGGATCCACGAGCTGAACACCGCGGTGCCGGCCGAGGCCGAGCGCGACCTGCATTTCCGCGCCGCCGACACGCTGGAGCGCATCACCGGGGTGCGGCCCGTGGGCATGCGGACGCCGTCCTGGGACTTCTCGGACGCCACGCTCCAGATCGAGCGCGAGCTGGGGCTGCTCTACGATTCCTCGCTGATGGCCGATGACGACCCCTACGAGATCGTGGAGGCGGGGGAGCCGACCGGCATGGTCGAGCTGCCGGTCGAGTGGATCCGCGACGACGCCGTCTATTTCAACATGAACCGGTTCCAGGCCCTGCGGCCCTACACCGACCCCGAGACGGTGCTGTCGATCTTCCGGCGGGAGTTCGACCGGGCGCATGCGGAGGGCGGCCTGTTCCTCCTGACCATGCACCCGCATGTGATCACCTACCGCTCCCGCTTCTTCATCCTGGAGGAGCTGATCTCCCACATCCAGGCCAAGGGCGACGCCTGGTTCGCGACCCATGCCGACATCGCCCGCTTCGCGCTCGAGGCCGGCTGACGCGGGCATGGTCCGCTGCCGGCGCCAGGCGTGACGCGGGTCGGCCGACCGGCCCGCCTCAGGCTGCGCGAAGCAGCGCTTCCGCTGCGGTTGCGAGCACCTGGCAGCCCAGGACGAGGTCGGCGTCCGCCGTGTTCTCCGTCCAGTGATGGCTGATGCCGCCGATGCTGGGCACGAACAGCATGCCCGCGGGCAGGCGCCTGGCGAGGTACTGGGCATCGTGGCCCGCGCCGCTCGGCATGCGCAGGGCGGTGCCGGGCGCGTGGTGCTCCGCCGCCTGTTCCAGCGCCGCCTGGACGGGCTCGGCCATGACGTTCGGGATCGAGCGCGACAAGGGGCGCAGGCTCGCCCGGCAGGGGCCGGCGGCGTCGGATTGCGCCACCAGCTCCTCGAGCGCCTGCTCCATGATGCGCAGGCGCTCGGGATCGGCGTCGCGGAACTGGAAGATCATCTCGGCATGCCCCGGAATGATCGAGGCCGCTCCAGGCTCCAGCCGGATGCGTCCGGTCGTCCAGACCGAGCGGGGGCCCGTGACGTCGGGAAAGCGCGTTGCGATCGCGTGGCATAGCTCCGTGAGCGCGAGGCCGGCATCCTGGCGCGCGCCCATGCGGGTCGTGCCGGCGTGGTTCTGCTGGCCGTCGAATGTGATGGCATAGGTCCAGATGCCGACGATGCTGGTCACCACGCCGATGCGCTTGCCCGAGCTTTCGAGCGTGTCGCCCTGCTCGATATGCGCCTCGATGAAGCCGGCATGCCGGCCGGGCTCGAGGACATAGCGGGGCCGTCCGGCGTACCCAGCCTCGGCCAGCGCGTCCCGGAGCGGCTGGCCGGTCGTCCGGTTGGCCGCCTTCGCCATGTCGTCCTCGGACAGCTCGCCGATGAAGGACCGGCTGCCGAGGAAGGAGCCGAAATGCCCTTCCTCGTCGGCGAAGACCGCGACCTCGATGCCGAGGTCGCGGCAGGCCGGATCATCGCGGAAGGCGCGGGCGACCTCGAGGCCGTAGATCACGCCCATCGCCCCGTCGAGCCAGCCGGCATAGGGCTGGCTCTCCAGATGGGAGCCGATCAGCAGCTTCGGACCCTTGGCCGGGCTGGCCGACATGATGTTGCCGATGCCGTCGATCTCGGCGGCGAGCCCGGCCTCCTGCAGCCGCTCGACGAGCCATTGGCGCGCCTGGACATCCTGGGGCGAATATGTCGGCCGATGCACGCCGCTCTTGTAGCGGCCGAATTCGGCGAGCTGGCGCAGGTCGCGCAAGAGGCGCGTACCATCGATCTCAGGCATCCCGGGTCCTTTGCGGCATGTTCACGGGTGTACGGCCGTTCTGCTGGCCGATCGGGGAATAGGCAACCCCCTTTTGCGGTGGGGAGGGGGGCGCGCATCGCGGCTCTCGCCGGGGCGGCGACCGCATCAGTCCGGAATCGCGATCAGGCCGGTCGCCGACCGGGTCAGCATCCGGACGCCGTCGCCGGTCAGGGCAAGCGTCTCCTCGACCATCATCCCGCCCCATCCGAGGACGTAGAGCGGGGCCTCGAGGCACAGGACCATTCCTTCCTCCAGGATCGCATCGCTGCGCGGCGCGAGCACCGGGGCTTCGAAGCATTCGAGCCCCAGCCCGTGCCCGATATGGTGCCGCTCGAAGCCCGGCAGGCCTTGCTGCCGGACATGCGCGACCGTCCTGTCGAACAGCTCTCCCGCAGCCATGCCCGCCCGGACGGTCTCGACCGCGAAGCGCGTGCCGGCCTCGACCGCCTCGAAGCTCTGCCGCACCCGCGCGTCGGGCGTGCCGACGACGGCCGTGCGCGCCATGTCCGCCCAGTACCCGTCGACCGAGCAGCCGATATCGAACCTGACCAGATCCCCGGGCTGCAGGCGGCGGCCCGAAGGATAGGCGTCCGCAAGGGCGCTCCGCTCGCCCGAGGTGACGACGACGAAGCCGGGAACCCCGCCGCCGCCGACGATGCCGTGGGTGATGGCGGCGGCGATCTCCCACTCGGTCATGCCGGCCTTCGCCGCGGCCACGGCCTGCATCAGGCTCCGCTCGGCAAGGGCCGTGACCCGCGCCAGGAGGTCGAGCTCCTCCGCCAGCTTGATCGAGCGTGCGCGCAGCAGGAGATCCCGCGCGGGCCCGAAGCGGATGCCGGGATGGGCCGCCGCCAGGGCGGCGGCGACGGGCCCGCCCGGGGTGTCGTCGACGCCGACGGTCCCGATCCGGCCCAGCGAGGCCAGGCCGTCGGTCAGGGCGGCCGCGAAGCCCTCGAACGGTTTCGGCAGGGCAGGGGCCGCGCCCGGCTCGCTGTCGAACCGGAAGCGGCCGAAGGTCCGGATGTCGCCGGGGTCCGGCACCACCTCCAAAGCGGGCCCGAAATCCACCGCGGGCGCGACGAGCATGCAGCGCTCCCGCGTCGCCACCGCGGCCATCGCATGGTGGCGATCGGTGTCATGCGCCATGCTCTTGTAGCCGGAGAGGTAATGGACCGATTCCGGCGTCAGGCCGATCACGACATCGAGATCCGCCGCGTGGGACCCGAACAGGCGGCGCCGGATCTTCGCCGCCCGCTCGCTCGCATCAGGTCGGAACGCCATCGGAACCGGGAAGGCTGGGGTTGAGGGGGTTGAACTCGCCGACGAACTCGTTGCGGGCGCCAGCGAAGGTCAGGCGCAGCCAGGTGACCGGCTCGCTTTCGCTCCAGGTGCGGCGCTCCGCGATCAGCAGCGGATCGCCCGTCCGGATCCGCAGCTGCCGGGCCTCCTTCGGGCTCGCCGCCCGGGCCTTGATGACCTGCGACAGGCGGGTGCAGGGCAGGCGCGCCAGCAGCCAGCTGCTCGGCGGATTGTCCTCGAAATCCTCCTCCGCCGCTTCGGGCACGAGCGAGAGCCGGATCAGGCGCTCCTCGATCACCTCCGCCAGCCCGTCGCCGCAATGGAGGGCCTCGAGGGCGAGCAGCGGCTCGCCGCTGCGGGCCTCCGGCCACTCCCCGCCGGCCGGGCCGTCGGGCAGGAGGCGCTTCGACATGACGCGATAGGAATAGCGGCGGCCCGTGCCCTCGATGTCCTTCCGGATGTCGAGGATGCCGATGACGGCGTGCCCTTCCGTCGACTCCCGGACGTAGGACCCGCTTCTGCGGCGCCGTACGATCAGCCGCGCATTCGCAAGGTTGGTGAGCGCCTTGTTCATCGTCGCCCGCGAGCATTTGGCGAGCCGCATCAGCTCGAGCTCCGACGGGATCTTGAAGCCGGGACCCCACGCGCCGCTCTGGATGTTCGCCCGGATCGCGCGCTCGATCTGGTGGTAGACGGCGCCTTCGCCGTCCAGCTCGAAACGCACCGCTTCGGATCCAGGCTTCGTCATGACCATCCGCATGTCCGCGGGGGAACAGCCGGGTGCTGTGCCGCCGCCTTGAAACAGAGCCGACCCGCACCCGTCTGTCCAGACCGGATCGTACTCGTTTTTGTCTAGACAAATAACGCCACCGCTGCAACTCTCCCGCGACGATTTGCGAGGGGAGCACGGCGATGCCGGTCGAGCCGGAAATCTCAGCTTCGGCAGTGCGGTGCCAGAGATCGCTCGGCCCGGGCCGCCCCGAATATCCGCTGCTGCCGACCCGGCTGTCCGGATGCCCGCAGACGTCCACGCCGGAGATGCAGTACCCGTTGGAGCTCGATTTCGACTACGGGGCCGCGCCCGACCGTCTCCGTGACGGAGGCGTGCCCGCCTTCCGGCATTGGCAGGCGCTGCTGCCGCCCCTGTCGACGGCGGTCGGCCTGGGCGCCGGCGACACGCCGCTGATCGAGATCGGGGCTGCGGTCCAGGGGGCGATGCGCGAGCGCGGCGTGTTTCTGAAGGACGAGAGCCGCAACCCGACCTGGAGCCACAAGGACCGCCTCAACACCTGCACCGTCAGCGCCGCCCTCCAGGAAGGCGCATCGACCGTGATCGTGGCCTCCTCGGGCAATCACGGCGTGTCCGCGGCCGCCCACGCCGCCCGGGCCGGCCTCGGCTGCGTGGTCATCACCATGCCGGAGGTGAGCGCGGCCTTCCGGGAGATGATCCTGGCCTATGGCGCCTATCCGATCTTCCTTCCGGCCGAGGCGCGATGGCCGGCGATGCGGGCCCTGATGCAGCTCGACTCGGTCTATCCGGTCAGCAACCTCACCCCCGTCCATACGGGCCATCCCTGGGGGCCGGAGGGCTACAAGACGATGGCCTACGAGATCGCCGCGGATCTCGGCCGCGCCCCGGCGGCCGTCGTCGTCCCGACCGGCTACGGCGAGATGCTGTTCGGCATCCACAAGGGGTTCCGCGAATTGCGGGACCTCGGGCTCGTGTCGCAGCTGCCGCAGATCATTTCGGTCGAGCCCGCGGCCCGGGGGCCGCTCCACCGGGCGATCGAGACCGGCGTGCCCGCCGCCTCGGTCGAGCCGCGCCCGACGCTGCAGAGCGGCACCGCCTGCACCGTCAACAGCTACCGGGCGGTCCTCGCCCTTCGCGAGAGCGGGGGATTCCCCCTCCTGGTCGACGACGAGGAGGCCGGCCGGGCACAGCAAGTCCTGGCGCGCCAGGGCCTGTGGCAGGAGCTGTCCCCCAGCGCGGCGGTCGCCGCCCTCGGCAAGATCGGCCGGCTGGATCATGACGGGCCCGTCGTGGTGATCGGCTGCTCGACCGGCTTGAAGGAGCCTGCCGCGCATCGCGAGGTGCGGGTGGCCGCGCCGGATCTCGCGTCGCTCCGGAGCCATCTCAAGGCGGAGTACGGCTTCGACCTCTGAAAAGCCGGCGCTACCGCTTCAGGCGGGGGTCGAGCGCATCGCGCAGCCCGTCGCCGAGCAGGTTGAAGGCCAGCACGGTCATGAGGATCGCCAGGCCGGGCAGCGTGACCACCCATGGCGCGCGCTGGATGAAGCCGCGGCTGTCGGCCAGCATCGTGCCCCATTCCGGCGTCGGCGGCTGTGCGCCTAGGCCCAGGAAGCCGAGGGCGGCGGTGTCGAGGATGGCGGCGGAGATGCCGAGCGTCGACTGCACGATCAGGGGCGCCAGGCAGTTCGGCAGGACGGTGTGGACCATCAGCCGCAGCGTGCCGGCGCCGGCCACCTTCGACGAGACGACGTAGTCCTTCGACAGCTCGGTCAGCACCGCCGCCCGCGTCAGCCGGGCGTAGTGGGGCACGTTGCTGATGGCGACGGCGATCATGGCGTTCACCAGGCCGGGCCCGAGGATCACGACCACGACGATCGCCAGCAGCAGGCCCGGAAGGGCCAGTGTCAGGTCCATCAGGCGCATCACCGTGCCGTCGATCCAGCCGCGGTGGAAGCCCGCGACCAGGCCCAGCAGCACGCCGGCGCCGAAGGAGAGCGTCACGACGATGAGGCCGACCAGGAGCGACAGCCGGGCGCCGTAGATCAGGCGGGACAGCGTGCAGCGGCCGAGCGGATCGGTGCCCAGCGGGTATGTCCAGCTGCCGCCTTCGACCCAGGCCGGCGGCAGCAGCAGGCGGAACTTGTCGATCGCGTTCGGGTCGTTGGGGGCGAGAAGGGGGGCCAGCACGGCGACGAGCACCAGCGCGGTGATGAAGCCGAGGCTCAGCACCGCTGCCCGGTTGGCGCGCAGCGCCAGCCACAGCTCGCGCGACGGGGACGGGAACCGGGCTTCCGGCTCGCTCGGCGTCGCGGCGTGCGCGTCCATCTTCACGCTCCCGATCATCGCGGCGCCGCGTGGCGGACGCGGGGGTTGAGAACGCCGTACAGCAGGTCCACGGCGAGGTTCACGAGGATGATCATCGTGGCGATCAGGAGGACGCCGCCCTGGACGGCCGGATAGTCCCGCTTGAAGATCGAATCGACCAGCCAGCGCCCGATCCCGGGCCAGGAGAAGATCGTCTCCGTGATGATGGCGCCGCCCAGCAGCGTCCCGATCTGCAGGCCGACGACCGTGACCACCGGGATCAGGGCGTTGCGCAGCCCGTGCACGCGCACCACCCGCGACTCCCGCAGCCCCTTGGCCCGCGCGGTCCGGATGTAGTCCTCGCCGAGGGTCTCCAGCATCGCCGACCGGGTCATCCGGGCGATCACCGCCATCGGGACGGTGCCGAGCGCGAAGGCCGGCAGGATCAGATGCGCGACCGCCGAGCCGAAGGCGCCGTCCTGGTCGGACAGCAGCGCATCCACCAGCATCAGCCCGGTGCCGCCCTCGAAGTAGTATTCGACGCCGATCCGCCCCGACACCGGCGTCCATTGCAGCCCGACCGAGAAGGCCAGCACCAGCAGCAGTCCCCACCAGAAGATCGGCATCGAATATCCGGTGAGGGAGACGGTCATGATGGCGTGGTCGATCGGGGTGCCGCGGCGGCGGGCGGCGGCCACGCCGAGCGGCACCCCGGCGCAGACCGCGAAGGCCATCGCCGCCGCGGAGAGCTCGATGGTGGCCGGCAGCAGCGTCAGGAACTCGGTCAGCACCGGCTGCTTGGTGGCGATCGACAGGCCGAGGTCGCCCTGGGCGATGCGGCCCAGATAGTCCAGGAGCTGGACGGGCAGCGGCCGGTCGAGGCCGAGGCTGCGCACGATCTCGGCATGCCGTGCCGGGTCGAGCACCCGCTCACCCAGCATCATCTGCACCGGGTCGCCCGGAATCAGGTGCATCAGGGCGAAGGTCAGCACGACGATGCCGAGGAAGGCGGGCACGAGGACCAGCAGGCGGGCGAGGGCGAAGCGGATCATTCGGTCTTGTCGACGCCCTCGAAGTTGGGCACCGCGACCGGGCCGGTGTTGTAGTTCAGGACACCCTTGCGCAGGGCCATGAAGCTGGTGACATGGGCGACCGGCAGCCACGGCGCCTCCTCATGGGCGATGCGCTGCGCCTCCCTGTACAGCGCCGTCCGCTCCGCGACGTCCGAGGTCTCCTTGGCCTTGCGGATCAGCTCGTCATAGGCGGCGTTGCACCACTTGGCATTGTTCTGCGGCGGCGGCTCCCGCGCTCCGGCGCAGCTCAGCACGTAGAGGAAGTTGTCCGGGTCGCCGTTGTCCCCGATCCAGCCGCCCTGCGCCATCCAATGCTCCGCCGCGACCACCTTCTTGCGGTATTCGGCGGCATCGAAGGTCATCAGCGTGGCGTCGAGGCCGATGGCGTTGAGATCGGCCTGCATCAGCTCGCCCATCCGCTTCGGGTCCGGATTGTAGGACCGCGCGGTCGGCAGGAACCAGATCTCGATCCCGGCGCCTTCCGCGCCGGCTTCGGCGATCAGCGTCTTCGCGGCCGCGGGATCGTAGGGGTACGCCGCGACATCGTCGTTGTACGACCAGATCACCGGCGGCAGCGGGTTCTTGGCGGGCGTGGCGCCGCCCAGATAGACCGCCCGGATGATCGCGTCCTTGTCCACCGCCATGTTGATCGCCCGGCGCACCCGCCTGTCGTCCAAGGGCGGCTTGCGGACATTGAGCGAGACATAGGCGACGTTCATGCCCGCGCTCTCGAGCAGGGTCACGTCCGGATTGGCGCGCAGGCTGTCGATATCGGCCGGGGCGGGCGCCATCATCACGTCGCACTCGCCGGCCTCCAGCTTGGCCCGCCGGATGGCCGGGTCCGGCACGATCGAGAAGATCAGCGTGTCGACCGGCTGCCGGCCCCGGAAATAGTCCGGGTTGGCGCGATACCGGATGACGGCGTCCTTCTGGTAGGCGACGAAGCTGTAGGGGCCCGTCCCGACCGGCTCCTGATCGATCTTCTCCGGCGTGCCTGCCGCCATCAGGCGGTCGGCATATTCCTGCGACAGGATCGAGGCCCAGTCCATCGCCAGGTCGGCGAGAAACGGCGCCTCGGGGCGGCTGAGCGTGAACCGCACCGTGTGCTGGTCCAGCTTGTCGACCGCCTTGATGATCTCGGGCATGCCCATGCCCGCGAAGTAGAGATAGGTGCCGCCGGAGACCTGGTGGTAGGGGTGGTCCTGCTTCAGCATCCGCTCGAAGCTGAACAGCACGTCGTCCGCGTCGAAGTCGCGGGTCGGCTTGAAGTCCCCGCGGGTCTGGAACCTGACGCCGGGCCGCAGGCGGAAGGTGTAGGCCAGGCCGTCCTCGGAGACGGTCCAGGATTCGGCCAGGCCCGGCTTGAGCTGCGTCGAGCCGGTCTCGAACTCGACCAGCCGGTTGAACACCGGCCGCACGGCATCGAGCGAGGCGCCGAGATCCCAGAGCTGCGGCCCGAAGCCCTGGGGGCTGGAATCGGAGCAGTAGACCAGCGTCTTGCCGTGGGCGGCCGGAGCCAGGCCCAGGACGACCGCAGCGGCCATGGCCGTCGCCAATCGCAGTCCCATCGTCGAACCTCCTGTTGTCCTGCGCCGCCCTTCTGCCCGGACGGTCGCCGCTTCGGTCCGATGGAGCGGTGCTCGACGTCGACGCGGCAGCGCCCCTCTCGGACCTTAATTGTATAGACATATCGGAATTTGCCGGTCAAGCTCGCGACCACCTCGACGGAAGGGCGGAACGCATCATGGCGGATGTGCAGGCAGCGCTGCGGGTGGCGGACCGGGAGCTCGACCGGTCGGTCGAGCGGCTGTTCGAACTGGTGCGGATCCCGTCCGTCTCCAGCGATCCGGCGTATCGCGACGAGTGTCGCCGGGCCGCGGGATGGCTGGTCGAGGCCCTGGCGGCGCTGGGCTTCGATGCCGGTCTGTGGGAGACGCCGGGGCATCCCGCGGTGATCGGGCATTTCCGCCGGCGGGATCGGTCGTCGCGGGCTGCGCATGTCCTGTTCTACGGGCACTACGACGTGCAGCCGCCGGACCCGCTCGACCGATGGACCACGCCGCCGTTCGAGCCGTGCCGGGTTGCCGGGCCGGACGGCCGGGAACGGCTGGTCGGCCGTGGGATGGCCGACGACAAGGGGCAGCTCTGGACCTTCGTCGAAGCCTGCCGCGCCCTGCTCGCGGTCGACGGGGACCTGCCGGCGGATGTCACGCTGTTCCTGGAAGGGGAGGAGGAGTGCGGGTCGCCCAGCCTGCTCGACGCCTTGAGGCGCTGTGCCGGCGAGCTGCGCAGCGACGTCGCCTATGTCTGCGACAGCGACATGTGGGATGCCGATACGCCGGCCATCACCTGCCGGCTGCGGGGTCTGCTGCACGAGCGCATCGTCGTCAGCGGCCCGACGTCAGATCTCCATTCCGGGCTCTATGGCATCGCGGCGAACCCGCTGGCGGTGCTGGCGAGGATCGTGGGCAGCCTTCACCACCCCGATGGGCGCGTCGCCATCCCGGGCTTCTACGACGACGTCCGGGAGGTCCCGCGGGAGACGCTGCGGGAGTGGGAGGCTCTCGGCGTCACCGCCGGGGACATCCTGTCGGAGGTCGGGCTCTCCGTGCCGATGCTGGAGCCCGGCCGGTCCGTTCTGGAGCAGATGTGGGCGCGTCCGTCGCTGGACATCAACGGGGTCCACGGCGGCAATGCCGGCCCGGGCGAACGGTCCGTCCTGCCGGCGCAGGCGAGCGTGCGCCTCTCGATCAGGCTGGTCGGGGATCAGGATCCTGAGCGCGTCAGGGCGCAGCTGCGGTCGTTCGTTGCCGCCATGGTCCCGGCGGATTGCAAGGTCGAGTTCGAAGGCCATGGGGGCAGCGGCGCGATTGCCGTTCCCGAGCGGAACCCGTACCTGTCGGCGGCCGCAGACGCCCTGGCCGAGGAATGGGGGCGACGGCCCGTCCTGAAAGGATCGGGCGGCACGATCCCCGTGGTCCGCCATCTCAAGGACGTCCTCGACCTCGACAGCGTCATGGTGGGATTCGGCCTGAGCGACGACGCGATCCATGCGCCCAACGAAAAGTACGACCTGCGGTGCCTGCACAAGGGAATCCGCAGCTGGATCAGGATCCTCGCGGGCTAGGCTGAAACCGCCCGCAGCCCGGCGCGCGGGGTTGCTGCCGCTGCCAGAACCAGGTCGGCCGCCTTCTCCGCGATCATGAAGACGGCGGCCTGGGTGTTGCCGGACACGATCGTCGGCATGATCGAGGCGTCGACGACCCGCAGCCCGTCGATGCCGTGGACCCGCAGCTCCGGATCGGTCACGGCGCCGTCGTCGCGGCCCATGCGGCAGGTGCCGCACACGTGATAGATCGTCTGGCCGTCGCGGCGGGCGAAGTCCAGCCATTCGGCATCGGTCCGGCAGTCCGGGCCGGGGGCCGTCTCCCGCTCCCGGAACGGATCCATCGGCGGCTGTTCGACGATGCGGCGGGCGATCTTCATGCCCTCGACCATGGCCCGCCGGTCCTCCGCCTCCGCCAGGAAGTTGGGGCGGATCGCCGGGGCATGCATCGGGTCGGGCGACACCGCGTGGATCGTGCCGCGCGACTGCGGGCGCAGCTGGGTGACGCCGACGGTCATGCCCGGCAGCCGGTCCAGCCTGCGCTCGGCCGCGTTGGCGTAGCTCGCATGCATGAAGAAGTACTGCACGTCCGGGCCTTCGAGCCCCGGCCGCGTGCGCACGAAGCCGAAGGCGAGGCCGGTGCCGAGGGTCAGGATGCCGCGCCGCGTGGCGGCGTATTGCAGCACAGAGGCGCCGAGCCGCCAGCCGCGCGTCTGCTCGTTCAGCGTGACCGGCTGCTTCACCCGCCAGTTCATGCGCGTGCAGAAATGGTCGACATAATTGGCGCCCACGCCGGGCAGGGCGCACCGCACCGGAATGCCGAGCGGCTGCAGGATGGCGGGATCGCCAAGGCCCGACAGCTCCAGCAGCTGCGGCGTCTGTACCGCGCCGGCGGCGAGGATGACCTCGGCCCGGGCGAGGAAAGGGACGTCCTGGCCGCCGATGCGTGCGGTGACGCCGACGGCGCGGCCCTCCTGCAGGTCGACTCTCAGCACATGCGCCTCGGTGCGCACGGACAGGTTGGGCCGGCCCACAACCGGCTTCAGATAGGCCTCCGCGGCGCTGATCCGCCGGCCGTGGCGCTGGTTGACCTGGTAGTAGCCGAAGCCGTCCTGGCTCTCACCGTTGTAGTCCGGGTTGCGGCCGTGGCCGGCCGCCCCGGCGGCGGCGATGAAGGCCTCGGCGATCACCGGCCGCTCCGCCACCTCGGTGACCGGCAGCGGGCCGCCTTCGGCGCGCAGCGGTGTGGCCGGCCCGCCATAGTCCTCGACCCGCCGGAAATAGGGCAGGACGTCGTCGAAGCCCCAGCCGGTGCAGCCCCGCTGGGCCCAGCCGTCATAATCCTGCGGCTGGCCGCGCACATAGATCATGCCGTTGATCAGGGTGGAGCCGCCGAGGCCCTTGCCGCGCGGCACGGCGATGACGCGGTTCCCGGTCGCCTCTTCGGGCTCGGTCCAGAAGCGCCAGTTGTAGGCGGGGTTGGTCAGCAGCCTGCTGAAGCCTGCCGGGATCGGCACCCACAGGCTTCGCGCCTCCCGTCCCGCCTCCAGCAGCAGCACCGTGTGCCGGCCCGACGCGGTCAGGCGGTTGGCCAGGACGCAGCCGGCGGTGCCTCCGCCCACGATGATGTAGTCGAACGTCTCGGCCGACACTACAGCGCACCCATATGCCGGGCCATCAGGGTGATCTGCGCCTCCAGCATCGGCAAGCCCGGCTGGACGCGGCAGCCCTTGGCCGCGGCGGCCGCGAGCAGCGGCGTCTCCGCCGGATCCATGATCGCCTCGGCGACGAACTGGCGGTGCTCGATCCGGGACAGGTCGAGGGGAGGGGGATCGCCGGGACGCAGGCCGAGCGAGGTGGCGTTCACGACCAGGTCGTGCGCCGCCACGCTGTCCGCATCGGTTCCGACCGACAGCCCGGGATGGGCGTCGCGCAACCGCGCGGCCAGGGCCTCGGCCTTGTCTCGCGTCCGGTTGGCGATGGTGAGATGGCGCAGGCCGGCCTCTGCCAGGGCGAAGGCGATCGCGCTCGCGGCGCCGCCCGCGCCGGCGAGATAGGCCCGCAGGCCCTGCGGCTCGAGGCCGGAGGCGCGCAGCGCCGCGACGAAGCCGGTGCCGTCCAGCATGGCGCCGACCATGCGCCCGTCCGTCTCCCGCCGGACGCAGTTCACCGCGCCGATGTGCTGCGCCTGCGGCGTGACCTCGTCGCACAGCGCCAGCATCGCCGGCTTGTGCGGCACGGTGGCGATGAAACCGCCGAAGTTGCGCTGGGCGCGCAGGCCGTCGACCAGCCGCGCCAGCCCGTCCGGCGCGACATGGAAGGGGACGAGGACGCCGTCGACGCCGTGGCGGTCGAGCAGGGCGTTCATCACCTCCGGCGTTTTCACGTGATGGATCGGATCGGCCAGGATGCCGAAGATGCGCGTATGCCCGGTGATCGTCCGCATGCCCGCCCGCTTACCCCCTCTCAGCACAGGTTGCACCGTCCTCCACGCCCGATCAGGTCATGTAGAGGCCGCCGGCGACGTCGATCGTCTGGCCGGTGACGAAGCTGGCCTCCGCTGATGTCAGATAGAGCGCGGCATCCGCGACCTCGTCCGGCGCGCCGAGCCGGCCCATCGGCGTCAGGCGCACCTGGTCCTCGTTCACTTCGGCCGCCACCGCGCGCACCATCGGCGTCTCGATCCGCCCGGGCGCCAGGGCGTTGACGCGGATGCCGAAGGGGCCGAGCTCGGCCGCCAGGTGCTTGGTGAAGCCGATCAGCGCCGATTTGGTCGCGGCGTAGTGGCAGGCCACGATCGGCGAATAGGTCTTCCCGGCCACCGAGGACATGTTGACGACCCAGCCGCGCCCGGCCTCGCGCATCGCCGGGCTCAGGGCGCGCACGGTGTTGAAGCAGCCGGTCAGGTTGACGGCGACGACCCGGCTCCATTCGGCGGGGTCCATCTCCCACACCTTGCGGGCGACACCGTCATGCTTCGGCGAGATGCCGGCGTTGTTGACCACCGTGTCGAACGGCCCGCCCATCGCGCGGGCGGCCCCGGCCAGGCCGGCCTCGACCGCGGCATAGTCGGCGACGTCGAGGGCAAGGGGCTGGGCCTCGCTGCCGGCCGACCGGATCTGCGCCACCGTCTCGTCGATATCGGCCGGCGTCAGATCGGCGACGCCGACGACCGCGCCGCGCCGGGCGAAGCCGAGGGCGATCGCCCGGCCGATGCCGCGGCCGGCGCCGGTGACGAGAACGCGCCGGCCGCGGTGGCTCGGGCGGCCGGCGATCCCGGCCGGGTTGGCTTCACGTGTGGCCATGTCCGTATCCGTGCGGTGAGGGGTCAGATGCCGAGATAGGCCTGGCGGACGTGATCGTTGTCGAGCAGCGCATCCGCCGTGTCCGACAGCACGATCTGACCGTTCTCCAGGACATAGCCGCGGTCGGCGGCCTTCAGCGTGTGGAAGACGTTCTGCTCGACGATCAGCACCGTGGCGCCGGTGCCGACGATGGCGTCGATCGCCTCGAAGACCTGGGCGACGATGATGGGGGCGAGGCCGAGCGACGGCTCGTCGAACATCAGCAGCTTCGGCCGGGCCATCATGCCGCGCGCGATCGCCACCATCTGCTGCTCGCCGCCCGACAGCGACACCGCGTTCTGGTCCAGGCGCTCGCGCAGCCGCGGGAACAGCGCCAGCACCTGCCCCAGCGTCCCGGACCGCCGGTCGCGCGCGGCCTGGCGATAGGCGCCCATCAGCAGGTTCTCGCGCACCGTCATGTCGGGGAAGAGCTGGCGGCCTTCGGGGATCAGCGTGATGCCGAGCTCGACCGTCTCATGGGCCGACAGGCGGGTGATGTCCCGCCCCTCGAACAGGATGCGCCCGGCGGTCGGCCGCAGCAGGCCCGCGACGGTGCGCAGCGTCGTGGTCTTGCCGGCACCGTTGGCGCCGACGATGGTCACGACCTCGCCGGCGCCGACCTCCAGCGACACGTCGTGCAGGACGGTGGTCGCGCCGTAGCCGGCGTGGACGCCCTCAAGCCTGAGCATGGACGAACTCCTTGCCGAGATAGGCCTCGATCACCGTGGGGTCGCGCACCACCTCCTGCGGCCGGCCCTCGGCGATGACCTGGCCGGAGGACAGCACGATGACCCGGTCCGAAAGCGACATCACCGCCTGCATCACATGCTCGATGGCGATGATGCTGACGCCGTCGTCGCGGATCGACCGCATCAGGTCGATGGCGCGGCGAACATCGGTCTGGTTGATCCCCGCCATCACTTCGTCCAGCAGCAGGATGCGCGGCTTCATCGCCATCACACGGGCCACCTCCAGCCGCTTCAGCCCGCCGATCGTCAGGCTGCGCGCCTCCGCCTCCAGCCAGGGGGCGAGGCCCATGCGGTGGGCGGTCTCGCGCGCCAGCTCGCGCGCCTCGCGCACGTCGCCGCAGCGGTGGAAGGCGCCGACCATGATGTTCTCCTCCACCGTCATGGCGGCGAAGGGCTGGACGATCTGGAAGGTGCGGCCGACGCCGATCGCGGCGAAATCCGCCGGCGACGCCGGCTTGTGCCAGCCGCCGTCCGCCCCCCGTACCGAGACCGAACCCGCATCGGGGGCCATGAAGCCCGAGATCATGTTGAACAGGGTGGTCTTGCCGGCGCCGTTGGGGCCGATCAGGCCCAGCACCTCGCCCTCGCGCAAGGTGAAGCCGACATCGTTGGTGACGTGCAGCCCGCCGAAGCGCTTCTGCAGCCCCTCGACCCGCATGATTTCGTCGCCCATCGGCGGGCGCTCGGCCGCAGCCGGCGCGGCTGCGACCGCCTTGGCCTGCGGGCTCTTTGCCTTGGCGCCGCCGTCCTTCAGCCGCGCCAGCACCCCCATCAGCCCGTTCGGCATGAACAGGACGACCAGCACCAGCACCGCGCCGTAGACGAAGCCGTGCAGCCCGAGCGCCTGGGCGCCCAGCCAGCCGCGCGCCATCTCCGACACCGGCACCAGCAGCACGGCGCCCAGCAGCGGGCCGAACACCGTGCCGATGCCGCCGATCAGGGCGAACATCGCGATCTGGATCGACAGCGTCAGCGAGAACATCGCCGCCGGCTCGATGAAGGTCAGGTACATCGCGTGGAAGGTGCCGACCATGGCGGTCAGCGCCGCCGAGACGGCGACGGCGACGAGGCGCACCTGCACCGTGTTCACCCCGGCCGCCCGGGCGGCGGATTCACGCTCGCGCGTCGCGACCAGCTGGAAGCCGATGCGGCGCGAGCGGATCCACCACGCCACCGCCAGGCACAGCAGCAGCAGGCCGAAGGCAATGGCGAGCGAGGGCAGGCGCTCGCGGAACACCATCCACTGCCAGCCCATCTTCAGCGGGATCATCAGGCCGTTGGCGCCCCCGGTCAGGTCCCGGAAATGCAGCGCCACGACGCGGAACACCTCGAGGAAGGCGATGGTCGCCAGCGAGAAGAACGGTCCGCGCAGCCGGAAGCAGGGATAGCTGATGGCGATGGCGGCGACGATGGCGACCGCCGCGCCGGCGAACATGCCGAGCCAGGGGCTGATCCCAAGAGTCGTCAGAATGACGCCGGCATAGGCGCCGATGCCGTAGAAGATGGCGTGGCCGAGCGACAGCTGGCCGGCGAAGCCGCCGACGATGTTCCAGGCGGTGGAGAGCGCCGCGAAGACGCAGACGGTGATGAAGACGTGGTAGACGAAGTCGTCGCCGATCAGGACGGGCAGGACGACGAGTGTGGCCAGCAGGCCCGCGAGGGCCAGCAGGCCGGGCCGGGCCAGGCCGGAGAGCCGGGCGGGGGCGGCCGGGGCGAGGGGAGTGTCGGTCATGGCGACACGTGCGACAGGGCCAGCCGGCGGCCGAACAGGCCGGCGGGCCTCAGGATCAGGATGACGAGGAACATGCCGAAGACGGCGACCTCGCGCAGGTCGGAGCCGAGATAGAACCCGGCGAAGCTGTCGATCAGCCCGATCACCAGGGCGCCGACGAAAGCCCCGGTGATGGAGCCGAGCCCGCCCAGCACCACGACGACGAAGGCGGTGAGCACGAAATAGGCGCCGATCGTTGGCGAGGTGGGGTACAGCGGCGCGACCAGCACCGCCGCGACGCCGACGCAGGCCGCGCCGATGCCGAAGGCCAGGATGAAGATGCGGTCGACATTCACGCCCATCAGCTGCGCGGCGGCGCGGTTCTGGGCGACCGCACGGATGGCGTGACCGGTCCGCGTGCGCGAGAGGAACAGCTGCAGCCCGGCCACCAGCAGCACGGCCGCGGCGAAGATGGCGATCTGACCGCTGAGGATTCGGACGGGGCCGATCTCGACCGGCGTGCGCAGGCCGCTGGCCGGCGTGGTGGCGATGTCGGCCCCGAACACCAGGAGGGCGAGGTTGATCAGCGCCGTCGACAGGCCGACGGTCGCGAAGATCTGGATGTGGTCGTCGCGCGCGCTCATCAGCGGCTGGATCACCAGGCGCTGGGTCAGGGCGCCGAACAGGAACAGGGCGGGCACCACCACGATCACCGCCACATAGGGGTGAAGGCCCAGCCAGCCGGTGACCAGGAAGGTCAGGTACATCCCGGCCATCAGGAACTCGCCATGGGCGAAGTTCACCACCTTGACGATGCCGAAGATCAGGGTCAGCCCGATCGCCACGATGGCGAACAGCCCGCCCAGCATCAGCCCGTTGGCGAACAGCTGCAGAACCGTATCCATGCGCCTCTCCCGGGAGCAGGCGGGGGAGGCGTGCGGCCTCCCCCGGCGGATCATTGGTCGAGGCGGATCTGGGACACCGCGGCGGCGTCGGGGTAGACGGTCACCAGCTTGCCGTCCTGCCACTGCATGCCCATCATCCGGGCGCGTTCGTTCTGGTTGTTCCGGCCGAACTTCACGCCATAGCCGACGGCCGTCGCGCCTTCCGGGACGTCGATCGCCTTGACGGCGTCGAGGATCGCCTCCGGCTCCAGGCCCTTGGCCTTGTTCAGGGCCTCGAGGATGGCCTTGGCGCCGGCGTAGTTGTTGAGCGAATGGCCCGACCGCGGCGCCCCGCCGTACTTCTTCCTATAGGCCTCGACGAAGCTCTCGAGGCCGGGCGTGTACGAGGTGTTGACCAGGTACTGGGTGAAGTCGACGTCGAGGACGCCGTCCATCACCTCGTGGCCGACCGCATCGGCCGTCGGCTGCAGGGAATAGCCGCCGCCGCCGCCGATGATCGCGGCCGGCTTGTACCCGGCCTCGCTGGCCTGCCGCAGGAACAGGACGGAGTCGTTCTGGTACGAGGTCTGCAGCACGACATCGGCGCCGCGCGACTTGAGGTCGAGCACCAGCGACGACATGTCGACGGTCGAGGCCGGATAGCTCTGGAACGCGACGATGTTCAGGCCGGCATCCGCCGCGTACTGCTTCTGGTGCCCGGCGACCGAGGTGCCGTAGTTCGAATCCTCGAAGATCACGCCGATCTTGAGGTCCCCGGGCTTCTTGCCGAGGCCGGGCGCGACCTTGCCGACGATCATCTCGACGATCATCTTGGCCATGTCGTCCGCGGTCGGGTTGGTGCGGTAGAGATACTGCAGCCCGCGGCCGGTGACGTCGTCGGCCACCGCGCCCATCTCGAAATAGGGGGTGCCCGACAGCTCGGCCACTTGGCTGGCGGCGATCGAGCGGGCCGAGGAATAGGTGCCGAAGATCGCCGCAACCTGCTCGCGCGAGATCAGGCGCCGCGCCTCGCCGATCGCCTGGTTGTTGTCGACGGCGTCGCCGCGCACCAGCACGACCTTCTCGCCCTGCACACCGCCGGCGGCGTTGATCTCGTCGACCGCGATCTCCAGCCCGCGCGCGCTCTCGTCGCCCAGAAGGGCGAGATCCCCGCTGAAGGGGTACAGCGCGCCGAACCTGACCTCGGCATGGGCCACCGTCGCCGACAAGGCGATGGCGGCAATAGCGGTCTTCAGCAACAGCGGCAGCTTCATGGCGATTCCTCCCTCGGTGTTTGTTGGTGCTGCGGTCAGTAGTTCAGGGCGTCCTTGCCTTCGAAGGCGGTGATCGGCGGATAGGCGCGCTGGTCGGTGACGACGTCGATCACGGTCACGTCCCGGCGGGCGAGCGCCTCCCGCAGCGCCGGCAGGAACTCCGCCGGCCGCTCCACCCGCACGCCGCTGCAGCCGCAGGCGCGGGCGATCGCGGCGTGGTCCACCGTCTCGAAATCGCAGGCATCGGTGAAGTCGCCGAACAGGCTGAGCTCGGCATGCTTCTGGTAGCCGAGGATCTGGTTGTTCAGGATCACCAGCACGACCGGCAGCCGCATGCGGCGGGCCGTCTCCAGCTCGGCCCAGACATGGCCGAAGCCGCCGTCGCCGCTGACCGCGATCACCGGCGCGTCCGGCCGGGCCGCCTTGGCGCCGAGGGCGAAAGGCAGGCCCCAGCCCAGACCCGCCAGGCCGCGCGGCGTCAGGAAACGCTGCCCGGGCCGGCGCGCGGTCAGGAAGTTGGCGATCCAGATCGAGGAGTAGCTGGCATCCGCGACGACGATCGTGTCCGGCGTCAGCACGCCGTCGATATCCGCCATCAGCCGCTCGGGGCGGATGGGCGCGGCGTCGAGGTCTACCAGGCGCCGCATGTCCTCGGCATGCCGCGCGCGGCCGGCGGCGATCTTCGCCTCCAGAGCAGGACGGCGGGCCGCGAGGGCGGCGGGCTTCGCCGCCTCCAGCGCCGCCGTCAGGGCGGCGAGCGTCAGCTTGGCGTCGCCGGCCAGCCGCAGCGCCTCGTAGTTGCGGCCGATCTCGGCGCTGTCGACGTCGATATGGATGTAGTGGGCGTGGCGCGGATACAGCGACCAGCTGTCGGTGCCGTTCTGGTTGGTGCGGTTGCCGACCAGCACCACCACATCGGCCTCGGTGATCAGGTCGCGCAGATGCGAGGAGCGGCCGCCCGGCGCCATGAAATAGCCGACGACGCCGACCGACAGCGGGTCGGTCTCGTCGACCGCGCCCTTGCCCATGACCGTGGTGGCGACCGGGATGCCCAGCGCCTGCAGGGCCGCCAGCTCGGCCGCGGCGCCGGAGGCGTGGACGCCGCCGCCGGCGATGACGACCGGGGCCTTGGCCTCGGCGATCAGCTTGGCCGCCTCGGCGACGCGGGCGGGATCGGCCACGGTGCGGTCGAGCGGATAGGTGCCGAGGCTGTCCATCCGCTGCGGCGGCGCCGGGTCGAGCTCCGGCCGCTCGTCCAGCACGTCGAGCGGCACCAGCAGCACGGCCGGGCCCGGACGGCCGCTGGCGGCGGCGGTGAAGGCCATGTCGACATAGTCGTCGATGCGGGCCGGGTCGGCGACGCGGCGCACCCATTTGGCGACGCCGCCGAACAGGGCGAAATGATCGAGCTCCTGGAAGGCGTTCCTGTCGGTGAACCGGCGGCTGACATCCTGCACGATGGCGACCACGGGGATGGAGGCCTTCAGCGCCTCGGCCAGGCCGGGCACCAGGAGGGTCGCGGCCGGGCCGTTCTGGGCGGTGACGACCGCCACCTTGCCGGAGATCCGGGCATAGGCGTCGGCCATGGCGGCGCCGGCATTCTCGGTGCGGTAGCCGATCTGGCGGATGCCGTAGTCGGGCGCGGCCAGGAACAGGGCCGATGGGATGCTCTGGCCGAAGATCTCGCGCACGCCGTGGCGCTGCAGCGCCGCCGCGATCAGATGGGCGCCGGAGATGTTGCCGGCGGCGCGCGGCGCGGGCTTGGTGATGGCGGTCATGCTCCTGGTCCTTCCCCGGCGCTCAGGCCTTCCATGGTGAGAACGATCTTCCCGAGATGCGCCCCGCTCTCCATCCGCGCATGGGCGTCGGCGACGCGGTCGAAGGGGAAGGTCGAATCGATCAGCGGCTTGGCGCGGCCGGCGGCGATCAGCGGCAGCACATGCTCGGCCAGGGCCGTGGCCAGCGCCGCCTTCATCGCCACCGGCCGGGCCCGCAGGGTCGACCCGGTCAGCGTCACCCGCTTCAGCATCAGCGGCATCAGGTCGAGCTCGACCTTCGAGCCGCGCTGGAAGGCGATCTGGGCGATGCGGCCGTCGACGGCGACGGCGTCGAGGTTCCGCCGGATATAGTCGCCGCCGACCATGTCGAGGATGACGTCCGGGCCCTTGCCGTCGGTGGCGGCGCGGGCGGCGGCCACGAAGTCCTCGGCGCGGTAGTCGATGGCGACGTCGGCGCCGATCGCGCGGCTGGCCGCGCATTTCTCCGGCGAGCCGGCGGTGACGATGACGCGGGCGCCGAAGGCCTTGGCCAGCTGGATGGCCGTGGTGCCGATGCCGGAGGTGCCGCCATGGGTCAGCACGGTCTCGCCGGCCTTCAGCCCGGCCCGCTGGAACAGGTTCGACCAGACGGTGAAGTAGGTCTCGGGAAAGGCGCCGGCCTCGACGAAGGACAGGCCGTCGGGAACGGGCAGCGCCGCCGCCTCGTCGATCACGGCCCATTCGGCATAGGCGCCGCTCGCCACCAGCGCCATCACCCGGTCGCCCGGCCGGAAGCGGCCGGCGCCGGGGCCCAGGCTCTCGACCACGCCGGCCAGCTCCAGCCCCAGCACGTCCGAGGCGCCGGGCGGCGGCGGGTACAGGCCCTGGCGCTGCATCACGTCCGGGCGGTTGACGCCCGCGGCATGCACCCGGACCAGCGCCTGGCCCTGGCCGGGCACCGGCCGGTCCCGTTCGACGATGGTCAGCGCCTCGGGCCCGCCGGGGACCGGGGCGATGGCGACGCGCGTCAGCGTCATGCGGCTTCACTTTCGGCTTGGGGGAGGAGCAGGACCTTCACCGCCTGGCGCTGGCGGGCCAGCTCGAAGGCCTCGACGGCCCGGGTGAGCGGCAGGCGGTGGGTGACCAGGCGGGACAGGACGGCCGCATGGGCCGTCAGCAGCTCGATCGCGGTCTGGAAGGCCTGCGCGGTGGTGTCGTGGGCGGCGCGGAGCTGCTTCTTGTCCCGGACGAATCGCGTCAGATCTAGGTCCAGATGACCGGAATGGATGCCCGCGACCACCAGGATGCCGCCGGAGCGCAGCACGGCGAGCCCGTCACTGACCGAGCGGGCGGCGCCCGTCGCCTCCATGACGCGGTCGGCCGGGCCGTCGAAGACGCGTGTCACCGCATCGGCCAGCGCTTCCCCGGCCAGATCGATGCAGTGGGCGATCCCCAGCTCGCGCGCCAGGTTCAGCCGGACGCCGTCGTCCAGGCCGCACAGCAGCACCCGCGCGCCGCGCAGCTGCGCCACGAAGGCGATGCCGAGGCCGATCGGCCCGGGGCCGAGGACGACGACCCTGTCGCCGGGCGACGCCTCGGCAATGTCGACGGCGTTGACCGCCACCGACAGCGGCTCGGCCAGCGCCGCGACCTCCAGCGGCAGGCTCTCCGGGATGCGCCGGCAGCTGGCGGCCGGCGCCCGCACGGTCCCGGCGAAACCGCCGTCCCGATGCAGGCCGATGATGTTGCGGGCCTGGCAGTGCTGGGGCTCGCCGCCGCGGCAGGCGGCGCAGCGGCCGCAGGCGACGGTGGGCCAGCAGGTGACGCGGTCGCCGACCGCGAGGCCGGTGACGCCGGGGCCGAGCGCGCGCACAATCCCGGCGAACTCGTGGCCCAGGGTGACCGGCAGGACCGCCGCCATGAATTCGTAGCCGGGCGTCCACTCATAGGCATGGAGATCGCTGCCGCAGATGCCGGCCGCCACCACCGCGATCAGGACCTCGCCTTCCGCCGGGGCGGACGGCTCGGCCGACGTCACCAGTTCGGCCCCAAAGGCCGCGGCCGTCTTCCTGAACGCGATCACCGCTTCCTCCGCTGTCAGCACCGTTGCCGGGCCGGCCCCTCACAGGGGCCGTTGCCATCGGGATGGGCATCGGTTGCTGCAATAAGTAATTTGTTATAACAAGATTGGTCGAGGATCCTGGTCGATGTCAAGTCGTGTGCAGCAGAGCATGGAAAACACGCCCGAGCCGGCGGATTGGGTGCAGCCGATCGTCAGGGAGAACCTGAGCGAGCGGGCCTATGCCAGCCTGCGCGCGGCCCTGATGCGGGGCCAGCTGCGGCCGGGCGAGCGGCTGCTGCTGCGGCCGATGTCGCTGCGCTTCGGCATCAGCGCGACGCCGATGCGCGAGGCGCTGCTGCGCCTGGTCGGCGAGAAGGCGCTGACGCTCGGTGCCCGCAACACCGTGGTGGTGCCGACGCTGACCCTGGACCAATTGCAGGAGATCCGGGCCATTCGCGTCGATCTGGAGGGGCGGGCGGCCGCCACCGCCGCCACCGTCGCCTCAGCGGAGGAGATCGAGGCGCTCGCCGCGATCCACGCGCAGATCGCGGAATGCCATCTCTCGCGCAGCTTCGAGCGGGCGGTGGACCTCAACACCGAGTTCCATCTCACCTTCTGCCGGATGGCGCGCCTGCCGATCCTGTACGAGATCGTCGAGGGGCTGTGGGTGCGCTGCGGGCCGATCCTCTCGCATCTCTATGACGAGGGCCTGCCGGACTGGGAGCCGCACCCGCACCGCAGGCTGATCGGCGCGCTGCGCGAGCGCGACCCGGAGAAGGCGCGCGAGGCCAGCCGGGAGGATATCGAGCGCGGCGGCCAGGGGCTCCTGGTGCATGTCCGGGAGACCGCGGGCGGGTAGGGACCTCGCCCGCGTCCGCGGGTCATGGAGCAGGGAACAGCTCCGGCATCATCGACCGTGCGACCGGGCGGAGGCGCTGGGCCTCGGCGTCGTCGATCCAGCGATAGGGACGCCGCAGCCGCGTTCCGACCGGGCCCCAGCCGCCGATCGCCGCCAGCAGCTTGTCGAGCGCGGCGTTGGAATAGCCGTGCAGGCTGCGGAACGGCACGACATGCTGGTCCATGAAGCGGCAGATCCGGCGTTCCAGGTCGAGCGCGCCCTCGATGTCGCCCGCCATCCGGTCGGTCCAGGCCTGGGCGCCCGACGGGCTGAGGCAGGCGACGTTGGAGAAGGCGCCGGCGGCGACGCCGTGCTTCATGCCGGTCGCGAGGTGGTGGCCCGGGACGAACAGCGCGGTGCCGGACAGATGCTGCTTCGCCGCCGCGTACCAGGCGGCGTCGCCATCGGCGAGCTTGATGCCGGCCACCGCCGGTACGGCGCGCACCAGCCGGCCGAGCTCGTCCGGCGCCAGCACACGCTTGGCATGCGGCGGGTTGTAGAGGATCAGCGGCACCGGACCTGCGGCCTCCGCCATCAGTTCGAGGAAATCCAGGGCCTCCGGCTCGGTCACCGGCCACCAGTCCGGCAGCACCACCTGGATCGCTGCCGGGCCGAGGTCCCGCGCCAGCGTCACCCGTTCGCGCGCCAGGCTCGGGTCCGGCTGGCAGGCGCCGATGACGAAGGGCACGCCGGCGGCCCGGCATCTCTCGGCCAGCAGCGCCTGGATCGCGGCATATTCGCGTTCGGTCTGGTTGTGCAGCTCGCCGGCCGTGCCGTTGGAGTAGATGCCGTCGACCCGCGCCGCGACCAGCAGGTCGATCTCCTCGGCCAGCCGGCCGAAATCGATGTTCTCATCCGCCGCGATCGGCAGCAGCAGCGTCGCCCAGTTGCCGCGCAGCACGTCATTCCTCCCGCTCATCGGCTGACATCCTGGCGGATGCAGGCTTTGAAATGGCCAGGCTCGACCTCCTCCAGCTTCGGCACCTCGCGGGCGCAGGCCTCGACCGCGTGCGGGCAGCGGGTGCGAAAGACGCAGCCGGACGGCGGATTGGCCGGGCTCGGGATGTCGCCCTTCAGGATCTGGCGCTGGCGCGGCCGGTCGGGGTCCGGCTCCGGGATCGCCGACAGCAGCGCCCTGGTGTAGGGGTGCTTCGGCGCGGCGTAGAGGCGCTCGCTCGGCGCGATCTCCATGATCCGGCCGAGATACAGCACGATCACCCGGTCGCAGATGTACTCCACCACCGCGAGGTCGTGGGAGATGAACAGCATGGTCAGGCCGAGGCGCAGTTGCAGGTCGCGCAGCAGGTTGACGATCTGCGCCTGGACCGAGACGTCGAGCGCCGAGACCGGCTCGTCCGCCACCAGGAACTCCGGCTCCAGCGCCAGGGCCCGGGCGATGCCGATGCGCTGGCGCTGGCCGCCGGAGAACTCATGGGCGTAGCGGTCGACCGCGTCGGCCGGCAGCTCCACCGCCTCCAGCGCCGCCCGCGCCCTGGCCAGCCGCTCGCGGCCGGTGCCGATGCGCTGGATCGCCAGGCCCTCGGTCAGGATCTCGCCGATCGTCATGCGCGGCGACAGGCTGGCGAAGGGGTCCTGGAAGATGTACTGCATCCGTCGCCGCTGCCGGCGCATGGCGCCGCCGGACAGCTTTGTCAAATCCTGGCCGTCGAACACCACCTCGCCGGCGGTCGGCTCGATCAGCCGCAGCACCGACCGGCCGATCGTGGTCTTGCCCGAGCCGGATTCGCCGACCAGCCCGACCACCTCGCCGCGGCCGACGTCGAAATGGATGTCGTCGAGCGCACGCACCAGCGGGCCGCGGCCGAAGGCGCCGGGACCGAAATGCTTGGCCAGGCCGCGCACGGCGAGAAGCGGATCGGCCATGGTCAAAGCTCCTGCCAGCGGATGCAGCGGCTGGTGTGGCCGGGGCCGACCTCGGCCGGCGCGGGTACCGCCGCACGGCAGGCCTCGACCACATGTGGGCAGCGGGTGGCGAAGGCGCAGCCGGGCGGCATGGCGGCCAGGCTGGGCACCGTGCCGGGGATGGTGGCCAGCTTCTCTCCCGCCGCCTTCAGCCGCGTCGCCTCGCCCAGCTTCGGCACCGAGGCCAGCAGGCCGATGGTGTAGGGGTGGCGCGGGTGGCGGAACACCTCGCGCACCGGCCCGGTCTCGACGATCCGGCCGGCATACATCACCGCCACGCGGTGGGCGATCTCCGCCACCACGCCGAGATTGTGGGTCACGAACAGCACCCCCATGCCGCGCTGGTCCTGCAGCCGGCGCAGCAGGTCGAGGATCTGCGCCTGGATGGTGACGTCGAGCGCGGTGGTCGGCTCGTCGGCCAGCAGCAGCGTCGGGTCGCAGGCCAGCGCCATGGCGATGGTGGCGCGCTGGCGCATGCCGCCCGACAGCTCGTGCGGATACTGCCCGGCCCGGCGCTTCGGGTCGGGGATGCCGACGCTGTCGAGCAGGTCGACCGCCGCGGCCCAGGCCGATTTGCGGTCGCGGCCGAGATGGATGCGGACCGGTTCCGCGATCTGGTCGCCGATGGTGTAGACCGGGTTCAGGCTGGTCATCGGCTCCTGGAACACCATGCCGATGTCGTTGCCCCGGATCCGGCGCCGAGCCTCGCCGTCCAGCGTCGCCAAATCCCTGCCCTGCCCGTCCTTGCCGCGGAACTGGATCGACCCCGCGGCCACCCTACCGGCCTTGGCCGGCAGCAGCCCCATGATGGAGAGGCTCGTCACCGACTTGCCGGAGCCGGACTCGCCGACCAGCGCGACGGTCTCCGCCGCGCCGATGGCGAGGTCGAGATCCGCCACCGCGGTCACCTCGCGCCCGCGGATGCGGAACACGGTCCGCAGCCCATGGACGTCGAGGATGGGGTGCTGAGCCTCTACCATAGGATCCTCAGGCCAGCAGGCCGGTCGCCTGCAGGATCGCCTCGACCTTGGCGGCCTCGGCGTCGTTCAGCGCCCGCTGCGGCCGGGCCATGACGTTGGTCTCGATGATGCCGAGCCGACGCATCGCGGTCTTGAAGCCGCCGACGCCGGCCGACCCGGCGCTGGTGCGCGGCAGGCTGACCCAGACGATCTCGAACAGGCGGCACAGCCGCTCCTGCTCCACCCGCGCCGCCGCCCAGTCGCCCTTGCGGCACAGGTCGTAGAGGCGGACATAGCCATGCGGGTCGACATTGGCGAGGCCGGGCACGATGCCGTGCGCGCCGGCGGCGAGGGCGGAGTCGCACACGATCTCCGACCCCGTCATCATCGCGATCTCCGGCCTGTCGGCCAGGTCCAGCAGGGCGAAGCGGAAATTGCCGTCGTCGCCGCTGGAATCCTTCAGCCCGGCGATGGTGCCCTCGCGCGCCAGCGTCACCACGCTCGCGCGGTCCAGCTTGACGTGGACGCAGACCGGGATGTCGTAGGCGATGACCGGGACGTCGATGCCCTCGCGAATGTAGCGGAAATGGTCGACCACCTCCGGCGCGCTGGTGCGGGCGTAGAACGGCGCCGTCACCACCACGGCATCGACGCCGATCGACTGCGCCACCCTGGCATGGCCGATGACGCGGTCGGTGGTCGGGTCGATCACCCCGGCCAGCACGGGCACGCGGCCGTTGGCGACCTTGACCGCATGCTCCAGGATCTTCCGCCGCGTCGCCTCGTCATGGAACACCACCTCGCTGGTGGAGCCGAGCACGAACAGGCCGTGCACGCCGCCGTCGATCAGGTGCTCGAGCACGCGGGTGAAGGACGGGTAGTCGACCTGGAAATCCGCGGTCAGAGGGGTGACGACGGGCGGGACGACGCCCTGGAAGGCTGGGGCTGATGCCATGACGGGTCTTTTCGGTCAGTTGAGTTCGGAACGGGGGTCGAAGGCGTCGCGCAGGCCGTCGCCGACGAAGTTGATGGCCAGCACGGTGATCACCAGGGCGGCGCCCGGGAACAGCCATTGCCAGGGGTACTGCTCCAGCACCACGGTGCTGCGGGCGGCGTTCAGCATGTTGCCCCAGCTCGCCTCCGGCGGCGGCACGCCGAGGCCGAGGAAGGACAGGCCGGCCTCGAGCAGGATGGCGGCGGCGATCTGCAGCGTGGCGTAGACCACCAGAATGTCGATCGAGTTCGGCAGGCCATGGCGCCACAGCAGATGGCCGAGGCCGGCGCCCATGCCGCGCGACGCCACCACGAAATCGCGCTCGCGCAGCTCCATCAGCCGGGCCCGCACCATGCGCGCCAGCACCGGCCAGGACAGCAGCGAGATGACGATGATGGTCGGCACGATGCCGGCGCCGGTGATCGACGCCAAGACGAGGAGCGAGATCACCGGCGGCAGGGTCATGGCGAGGTCGACGAAGCGCATGATCGCGGCGTCGGTGAAGCGCCCGGCCATGGCCGAGACCGAGCCGACCAGGAAGCCGATCACCACCGAGATCGCGACCGAGACCACGGCGACCAGCAGCGAGATCCGCCCGCCCTGCAGCACGCGGGCCAGGATGTCGCGGCCGACCCCGTCGGTGCCGAGCCAATGCGCGGCGCTGGGTCCCTTGTTGAGGGCCAAGAGGTCGATGTCGTTCGGCTTGTGGCCGAGGATCAGCGGGTAGCAGACGATCAGCACCAGCATCGGCACCAGGATGGCGATGCCGGCCAGCGCCGCGCCGTTGGCGGCGAAGCGGCGGAAGGCGCGGGCCAGCGGGCCGTTGCCGCCGCGGGAGCGGGAGGTTTCCACGACCGCCATGTCAGGCCACCTGGATCCGCGGGTCGATCGCCGCATAGGCGATGTCGGTCAGCAGGTTGGCGAGGATCACGCAGGCGCCGACCACCAGCGTCGCGCCCATGATCACCGGATAGTCCCGGGTCTCCACCGCGTTGACCAGCAGCAGGCCCATGCCCGGCCAGTTGAAGACGCTCTCGAGGAAGATCGCGCCGCCGACCGCGATGCCGATGGTCGACCCGATCAGGGTGACGACCGGCAGCAGCGCGTTGCGCAGCGCGTGCTTCACCACCACCCAGAATTCCTTGACGCCCTTGGCGCGGGCCGAGCGGACATAGTCCTGGTTCAGCACCTCCAAGAGCGAGGCGCGCATGTAGCGCATGATCAGCGCGGCGTGGCCGATTGACAGCAGCAGCGCCGGCAGGATCAGGTGGCTGACCAGGTCGCCCAGCGAGAATTGCGCGCCGGGGGTCAGCATGCCGCCGGAGGGCGCCCAGCGCAGCAGCACGGAGAAGACGTAGAGGCCGACCAGCGCGGTCAGGAAGGCCGGGCTGGAGATGCCGAGGAAGGCGGCGACCGACAGGCCGAGATCGGTCGCCGAGTTGCGGCGGACGGCGCCGATGATGCCGGCGCCGACGCCGACCACGATGGCGATCGCCAGCCCCGTCCCCATCAGCAGCAGGGTCGGGCCGATCCGTTGCGCCACCAGCCCCAGCACGGTCTCGCCGTTGCGCTGCAGCGAGAAGCCGAGATCGCCGCGCAGCGCCCCGCCCAGCCAGGCCAGGTACTGCACCGGCAGCGGCTGGTCGAGGCCGAGACGGGTGCGCACCGCGGCCATCTCCTCCTGCGACATCGCCACATTCGGGTTGATGTAGGCGTCGATCGGGTCGCCGGGCGCGAGCCGGAGCAGGATGAAGATCAGCAGGCTGAGGGCGATCAGCATGCCGACCCCGACCGCGAGGCGACGAAGGCAGTAGTTCAGCATGTCATGTCCTGGCGGGACGGCGCGACCCGGCCGGCCGCGCCGTCCCGCCCATGGAGGGAGTCAGTTGCCGATCGCCCATTTCTCAGGATGGGCGGCGAAGGGGCCGCCGGCCGGGGCCGGGGTCCAGACGAAGTCCTTCAGCTTGGCTGAGGCGACGCCGTAGCGCTTGGCCACCCACATGGTCGCCCAGGGCAGGTTGGCGTTCATCGCCTTGCACACGGCCTGATAGCGCTCGGCCCGCTTGGCGTCGTCGGTCTCGTTCATGGCGGCGTCGAAGGCGCCGGTGACCTCCGGCATGCGGATGCGCAGGAAGTTGGCGCCGGCCGGCGGGATCTGCTTCTCGTTCAGGCCGATGTTGATGGCGCTCGGGTCCGGGCCGTTCTGCAGCCCGGCATAGACCAGCGGGAACTGCGACCAGTCGGGGTTCTGGGCGTAGATGGTGGCGTTGTAGGTCGGCGTGTCGACCGCCCGCGGCACCACGTTGATGCCGACCTGCGCCAGCATCGCCTGCACCGCGGCCAAGACGTTCGAGGCCAGCGGGTTGTTGTAGTAGGTCAGCAGCGGGATCGGCTTGCTGCCGTTGATCTGGTCCCAGCCGGCCTCGGCCAGCAGCTGCTTCGCCTTCTCCGGATCATAGGCGTAGCCGTCGATGCCCGGGGGCAGCAGATGGTCGGCGACATAGCCGCAATTGGCGATCTCGGCGGCGCCCTTGTACAGGCTCTGGACGATCGCATCGCGGTTGATGGCATGCATCACCGCCTGGCGGACGCGCACGTCCTTCCACAGCGGCACCTCCTGGTTGAAGCCCAGGTAGTTGACGACGAAGGAGTTGCCCTCGATCACCTTGAAGGCGTCGTTGCCCTGGAAGGTCGCGACGTCGTCGGCCTCGACATAGCTGAAGGCGATCTCGCCGGAGCGCAGCGCCGCCACCGCCGCCGCGGTGTTGGCGAAATAGCGGTTGATGATCCGGTCGGTCACCGGCTTGCCGCCGCGGTAGTCCGGGTTGGCCGCCAGCTCGACATACTGGTCCGTCACGTAGCGCGAGAACTTGTAGGGGCCGGTGCCGATCGGCGATTTCGACCACCATTCATGCTTGGCCAGCGAGGCCGACGGGATGTCCTTCAGCGCGTGCTGCGGCAGCATCATCAGCTGGGTCAGTGTCGCCAGCAGGCCGGCATTCGGCGCCGACAGCTTCAGCACCGCGGTCTTCGCGTCCGGCGTCTCGACCGAGGCGATGGCGCCGAGGCGGGCGGTGAAGACCGTGCCGGTGGCGCCGTTCTTCGCGGTGTCGATGGTGAACTTGACGTCGGCCGAGGTGAAGGGCTGGCCGTCATGCCATTTCGCGTCGGCCAGCTTGAAGGTGTATTGCAGCTTGCCGGCGCTGACCTCGTAGCTCGACGCCAGGTCGCCGACGATGCTCTCCAGCTTGTCGTCGTAGATCACCAGCGGCTCGAAATAGAGGCTGAGCCAGGTGAAGCCGCCGGTCGCGGCCAGCGGGTTGAAGTTGCCCTGGAAGCCGCCCGGTCCGACATCGAACCCGCCGGTGATCGTCGACGGCTCCTGCCCCACGGCGGGTGCGCCCGGCGCCCAAGCCATGGCAACGGCAAGCGCCAGCGCGGATGCCAGCATCCCGAATCTCATCATGTCCTCCCCTTTCAGTTTTCTGCTTTCGCGCCCTTCCGGGTCGCGAGGAGACGGGCGATCCCGTCATAGTGCTGGTCGAGCCGGCTGCGGGCCGCGGCCCCGTCGCGCGCCTCGATCGCGGCCCAGATTTCCTGGTGGTCCCGCCAGGTCGACATCGGGTCGGCATTGGCCAGGTTCACGAAGTCGGACGCCTTGTAGAAGGCCATCCAGAAGACATCGATCAGGCTGGTCAGCATGCGGTTGTTCTGGCAGCGGAACAGCAGGTTGTGGAACTGCTGGTCCTCCTCGGCGAAGCTCTCGTTCCGTTCGGCCCGGCGGCGCATTCGCTCCACCGTGTCCTTCAGCTCCGCCAAGTCCGCCTCGCCGATCAGCTCGATGGTCTTGCCGATCAGTCCGACCTCCAGCACGCGGCGGATCTCCAGCACCTCCTCGACCTCACGCAGCGCGCCGCCCAGGCCATAGGCCAGGTTGGCCAGCAGCGGCTCGAACGAGAATGCCTTGACGAACACGCCGATGCCGCGCCGCGTCTCCAGGATACCGAGCGATTCCAGTGCCTTGATCGCCTCACGCACGGAGTTGCGGCTGACCCCGAGCTGTTGCGCCAGGTCGTTCTCTGGCGGCAGCGGCGCACCGGGGCTGAGGGCGTTGTCGTCGATGTAGCTCTTCAGGCTCTCCTGCACCGAGACATGCAGCAGCGGCGGCCGGGCGAGCGGCTTGATCTCCTTCATCGTCGACATCCTCGGACCGGCATGGCTTGATGCTTGCCGACTTGTAGGATATCTGTCAAGGCCATAAGCCGAGAGGGAGGATGGGATGGCCCGGATGGCCTTGGCGGGCGTGGGGCATTGGCATGCGGGGATGCATCTGGAGGCCGCCCGGTCGGCCGGCGCGGAGGTGGTCGCCGCCTGGGATCCGGAGCCCGATGTCGCGGCCGGATTCGCCGCGGCGCACGGCGTTCCCCATCACCTCTCGGTCGCGGCCGTCATCGCCGCGAAGCCCGACCTGACCGTCGTCATGGGCCGGCCGGACCAGGTGCCGGCGCTGGCCCTGGCCTGCATCGAGGCGGGCCTGCCGATCGTGCTGGAGAAGCCGGCCGTGGTGTCGACCGCCGCCCTCGAACCCCTGGTGGAGGCGGCACTCGGCCTGTTCGTCGCCGTACCCCTGCCCAACCGTTGCGGCCCGATCTGGGCCGAGATCGAGGCACTGAAGGCCGCCGGCCGCCTCGGCCCGGTGTCGCATGCCCAGTTCCGGATCGTGAACGGCCCGCCGGAGCGCTACCGGCTGGACGGGGTGCCCTGGGTCCTGGACCCGGCGATCGGCGGCGGCGGGGCGCTGCGCAATCTCGGCATCCACGGCATCGACGCAGCGCTGGCCCTGGCCGGCGGTGCCGATCTCACCATCGTCTCGGCCGCGGTCGACCGGCGCCTCTACGGCGAGGCGGTCGAGGAATACGCGATCGTCACCCTGCGCGCGCCGGACGGCATGATCGCGACGGTCGAGGCCGGCTACACCTACGCCTCGATGGCGCCGGGCGGCGACTTCGAATGGCGGGTCTCGGCCCGCAATGCCACCCTCATCGACCGCGGTGATGCCTGCCGCGTCGCCACGCTCGATGACGGGCAGGTGCGCGACCTGGCGCCGATTCCGCCGGCGGACCGGTACAAGGCCTTCATGGCCGACACGCTGGACCGCCTGGCGCGCGGCACGGCACCATCGGTCGGCATCGGCGACTATCTCCAGGCCATGCGCCTGATCGACCGGGCTTACCAGGAGGTTGCATGATCGGCATCGGCATCATCGGCGCCGGTTTTTTCGGCGCGATCCATGCGCGGGCCATCGCCGCCGTGCCGGGCGCGCGGGTGGCGGCGGTCTGCCGCCAGGACATCGACGCGGCCCGGGCCTTCGCGCGGGAGCATGGCGGCAACGCCCACGCCCATTGGCAGGCGCTGCTGGACGACCCGGCGGTCGACACGGTGCTGATCGCCACGCCGCACCATCTCCACGCCGAGATGGCGATCGCCGCGGCGCAGGCCGGCAAGCACATCCTGCTCGAAAAGCCGATGGCGCCGACCGTCGCCGAATGCGACGCGATCAACGCCGCGGTGGCCGCGGCCGGAATCCATCTGATGGTCGGCCACGTCATGCATTTCGCGCTGCCCTGTCTCGCCGCCCGCGAGATCATCTCATCAGGCAGCATCGGCCGTCCGGTGCTCGGCAGCAGCTGGCTGATCAAGCTGTGGATGGAGGCGAACCGCCAGCCCTGGCACCTGTCGCCGAAGACCGGCGGCGGCATGCTGCTGACCGCGGGGATCCATGCGCTCGACCGGCTGGTCTGGCTGATGGACGGCCCGGTGGCTTCGGTCTCGGCCATGGCCGGCACCCATTTCCATGACCAGGAGGCCGACGACACGGCGCTGATGCTGCTGCGCTTCGCCGACGGCCGCATCGGCCAGGTGGCGAGCGTCGGCTATCGCGACGGCGGCGTCGGCTTCGCCATGGACCTGGTCTGCGAGGCCGGGACCCTGCGCCTCGATTTCGACCAGGGCGTCATGATCGGCCGGGACGGCGCCTGGACCCCGGTCGCGAGCTCGATCGAGCCGGACTGGATGCAGCGCGCAGTCGAGCGCGAATGGCGGGCGATGCTGGCCTTGGTCCAGGGCGATGCGGCGAACCCGGTGGATGGCGGCTATGCCCGGCACATCATCGCCTGCATCGAGGCGGCGAAGCAGGCGGAACAATCACGCCGCGAGGTCGCCGTCGCATCGGCAGGGGACTGAGGCGCCTGCATCTGCAGGCCGGCTGCAACGATAGCGCGAGTCGGTCCGTACTGCCGGCTCGAAGAAGCTCCGTTCGGGCAGCCCGATGTTCCGGGAGGGCATCGAGTCGGCCGGCCGCCCGATGCTACAGCTGGAACTGAAGCCGGCGTGACAGCACGATGCCCGCCGCCCCGCGCAGCGTGGCGAGGCCTCTCTGGTCGGTCAGGAGGACGCGGGGCTCGCTGCCGGGCCGCGGCGGCACCAGCAGGCCGACATGTGCCTCGATCGCGGCCCGCAGCCGTTCCCCGGCCTCGACCACCTCGCCATGCAGCACGAAGTGGTTGGGCGCCAGGGTCTGCTGCAGGTTGGCGATGCCGACCGCGATGTTGCGGGCGTAGAGGTCCAGCAGCCGCTCCGCCGCCTCGGAGCCTGTCTCGGCCAGCCCGGCCAGCAGGGCAGGGGTCATCTCCTCGGCCCCGGGCAGGCCGGCGGCCTGTGCCTGGCGGCGCAGCCAGCCGATGGTCGCCACCGTCTCCCAGCAGCCGCGGCGGCCGCAGGCGCAGACCTCGCCGTCGATCTGGACGAAGGTGTGGCCCAGCTCGCCGCCCGCGCCGGCCGGCCCGCTCTGCAGGTGCCCGTCCAGTTGCAGGGCGCCGCCGATCACGTCGGACAGGTACAGGACCGCGAAAGTGCGCAGGCTGCGGCCGATGCCGAACCAGCGGTCGGCCAGCAGCAGCGCCCGCGGGTGATGGTCGAGATAGACCGGCAGGCCCGTCTGCTCCTCAAGCGCCGCGCCGAGGCCGAGGCCGGACAGGACCGGCGCCAGGTTGACCTTGACGATGACGCCGCGGTCCGTGTCGATCATGCCGGTGGCGCCGACGCCGATGCCGAGCGGCGGCTGCCGGGCCGCCGACAGGGTGCGCGACAGGCTGGCGAGGATGGCCGCCATGGCCCTGGGATCCCCGGCCTCCGTGGGAAAATCCTCGCGTTCGACGGCCGTGATCTCGCCGGTCCAGGACACCAGCGCGGTTCGCACCGAGCCGTGCCGCAGGTCGACCGCCCCGATCTGCGGCGCATTGCGCGAGAACTGCAGCGGCCGGGCCGGCTTGCCGCCGGCGCCGCCCGAGGAGGCGGGCTCGCCCTCCACCAGGATGCCGTCGTCGATCAGCGGCTGGACGATGCCGGTGATGGTGGCGCGGTTGACGCCGATGTGGCGGGCCAGGCCGGCACGGCTGGTCGGGCCGAGGTCGAACAGCGACTGCAGCAGGCGGCCGCGGTTGAGGTCGCCCATCCTGGATGGGGACAGCAAGGACGGGGGCCTTGGTTTCACACCTTCGGCCGGCGCGCCCTGCGACGGCGGGGCGGCCTCGTCGGCGGCGCCGATCACCCGGCCTGACCTCTTTCCAGTCGGCATATCCTGCTCTTCCAAGGGCGCGGGCAGGGCCCGGCCTCCCGACAGTCTATCGGCGGCGGCGCGTGGTGCGGAACGATCCTCGCGCCGTCCTCCGTTTGCACGTTCTCTGGCACGGCTTCCGCGTTGACGGCAAGTTTGTTTGGAGCTAGAACAAACATACCAATGAAGCGAGCCCGTACCGGCGATGAGCCACGCTGGATGGAGGCAAGCCCGAAAAATCACAGGAGAGGCGAATGGATAAGGATCTGCTGGGTCGTTATCTGATGTCCCGCCGTCGTCTGCTGCAGGGCGCCGCCCTGGGGTCGGGCGCCGCCTTGACGGGGCTCGGCGGCCGATTTGCCCACGCCGCGCCGGCGACACCCCTGAGTTTTATCGGCTGGCAGTTCCAGCCGCAGATCGTTGAAGAGAACGTCAACACCTTCAAGTCGCTGTACGATGAGAACGTCAATTACGAGCTGGTGACCGGCGACTACCACCCGGTGGTCGAGACCAAGCTGACCGGCGGCCAGCGCATCGACATGCTGTATGCCGAGGAGGACCACATCGCCCGCTGGTGCACGGCGGAGTGGACCCGCGACCTCGAGGGGCTGGACGGTGTCGACGAGATGAAGGCCGGGATGTTTCCGGTCAGCGTCAAGTCGATGTCGCTGCCGAACGGCAAGCTGGGCGGGCTGCCCTATTACGCCGGGCACAACGCCTTCATCTACAATGAGGAGCATCTGCAGAAGGCCGGCCTGGCGGTGCCGGACAGCTGGGATTCGCTGCTCGACGCCTGCCGCAAGCTGAAGAAGGACGGCGTCTCGGACGCGCCCTACAACAGCGCCTGGGGCCAGAAATGGCCGGAGCTGTCGTGGAGCATTTTCTCCTGCTGGTACGCCGAAGGCGCGCCCGTCTTCGATGAGAAGAGCGACTTCGTCGACGACGCCGCCCTGCGCAAGGTGCTGGAGACGCACCAGGCCCTGTATAAGGAGCAGCTGGTGGCGGCCGACATCATGACGCTGCCGAATGAGGGCGTGCCCAGCTACGCCACCGGCCGCCACACCTTCATGGTGCTGCACGACTACGACCAGAAGGTCGCCAACGATCCGAAGCTCTCGAAGGCGGCCGGCAAGGTCAAGAACGCCCTGATGCCGGGCAAGACCAAATCGACCTTCGCCTGGACCGCCGTCTACATGATGGGGGCGCAGCCGACCGACGTCGAACGGACCTGGAACCTGCTGCGCTTCTTCGGCGGCAAGTCCAAGGACGGCCAGTACCATGTGATCAAGCGCTGGGCGCTCGAATTCGGCCTCGGCTCCGCCTACAAGGAGGTGATGGCGGATCCGGAAGTCGTCGCCAGCTTCGGCAAGTGGCGCGACCTCGCCGTCACCAACAAGCAGCTCGAGCTCGCCACCTCCCGCGACATCGCCAAGCAGATCTGGTTCCCGGAATGGGACCTGTTCATGATGCAGCGGGTGCAGGAATACATCCGCGGCAGCATGTCGACCGACCAGATCGTCGACGAACTCGGCAAGAAGGTGGCCGAGTTGAAGCAGCAGTACCAGTAGCCAGCCGGAACGGCGGTCGCGGCCCTGCCGCGATCGTCCTTCGCGAGCCATTCGTCGGAGGGGCGGCCCGGTGACGATCACCATTCCGCAAGCAGCTGCCATCACCCGCCCGCGCCGCCGCATCGGCCGGATCCCGGGCTTCGCCTATGGCGCGGTGGCGCCGACCCTGGCGATCGTGATCGCCGTCGTCGGCCTGCCGCTGGCCTACAGCCTGTATCTCAGCCTTCACCGCACCAACCCGATCACCAAACGCTGGATCTTCGTCGGGCTCGACAACTATGCCGGCATGCTCGGCAACGCCGAGTTCTGGGCCGCGCTGGGCCGGACCGGGTATTTCGCCGGTTTCTCGGTGATCGGCACCACCGTGATCGGCATGGCCATGGCGCTGGTCCTGAACGAGCGCTTCGCCGGGCGCGGCTTCCTGCGCAGCGTCATGCTGGTGCCCTGGGCCATGGCGCCGGTCTCGGTCGGCGTGCTCTGGTCCTTCGTCTATGCCGGCGATTACGGCGCGCTGAACGGGCTGCTCAACGATCTCGGCCTCGGCTTCCTGGCCATGCCCTGGCTCGGCGACGGCTTCCGCGCGCTCAACCTGGTCGCCCTGACCCAGGTCTGGAACCAGGCACCGCTGACGGCCCTGCTGCTGCTGGCCGGGCTGCAGTCGATGCCGGGGAACCTGCACCGGGCGGCGATGCTGGACGGCGCCGGGCCGGTCGCCCGCTTCTTCGCCATCACGCTGCCCTGGCTGAAGCCGAACCTGCTGTTCATCGCCATCATCGCCACGATCAACTCGCTGATGGCCTTCGACATCCTGTGGATCATGACCCGCGGGGGCCCGGGCGCCGCCACCACGGTTTTCGCCTGGCTCGGCTATCTCTATTCCTTCCAGTTCCTGAAGTTCGGGGAAGGGGCGGCGATCCTGTACGGCCTCACCATCCTCAGCTTCGTCCTGGCGATCCTCTATTTCCTGGTGCTCGGGCCGCGGCAGAGCCGGGTGGCCAAGGCCTTCAACAGCATCGTCCCGGACAGCGGCCGGGTCGGTGCCGGCCGGAGCCACGCCATGGTGACGCTGCCGCGCTACCGGCCGCGGGCGCGGCTACCCCGACCGGTCGAGGCCGCGCTGGCCCGCTTCGGTTTCACCGTCGCCGCGTTGCTGATCTTCCTGTGGTCGGCGCTGCCGGTGATCGCCCTGGTGCTGATGAGCATCACCCCGGCCTCGGACCTGATCCGGACGCCGCCCACCATGGTGCCCAGCGGCTTCACGTTGCAGAACTTCACCGCGGTGCTGGCGCCGGAGCTGGCGGCCGGCAACGAGACCAGCGTCCAGGCCAAGCGGGTGCCGCTGTCGCTGCTGAACAGCTTCATCGTCGGCGTGGTGGTGGTGACGATCAGCGTCGCCCTGGGCACGCTGGCCGGCTACGCCTTCGCCCGACACGGCAAGGCCCGGTTCTTCCGGATCAGCCTGTGGGGCCTGCTGCTGACCCGGATGACCCCGGCGCTGACGCTGGTGCTACCCTTCTTCGTGATCTTCCGAACGCTTGGGCTGATCGACACCCGCACCGGGCTGGTGATCGCCTACAGCAGCATCCTGCTGCCGCTCAGCGCCTGGATGATGAAGAGCTATTTCGAGGGCATCCCCGTCAGCCTGGACCGGGCGGCGCTGATCGACGGCTGCTCGCGGCTGAAGATGCTGTGGAAGATCCTGCTGCCAGTCGCCCGGCCGGGCATCATCGCCGCCGCGATCTTCTGCTTCCTGGTCAGCTGGAACGAGTTCCTGTTCGCGCTGATCCTGACCTCGACGCCGAAGGCGCAAACCATCCCGGTGGTGCTGTCCGGCTTCCTCAGCCAGGCGCGCTTCTACGAATACGGGCCGATGTTCGCCGCCAGCGTGCTGTCGATCGCGCCGCCGGTGCTCGTCGCCTTCCTGTTCCAACGCTACCTCGTCCAGGGCGCGCTCTCCGGCGCCGTCAAGGGCTGAGCCGGGAGGCCCGCATGACCTCGATCAACATCCGCGCCGTGTCCAAGAGCTACGCCCAGCACCGGGTGCTGAAGGGGCTCGACCTCGACATCGCCGACGGCGAGTTCATCTCCTTCCTCGGCCCCTCCGGCTGCGGCAAGAGCACGCTGCTGTACTGCATCGCCGGGCTGGAGGAGATCTCGACCGGCAGCATCCTGTTCGACGGCCGCGACATCAGCGGCCTGGCGCCGCGCGACCGCAACATCGCCCTGGTGTTCCAGGACTACGCGCTATACCCGCACATGGCGGTGCGGGACAACATGGCCTTCCCGCTGCGCCAGCAGCGGGTCGGGGCCGATGCCATCAAGCGCCAGGTCGCCTGGGCGGCGGAGCTGTTGGGGCTGGAGGAACTGCTGGACCGGTCGCCGGCCGAGCTGTCCGGCGGCCAGCGCCAGCGCGTCGCGGTCGGGCGCGCCATCGTCCGCAACCCGGCGGCGCTCTTGATGGACGAGCCGCTGTCCAATCTCGACGCCAGCCTGCGGGTACGGATGCGGACCGAGATCAAGCGCCTGCAGCGCGAGCTGGCGGTGACGACCATCTTCGTCACCCATGACCAGGAGGAGGCGATGGTCCTGTCGGACCGGATCGCCGTGATGCATGACGGCGTGCTGCAGCAATTCGCCGACCCGATGGCGGTGTATCGCGAGCCCGCCAACCAGTTCGTCGCCGGCTTCATCGGCAGCCCGCAGATGAACTTCCTGCCCGGCTCCGCCGTCTCCGGCGGCCAGGACGACAGCCGGGTGGTCGGCATTCGCCCGCATGATTTGACGCCGTCGGCCGGGCCGGAGGACGGGGCGCTGTCCCTGACCGGCGAGCTGGCGCTGATCGAGCCCGCCGGGCCGATCCATTTCCTCGACGTGCTGGTCGGCGACCGGATGGTCAAGGCCACCTGCGGCGACCCCGGGGCCTTGCGTCCCGGCGCCAGCCTGACCCTGACCGCCGCCGACCGCAGCATCCACCTGTTCGACCGCGCCAGCGGCGCCCGGGTCTGATCCCACAAGGAAGCGTGCATCCCATGGCCTTCGATCTCGTGCTCCGGAATGGTCGGGTGATCGACCCGTCGCAGGGCATCGACCGCGTCGCCGACGTCGCCTTCGCCGGCGGCAGGGTGGCGGCGATCGGCGCCGGGCTGGACCCTGGCGGCGGCGCCGTCCGCGACGTGTCCGGCCTGATCGTGACGCCGGGGCTGATCGACCTGCACACCCATGTCTATTGGGGCGGCACCTCGCTCGGCATCGACGCCGAGGACTTCGCGCGGCGGAGCGCGGTCACCACCTGCGTCGACACCGGCAGCGCCGGGCCCGGCAACTTCCCCGGCTTCCGCAAGCATGTGATCGAGCCGAGCCAGATCCGCATCCTGGTCTATCTGCATGTCTCCTTCGCCGGCATCTTCGCCTTCTCGGAGCGGGTGATGGTGGGGGAAAGCCACGACATCCGGCTGATGGCCGCGCGCGACGCGGTCGAGGTGGCGGAGGCCAACCGCGACGTCATCATCGGCATCAAGGTGCGGATCGGCCGCATCGCCAGCGGCCCGGCCGGCATCGCCCCGCTGGACGTCGCGCTGCAGGTGGCGGACGAGACCGGCCTGCCGCTGATGGTCCATATCGACGAGCCGCCGCCCTCCTACGAGGCGGTGGTGGACCGGCTGCGGCCGGGCGATGTGCTGACCCACTGCTTCCGCCCCTTCCCGAATTCGCCGGTCACCCGCGACGGCCGGATCAAGCCGGAGGTGCTGGCGGCGCGCGAGCGCGGCGTGCTGTTCGACATCGGCCACGGCAAGGGATCGTTCGGCTGGAAGACCGCGCGGACGATGCTGGCCCGGGGCTTCAAGCCGGACACCATCTCCTCCGACGTGCATGCGCTGTGCATCAACGGCCCGGCATACGACCAGGTGACGACGCTGTCGAAGTTCCTGGAGCTCGGCATGCCGCTGGACGAGGTGATCGCGGCCTCGACGGTCAACGCCGCCAAGGCGCTGAACCGGCCGGAGCTCGGCACGTTCAAGACCGGCAGCGTCGGCGACGCCAGCATCCTGTCGCTCAAGGACGGCGCCTTCCCGCTGGAGGATGTGCGCGGCGAGGTCGTCACCGCCGACTGGCGGATCTTCGCCGAGGGCGTCGTGGTCAACGGGCGCTGGTGGCACCCGGCGGAAGGAACGGAATGATGCAGCGCGACGACATCGAGACCTTCGCCAACCACATCGGCGGGCGCTGGGAAACCGAGCCGGAGACGATGCCGGCGACCAACCCGGCGACCGGCGAGCCGATCGGCCGGCTGCCGCGCAGCAGCCGCGAGACCGCGCGGCGCGCCATCGCCGCCGCGCGCCAGGCGCAGCCCGGCTGGGCCGCGACGCCGGTGTGGGAGCGGGCGCGCGCCTGCCTCGCCATCGCTGCCCAGATCGACGGCGCCCGCGACCGCATCGCCCGCACCCTGAGCCTGGAGCAGGGCAAGCCGTTCAAGGAGGCGCAGGGCGAGGTCGGCAAGGCGGCGGACGGGTTCCGGCTGGCGGCCGAGCTGGTCAAGCAGCTGGGCGGCGAGACGCTGCCGGCGGAGGACCCGAGCAAGCTGGTGCTGACCCTGCGTCAGCCGCGCGGCGTCTACGCCGTGATCACGCCCTGGAACTTTCCGGTCAACATCCCGGTCGAATACCTGGCGCCCGGCATCGCCACCGGCAATGCCATCGTCTGGGTGCCGGCGCCGACCACCTCGATGGCGGCGGTCGAGCTGATGCGCGCGATCGAGGCGGCAGGGCTGCCGCCGGGCGTGGTCAACCTGGTGATCGGGGAGGGGGCGGTGGTCGGCGACGAGATCGTCGCCCATCCCGACACCAACGGCATCGGCTTCACCGGCAGCCCGGCCACCGGCCAGCGCATCGCCGAGCGCGGTGCCGGCAAGCCGATGCTGCTGGAGCTCGGCGGCAACGGGCCGGTGCTGGTGTTCGCGGATGCCGATCTCGACCGCGCTGCCGCGGCCGCCGCCGGCGGCGCCTTCTTCAACGCCGGCCAGGTCTGCGCCGCCACCGGCCGGGTCCTGGCCCATCGCAGCATCGTCGAGCCGCTGGCGCAGCGGCTGGTCGAGCACGCCCGGGCGCACAAGCTGGGCGACCCACTGCAGCAGGGCACGACCATGGGGCCGCTCAACAACCCCAAGGTCGCGGCCAAGGTGCGCGAGCATGTCGAGGACGCCGTCGCCCGCGGCGCCACGGTGCTGGCCGGGGGCCGACCGCGGCCGGACCTCGGCAGCGAGCTGTTCTTCGAGCCGACCGTGATCACCGGCGTCACCCGCGAGATGAAGATCAACCGCGAGGAGACGTTCGGCCCGGTGGTCCCGGTCGTGGCCTTCGACGACGATGAAGAGGCGCTGGACCTGGCGCTGGACACCGAGCACGGCCTCAGCGTCGGCGTGTTCACCGCCGACATGGACCGGGCGCTGCGCTTCGGCGAGGCGATCCCGGCCGGCATCGTCAACGTCAATGCCGGCAGCACGTATTGGGAGCTGCACCTGCCTTTCGGCGGCGGCTCCGGCACCCGCAGCGGCATCGGCCGGCTCGGCGGCCGCCACACGCTCGAGGCGATGACCGAACTCAAGATGATCTCGATCACCCGGACCGGGAAATGACGACAACCACACCTTCTTCCGCCGTCGCGGCACGGCTGCTGGCCGACCTGGTCGACCTGCTGCTGCCGGGCGGCGGCGACTGGCCCTCCGGCGCCACGATCGGCGTCCAGTCGACGCTGGCGATCCGGCTGGTCGAGGAGCGCGGCGAGCCGGACCTGACCCGGCTGGCGCAGGCGATCCTGCAGGCCGGCGGCCCCTTCGCCGGGCAGCCGGAGGACCGGCGCATCGCCATCGCCCGGGCCCTGGAGGCGGCGGAGCCGGAGCTGTTCGGCTGGGTCCGCGACGCCGCGTATTTCGCCTATTACGAAAGCCCTTATGTGGTCGCGGTGATCAACGCCCAGGGCCATCCCTACCGGCTGCGGCCGCATGTGAAGGGCTATCCCTTGCCGCGCTTCGACCCGGCCCGCGACGCGCCGAAGCATGGCCGCGGCCGCTGGCTGCCGACCGAGGCGGTGCGCCCGGTCGACATCTCCGCCCTCGATCTCGACAGCGACCGCACGCAAGCCTGGGGCCTGAAGCGATGACCAAGCCGTTCTGCGACATCCTGATCATCGGCGCCGGCGCCACCGGCTCGCTGGCGGCCGTGGTGCTGGCCCAGGCCGGGCTGAACGTGGTCTGCCTCGAGCAGGGCTCCTGGGTCGAGGCCGGCGACCATCCGCATTACAGCTCCGACTGGTCGTGGCAGCGCCGCACCCGGTGGAACGCCGACATCAACCGCCGCCGACACCCGGACGACTACCCGGTCGTCACCGACAGCTCGCAGGTGCTGATGTGGAACGGCGTCGGCGGCTCGACCAATGTCTATGGCGCGATCTGGCCGCGCTACCGCCCGTCCGACTTCCGCAAGGGCGACGAGCACGGGCTGCAGCCGAACTGGCCGATCGCCTATGAGGACATCGCCCCGTTCTACGAGGCGGCGGACCGCATGATCGGCGTCAGCGGCCTGGCCGGCGACCCGGCGATGCCGCCGCGCGAGGCCTGCCCGACCGGGCCGCTGCCCTTCACCAAGGCGGCGCGCCGCCTGTCCCGGGCCTTCGACCATCTCGGCTGGCACTGGTGGCCGGCCGAGGCCGGGGTGATCTCCGAGGATTACGACGGCCGCCCCGGCTGCAACGGCTGCGGCATCTGCAACGGCTGCCCGCGCGGGTCGATGAGCAAGTACTCGCTGTCGATCTGGCCCAAGGCCCTGGCGGCCGGGACCGAGCTGCGCATCCACGCCCGGGTGCTGCGGATCGAGAAGGGCAGGGACGGTCGCGCCACCGGCGCCCTTTACATCGACCGCGAGACCGGCCGCACCGAGTTCCAGCCGGCCGAGATCGTGGTCGTCGCCGCCAACGGCGTCGGCACGCCGCGGCTGCTGTTGGCCTCCGACAACCTCGCCAACCAGTCCGACCAGGTCGGCCGCAACCTGCTGCACCACACCCTGGTCGGGGCCGAGATCTGGGTGGACGAGCCGATCGACGGCCATATGGGCTATGTCGCCTCGCTGATCAGCCGGCAGTTCGCCGAGACCGATGTCGGCCGCGGCTTCGTCAACGGCTTCAACTTCAACTGCCTGACCAGCACCTCGGCCGCGGCGGAGGTCGCCGCCGGCTGGATCACCGAGACCCGGGCGCCCTGGGGCCGCGACCACCACCGCTGGTTCGAGCGCCATTTCGGCCACGGCATCGGCATCTACGCCATCGGCGACGACCTGCCGAACCCGGAGAACCGCGTCGCCCTCGACTCGGTGAAGCGCGACGCCGACGGCATCCCGGTCGCGACCATGCATTACGCGCCGGGCGAGAACGACCGGCGGATGATGAACTACATGCTGGACCGGCTGGTCGACATCGGCACCGCCGCCGGCGCCTTCGAGGTCAAGCTGCAGGACTACCGCGACCAGGACGGCGTCTACCGCACCCCGGCCTGGCACATGATCGGCACCTGCCGCATGGGCAGCGATCCCGAGACCTCGGTGGTGAACAAATGGCAGCAGAGCTGGGACGTGCCGAACCTGTTCATCGTCGACGGCAGCGTCCTGGCCACCGGCGGCGTGGTCAACCCGACGCCGACGATCTCGGCCCTGGCCTTGCGGGCGGCGACCCATATCCGCGACAATTTCCGCGAGCTGAAGGGCGCGACCCGGCCGATGGCGGCCTGAGCCCGAGGGAGTCCGATCGATGCTGCAGCCGCCGCCGGCCGAGCCGGGCATGCGCGAGGAGGAGGTCGACACCCCGGCCCTGATCCTCGACCTCGACGCCTTCGAGGCCAATCTCGACCACATGGCCGGGCTGGCCGCGGCGGCCAGGGTGAAGCTGCGGCCGCATGCCAAGACCCACAAATCGCCGGTCATCGCCCATCTGCAGCTGGCGCGCGGCGCGGTCGGCCAATGCACCCAGAAGGTGGCGGAGGCCGAGGTCCTGGCCTGGGGCGGCGTGCCGGACATCCTGGTCAGCAACGAGGTGGTGTCCCCGCGCAAGCTGGCGCGGCTGGCGGCGCTGACCCGGATCGCGCGGGTCGCAGTCTGCGCCGACCATCCTGACGGCGTCGCGGCAATCGAGGCGGCGGCGGAGGCGGCGGGCACGCGGCTGAGCGTGCTGGTCGAGATCGATGTCGGCACCGGCCGCTGCGGCGTGGCGCCGGGGGAGGAGGCGGTGGCGCTGGCCCGGCGCATCGCCGCCAGCCGGCACCTCGTCTTCGGCGGGCTGCAGGCCTATCACGGCCGGGCCCAGCACCGCCGGTCGCCGAAGGAGCGGGCGGCCGCCATCGCCGAGGCGGCAGAGGCGGCGGGCGGGACGGTGGAAGCGCTGCGCCGCGCCGGCCTCGACTGCCCGATCGTCGGCGGCGCCGGCACCGGCACCTTCGCGCTGGAGGCGGCGAGCGGCGTGTTCACCGAGCTGCAGGTCGGCTCCTACGCCTTCATGGATGCCGACTACGGCCGCAACGACCCGCCGCCGCCCTTCCGCCAGGCGCTGTTCGTGCTGGCGACGGTGATGAGCGTCCCGCGCGACGGCGCCGCCGTGGTCGACGCCGGCCACAAGGCGCTGCCGACCGACAGCGGCATGCCGCTGGTCTGGGGCCGTGACGGCATCCGCTACGAGGGCCCGTCGGACGAGCATGGCCGGCTGGCGGTCGATCCGGGCGCCGACCGGCCGTGCCTCGGCGAGCGGCTGCGCCTGGTGCCGGGCCATTGCGACCCCACGGTCGACCGCTACGACTGGTATGTCGGGGTCAGGGCCGGCCGGGTCGAATGCCTGTGGCCGGTCGCGGCCCGCGGCGCCATGGCCTGACCTGCGCTGCTACGGGGCCGGCGCGACGACGGCAGGGGAGCCGTACTCCGCCATTCCGGTGATGACCTGTTCGACCTCCTCGACGCTGGTGTGCCGGGGATCGATGTCGTCCGCCACCACCCGGCCGCGGCGCATCACGACGATGCGGTCGACCACCTGGAAGACGTGGTGGATGTTGTGGGCGATGAAGATGCAGGAATGCCCCGAATCCCGGGCGTTGCGGACGAAGCGCAGCACGCCTTGCGTCTCCGCCACGCCCAGGTTGTTGGTCGGCTCGTCGAGGATGATCAGGTCGCTGTCGAAATGCATGGCGCGGGCGATCGCCACGGCCTGGCGCTCGCCGCCGGACAGCGAGCCGATCGGCGTGTCGGGCGGGATGTCCTTGCTGATGCCGACCTTCTTCAGGAGGTCGCGCGCCACCGCGTCCATCGCCGCATGGTCCATGCGGTTCAGCAGGCGCGGCCCGCGGATCGGCTCGCGCCCCAGGAACAGGTTGCGGGCGATCGACAGCTGCGTCACCAGCGCCGAATCCTGGTAGATCGTCTCGATGCCGTGGGCGATGGCGTCGGTGGTGCTGCCGATCTCGACCTTGCGGCCGCGGATGAAGATGTCGCCGCTGGTCGGCGGCACGGCGCCCGACAGGATCTTGATCAGCGTCGACTTGCCGGCGCCGTTGTCGCCGAGCAGGCCGACGATCTCGCGCTCGCCGACCGTCACGCTGACATCCTCCAGCGCCCGTACCCGGCCGTAGAACTTGCTGATATGCGCCATCCGGATCAGGGGTTCGGCCATCGCTGTCAGCTCCCTGCCTGGTGCCGGCGGTCGAGCCAGGAGTGCAGCGCCATCATCCCCAGGATGATCGCGCCGATGAAGATGTTGTAGGCCAGGCCGGGCACGCCGATCAGGACGATGCCGTTGCGCATCACCCGCAGGATGAAGACGCCGAGCACGGTGCCGAGGACGGTGCCGCGCCCGCCGCTCAGCGCCGTGCCGCCGATCACCACCATGGCGATGACCTCGAGCTCGTAGCCGGTGCCGCTGTTCGGATTGGCGGCCGAGGTGCGGATCGAGCTGATCACCCCGGCCAGGGCGGCCATCGTCGACGACAGCACGAACAGCCAGATCTTGGTGCGGCCGACGCGCACGCCGCGGGCCCGCGCCGCGCCGGGGTTGCCGCCCGCGGCCTGGATCCAGTTGCCGGCCTTGGTCTGGTTCAGGACATAGCCCATCGCCAGCGCGGCGGCGATGAACCAGAACAGCGACATGTAGATGCGGAAGCCGCCGACGAAGAAGTCGCCGGCCAGAAGCCAGGCCAGCCAGTTGCCGCCGGTGTTCCAGGTCCGCTGCGGGAAGCCGTCGGTGATGAACAGGGCCGTGCCGCGCACCACCAGCAGCATGCCGAGCGTGACCAGGAAGGACGGGATCCTCAGCCGGGTCACGAACCAGCCGTTGACCAGCCCGACCAGGGCGGCGACGGCGATCGCGGCGACGAAGCCGGCCTCCAGCGGCGCGGCGCCGCTGTTGAACAGCGTCCACATCAGCACCGGGGCGAAGCCGAAGACCGAGCCGACCGAGAGGTCGAACTCGCCCGACGTCATCAAGAGCGTCATCGCCAGCGCGATCAGGCCGAGCTCGACCGTGAAGGCCAGGGTGTTGCTGATGTTCTGGGGCGACAGGAAGTCGGGGGTGATCGCCCAGAACACGGCGAGCTCGACCACCAGCAGGATGAGCGGCCCGAATTCGGGCTTGGCCACCAGGCGGTGGACGAACGACCGGTGGTCGAAGGGCGGGCGGCCCGGCAGCGCCGCATCCGCGGCGGCGCCGGCCGCCGCGGATGCCCCCGGCGCAGCGTCACTTGCCGGAGAGGATCTTGTCATAGATCTCGGCCCTGTCCTTCTCGTACAGCGCGCCGGTGATGACGTTGAACCCGGGCGGGATGCCGCCGGACGCCATCGCCGCCAGCGACAGGGCGACGTAGCTGGTCGCCTGCGGATCCTGCCACTGCGCCGCGTTGACGTAGCCGGTGAGGACCTCCTGGGTGGTGTCGAGCGAATTGCCCCAGCCGATCACCGGGATCTCGCCGGGCTTGACGCCGACCTGGTCGAAGACGCGCTTGATGCTGCCGGTCACCAGGTCGCCGAGGCCGATGATGGCCTTGATCTTCTGCCGGTTGGCGGTCAGGTAGTCGACCATCCGGCTGATGGCCTCGGCCTGGTCCAGCGTGTTGTCGGTCACCTCCCAGGTGATCCCGAGCGGGTTGAACACGCTGGCGATGCCTTCCTCCTCCTGCACGCCGTAGGTCGCGCCGGGGATCTCGACCGGCAGCCAGACGAAGTCGCCGGACTTCACCAGGCCCTTGTCGACCAGGTACTGTGCCCAGTTCCGGCCGAAGGTGGTGTTGTCGCCGCCGACATAGGCGTCGAAGCCGGCCCTGGGGTCGGGCGTGTTGAAGTTGATGATCGGGATGCCCGCGGCCTTCGCCTCCTTCGCCACCTCGATCAGGCTGCCCGGGTCCGGGCTGGTGGTGACGATGCCGTCGGCCTTGGCCGCGATCGCGGCGCGCACCGCCTCCTGGTGCGACGGCACGTCGCCGCTGTGGAACGAGGTGTTGACGGTATTGCCGGTGTCGGCGGCCCATTGCTTGGCGCCGGCCAGGAAATAGGTCCAGACCGGGTCCGCCGGCCCGCCGTGCGAGATCCAGTAATAGGTCTTGGCCTGGGCCGCGGCCGGCGCGGCCAGCGCCAGCAGCATGCCGCACAGCAGCAGCGACAATCGCCTGAACATGCGTTTCCTCCCCTGTTATCGCCGCCTTCGCTGTCGACGGGCGGCATGCATCGAGACTGACACAGTGCGGGCGGTCCGGCGAGGATCGCCGCGGCTCTGGCCTCAGCGCATCGCGGTGCCCTCGGGCTGCGTCTTCGCTTCGACGGTCTCGTCCCGCTCCGGGTCGAAGAAGGCGCGGTGGCCGGCGTCGAGCGTCAGGCCCAGCGCCTTGATCCGGTCGTCCGGCACCCGCTCCAGCCTAGTGTAGCCGGGATGGTGATGCTGCTTGTACGGGTCGTTCCAGGCCGCGTTGTAGCAGCACAGCATGACGTTGCGCGAATGCTCGGACTTGTTCTGTTCCGAGGCGTGCAGCGTGTTGGCGTGGAAGAAGCAGACGTCGCCCGGCGCCATCTCCATGTAGTCGCGCGGCATCCGCTCCAGCGCCTGGTTCACCCGCTCCATGTCGGCGCCGGTCTGGCCGCCGACCCTGCCATGGTCGATCCTGCCCAGCTTGTGGCTGCCGCGGATCATCTGCAGGCAGCCGTTCTCCTTCGTCGCCCGGTCGATCGCGATGGCGACCGACATCATGTCGGGGTACAGGCAGCCATTGTTGTACCAGTAGCCGTAATCCTGGTGCCAATCCCAGGCCCCGCCGGCGCGCGGCCGCTTCATCGTCAGCTTGGAGTGGTAGTGATAGACCTCGCCGCCCAGCAGCCGCTCGGCGCCGCCGACCATGCGCTCGCAGCGGGCGAAGGCGCCGAACAGGTCGTCGCCGGGATGGTTCCACAGCGCCAGCTCGGTCGACCCGCCCAGGCTGTCCTTCAGCGCCACGACATGGCTGCGGATGCCCTCGTCCTGGGCGATCGCCTGCTGCAGCAGGCCGATCTCCTCGGCGTCGAAAAAGCTGCGCTTGACCACATAGCCGTCGCGCCAGAAGGCGGCGTGGTCGGCCTCGGTCAGCTGGGGAAAGGGCATGGGGTCCTCCTGGTCTTCAAGGCAGGTTCTCGCGGGTGAAGATTTCGATCCGGACCGGCGCGGCCGGCTCGGCCGGACGGGTGTGGTGGCCCAGCAGCAGCCGCAGCGTCTCCGCCGCCTCGGCCCGCGGGTTCTGGTTGATCGCGGCGTCCATCACGCCCTCGATCAGGAAGCGGCGGGTGTGCGGCGTCAGCTCGTGGCCGATATAGACCAGGTGCGGCGCGTCGGCCGGCCGGCGGCGCAGCACCTCGGCGACGCCGCGGTTGCCGCCGCCGATGTTGTAGAGGCCGATCAGCCCGGGATGGGTGTCCAGCAGCCGCGCGGTCACCGCGGCGCTCTGCTCGACGCTGTCATGGCCTTCGACCAGGGCCGGGACGGTCAGGTTCGAGAAGCGCTCGCGCAGCACGCCGCGAAAGCCGGCCTCGCGCTCCTCATGGCCGCGATAGGACAGGCTGCCGGCGATCAGCCCGACATCGCCGGTGCGGCCGGCCAGGAAGCGGCCCATCAGGTCGCCCGCGGTGCGGCCGGCGGCGCGGTTGTCGACGCCGACATAGCCGATGCGGGCCGATTGCGGCAGGTCCGACACCATGGTCGCGACCGGCACGCCGGCCGCCGCGAGCTCCGCCACCGCCTCGCGCACCGCCGGGTGGTCGAGGGCGATGAAGCCGACGCCGTCGCTGTCCCGGCCGATCCGGCGCAGCGCCTCGGCCAGGGCCTCGGGGTCGAAGCCCTCGATCAGGTGCAGCCGCGGCTTCACGCCGAAGGCGGTGAAGTCGCGCTCCGCCGCCAGCACCGCCTCGCCCAGCTCGCGGATGAAGGTGTTGCTGCCGGCCGGCAGCACGATGTCGAACTGCAGCGCCCGGCCACGCGACAGCAGGCTGGCGGCGAGGTTGGGGGCGTAGTTCAGCCGCTGCACGACAGCCTGGACCCGGCTCGCGGTCTCGGCGTTGACGCCGTCGCGGCCGTTCAGCACCCGGTCGACCGTGGCCAGGCTGACCCCGGCCTCGCGGGCGATGTCGACCATGCGGGCCTTGGCGGGGGAGGTGGTGTTGGTGGCTTGTTTCATTGGGCTGAAGCTTCCCTCTCCTGTCATTGCCGGGCTTGACCCGGCAATCCAGGGGCCACCCAGAGCGGCATCGACAGTCCCTGTATGCCCGGGTCAAGCCCGGGCATGACAGGAGAGGGAAGGGGCACGGAAAGACTCACTCTCACACCCCCAGCGCCCGCAGCTTGCCGTCGATGAAGGCCTTGGCGCGGGGCACGTCGGCCTCCTCCAGATGCTCGATGATCAGCGGGATGTTCGGGTGCCGGCGGGACAGGCGCTGCAGGTACAGGTCGTAGTTCAGCGACCCCAGCCCCGGCGCCGGCAGCTCGATCTCGCCGACGCCGCGGAAGCTGTGCGCCTCCGACGCGTCGATGTCGGCATGCTTCTCCGACTTGTCGGAGCCGGAGCGCTTCACGTCCTTGGCGTGGGAGATGCGGATGCGGTCGTCGAGCGCGTCGAAGATCCGGTTCAGCTCCCGGTCCATGCGGTCGATGTTGTGGGATTCGAAATAGTTGGTCGGGTCCATCAGCAGGCCCAGGCCGGGGCTGGGCACGTCGGCGAACAGGCGCAGCGTCTCGTCGACCGAGCCGATGACGTTGTTGACATAGGTCTCCAGCAGGAACACCGCGCCGTGGTCATAGGCGGTCCGGGCGAGGTCGGCGATGACCGCGCGGCACTCCTCGTAGCCTTCCTCGGTCTTGTTCCTCGGGTGGTGCACCCAGTCGCTGTCGGTGGCGAAGGTGCCGGTCTCGCTGATGACATAGGGGCTGCCCAGGTCGCGGGCGTGGCGGATCAGCGTCCGCAGATGCTCCAGCTTCGCCTGCCGCGCCGCCGGGTCGGGGTGGACGATGTTGGTGTAGCCGCTGACGGCGCAGACCGGCAGGTCGTGGTCGCGGAAGGTCTCGCGGATGGTCCGGCACTTCTCGCGCGTGATCGCGCTCGTCGACAGGTCCATGTCCTTGAAGGCGAGGTCGAGCTGGACGGTGTTGAAGCCCAGCGAGCGGATCTTCTTCGCCGTCTCCGGCAGCGAATAGGGGAAGTATCCGGTGAAGATGCCGACCTGGATCATGACGCGTTCCTCCGTGTTTGTTGTTGTCAGGCGCCGAATTCCGCCAGGCGGACGGCGCGTTTTTCGGTGAGCGAGCGGTAGGCGGCCTCGACCAGCGCCATGGTGCGGACGTTGTCGGCGCCGCTCAGCAGCGGCGGCTCGCCCGTCTTCACCGCGTATTGCAGCTGCTCCATCACGCCCTTGAAGGCGTGCGGGAACCACATCGTGTCCCAGCGCGGCTGCACCCAGGTGCCGCCGGTCTCCGGCGCGCAATAGGCCAGGGTACTGGGGCTGCCCTTCGGATAGTCCGGCCAGCCGATCGTGCCCTGGGCCAGACCTTCGGTGCCCTCGACCCGCCATTTGATATAGATGTCGCTGTCGAAGCCCTCGGCGCGCGGGCCGGACCAGACATCCTCCAGGCTCACCGCCATCAGCCCGCCCGGGAAGGACAGGGTGGAGCAGCAGATGCCGTCGCGATGCGGGAAGCGGGTGCGCGGGTCGGTCCGCGCCGCCGTGTAGATCTCGACCGGGTCGCCGAACAGGAAGCGCAGCACGTCGAGGTGGTGGATGCTCATGTTGAGCAGGGTCAGCCGGCCATAGGCCTCGAGGAAGGGCTGCCAGTGCGGGATCGCCCGCATCTCGATCGTCGCCAGCACCGGCGTGCCGAGCGCGTTGCGGTCGAGCAGCTGCTTCAGCACCCGCATCGACTGGTCGAAGCGCATGTTCTGATTGACCGACAGGATCTTGCCGGCAGCCGCGGCCTCCGCGGCCAGGCGCTGCGCCTCGGCATGGTCCATGGCCAGCGGCTTCTGCGCCAGGATCGCCCGGATATGCGGCTGCCCTAGCGCGTGCCGGATCAGGGCCGGCTGCTGGTCGGGCGGGAAGGCGATGTCCAGGATCTCGACCTCGCGGTCCTCGATCAGCGCCGCCGGCGTGTCGTGGACCCGGGGAATGTCCCAGCGCGCCGCCACCGCCCGCGCCTTGTCCGGGGTGCGGCTGGCGATGGCGACGACCGGGAAGCCGGCCTCGCGATACGCCGCCAGATGCACATCCGCCATGATGAACCCGGCCCCGATCGCGCCGATACGATGATCACGGCAACGGATCTCGGGATCGGGCATGAAACCCGACGGCACGGACATGGCGGCCTCCCTGACGGCTTTTGAGGTACGTTACCGATTCGCTTTTTCGGCTTCAATGCGAATCTTCATGGAGGTCACAGGTGCTTTTGCGGAGGTGCGTGAGGTACGTTACCGGTCGCGCCGGCCGAGAAACGTCGGGCGGCCGCCGCGGCCTGGCTCTCAATCCAGCGCGAAGGCCTCGTGGACGGCCGATTGCAGCGAGCCGCCGAGGACGACGCCTCCGCCCGCCACATGGATCCGGTCGCCCAGGACGGTCGCGCCGACGGCATGGCGCGGGGTCGGCATCGGCGCGTGCCGCTGCCAGGACTCCGTCTTCGGGTCGTAGCTCTCCATCTGCCCGAACACCTTGGCCTGCCGCGGCACGCCCTCCTGCAGGATGCCGGCCTCGCCCCCCATCGCGAACAGGCGGTCCCGATAGACGACGAGCCCGTGCCCGGACCGGGCCGTCGGCATCGGCGAGCGCTCCTCCCAGGTGTCGCGGTCGGGCAGGTACGCGTGATAGAGGTCGGTGTTGTACTCGAAGGTGTTGAAGCGTCCGCCGACGACATGGATCACCCCGTCATGGGCGACGCAGCCGACATGGTCGCGCGCGCCCGGCAGGGCCTTCCTCGTCTCCCACCGGTCGGTCTTCGGGTCGTAGACCTCGTGCCAGCCGACGCTCGCCCGCTCCTGGACCGGCGCGCCGCCGCCGCCGATCAGGTGGATCCTGCCGTCCAGCACCACGGCCGCGGCGGCGCCGCGGGCGCGGGGCAGGGGGGCGATGGCGCTCCACCGGTCCGTCGCGACGTCATAGGCATAGGCGTTGGTGTCGGGGTCGCGGTTCTGCTGGATGAAGCCGCCGAGCGCATAGACCCGGCCGGCATCGGCGGCGACGGCCACATGGTTGGCGCCGCGCGGCAGCGGCGCCGCGTCGAACCATCGATCCCGATCGGGATCGTAGACATGGTGATAGGCGCGGTCGACGCGGCCTTCGCCATAGCCGCCGACGATGTGCATCCGGCTCGCCCAGGCCGTCGCCCAGGCCATCTCGCTGCGCGGCAGCGGCAGCGGCGCCCGAGGGAACCAGCGGCCCTGCGGCCCTTCCGGCGCGGGGCTGTCGAACACGCGCTGGGCTTCCTGCTCGGGCTCGAGGTGGTGCACGAAGTCCCCGCCCCTCAGGCGGGAATAGGGGGCGGGCGAGGGCTGCGCTTCCTTGAGCGGCGGCAGGTGGTCGGCGTGCTGGGCCAGCGCCTCGGCTCCGAACGCCGCCGTCGCAAATCCCGTCGCGAGAAAGGTCCGGCGATCCATCTGAGGCCTCTCGGAGTGATCGTGGAGGCTCGATGATACGGGGTGGGGGCCAGGCTCGACCAGGACGAGCGGGCGCCACGAATTCGATCCGGTCCCGGCCGGGCCCGCAGTGCTTCCCGCCTCCAGGTGGCGAGGCGGGCTAGGCTCTGTCCCCGGCTTCCGTCAGGAGGCGCACGAGCAGCCGGCCGCTCGGTGACAGCGGCCGGTCGACGGCCCAGATCAGCGAGAACTGGGTCGTGTAGCGGAACGCCTCGGCGCCGCCGACCTCCCGCAGCCGATACATAGGCGCCAGCATTTCGGCATAGTGCGTCGGCAGGAAGCCGACGAAACCGCCGCCGGCGACCATCGTGGCCACGGCCTCCAGGCCGAAGGCGACGGCCGGGCGCTTCAGGTCCAGATGCTGTGCGAGGGTCTGGGTGCGGCGGTCGTTGGTCCGGGTGACCAGGGCGAAGCCGCGGTCCTTCAGCTCCGCGAGCCCGGGCGACGGCCGCACATCCGCCGCGATGTAGAGGCGGAACTCCTCGATGAAGAGCGAGTGGTAGTCGAGCTTGATGTTGCCCGCCGGCTGGCCGCTGACGGCGAGATGCAGGCGCCGTTCCGAGATGCCCTCGACCAGCTCGTCCGGCAGGCCGATCGACAGGTTCAGCGTCACGTCGGGCGCGATCTCGCGGAAGCGGGCGAGGGTGCCGACCAGCCGGCAGCGCGGGTTGGACAGGCAGTTGTCGGCGATGCCGATGCGGATCTCCCCGGTCAGGATGTTGCGGGCGAGGTTGAGCTCGTGCCGCACCATCTCCAGCGCGTCGCAGGCGGCGATGGCGGCCTGGAGCGCCCGTGCGCCGAAGGCGGTGAGCTCGAACCCCGCCGGGCCGCGGAAGCACAGCCGCGCGCCGAGCCTCGTCTCCAGCGCCTGCAGATGGCGGCTGATGGTCGACCGCTCCATGCCGAGCGGCCGCTCGGCGGCGGTGAGGCCGCCGGCCTCGGCCACCGCGCGGAAGATGCGAAGGAGCCGGAGGTCCGCCTCGCTGATCGGCGGCACGGGCGCGTGCGTCAGGTGGTCCATGTTGCATCCCCTACAAGCACGGTTTCGTCGACCGTCATCCTCGGCGCGCCCGGTCGCAGCCTAAGCTTCGGCATCCCAGTAACGATTGGGCGGATGCTCGATCGCCGAGCAGTTGCCGAAACAATCGGCATCATCCGTCGCCAGTATTCGGAGGACCCATGGCGCTGCCGCTGACCGTCCCGCCTTCGCTGAAGCATCAGAGCTTCCTCTGGTCTCCGATCTGCACCGATCTCGACCGGCTCGACGCGCATGTCGCGATCCTCGGCATCCCGTTCGGCAGCGCCTACGACGCCGCGGCCATCACCAACGACCAGACCAAGGCGCCGGACGCGGTGCGGGCGGCGACGGACCGGGTCTGCCGCAGCCTGGAGCGCTACGACTACGACGTCGGCGGCCCGATCTACGGCGGTCGGGCGCTGAAGGTGGTCGACGTCGGCAACGTGCCGGCCGACATGACCGATCTCCGCAGCCACTATCGCCGCGCCGAGGAGGCGGTACGCAAGATCCTTGCCGCCGGCGCCATGCCGATCACGATCGGCGGCGATCACGGCATCCCGATCCCGATCCTGCGCGCCTTCGAAGGCCGCGGCCCGATCACCCTGGTCCAGGTCGACGCCCACATCGACTGGCGCGACGACGTGAACGGCGTCCGCGACGGCCTGTCGAGCCCGATGCGGCGGGCGTCGGAGATGCCGCAGATCGGCGAGATCTTCCAGATCGGCATGCGCGCGCAGGGCAGCGCCCGGCCGGAGGAGGTGGCGGCCGCGACGGCCTACGGCGCCAACATCATCCCCGCCTATGAGGTGCATGACGGCGGCATGGAGGCGGTGCTCGACCGCATCCCGGACGGCGGCCAGTACTACATCACCATCGACGCCGACGGGCTGGACCCCAGCGTCATGCCGGCGGTCGAGGGGCCGGCGCCCGGCGGCCTGACCTTCCACCAGGTGCGCAAGCTGATCCACGGCCTGGTGCGCAAGGGCCGCGTGCTGGGCATGGACATCGTCGAGATCACGCCGTCGGCGGATGTGAACATGATCACCGCCATCACCGCCGGGCGGCTGATCGTGAACCTGATCGGCGCCGCGGTCCGGGCCAACCACTTCGACGCGCCGCCGGCCTGAGGCGATCTCCCGCAACAATCAATCAACCCGCAACAGAGAGGCACTGCCATGTCACGGATCCATCGCGGAGCGTTCGGTCTCCTCGCAGGCGGTGCCTGCCTGGTCCTGGCGGCCATCCAGCCGGCGCTGGCCGAGACCACGCTGGAAAAGATCAGGCGGACCGGCGAGCTGACCGTCGGCACCGAGGCGGCCTTCCCGCCCTTCGAATTCGTGCAGGACGGCAAGATCGTCGGCTACGGCTCGGACATCCTGGCCGAGGTCGAGAAGGCGCTCGGCGTCAAGACCATGCACCAGCTGGACCTGCCCTGGCAGGGCATCCTGCCGGGCGTGCTGGCCGGCAAGTTCGACTTCGTCGCCACCACCGTCGGCATCAACGAGGAGCGCGCCAGGCGCTACGCCTATACGGTGCCGATCGCCGACGGCATGCCCTACGCGATGAAGCGCAAGGGCGACGCGATCGCCAAGGTCGAGGACCTGAACGGCAAGGTGGTGGCGACCCAGATGGCCTCGTCGACCGAGCCGGTGGCCCGCGCCCTCGACGCCAAGCTCAAGGCCGCCGGCGGCTCCGGCTTCCAGGACCTGAAGCTGTTCACCGCCTTCCCCGAGAGCTACGTGGCGCTGGCCAATGGCGAGGTCGACGCGGTGATCCAGTCGCTGCCGAGCCTCGCCGTGCTGGTGAAGGACCGGCCGGAGGTGTTCGAGCTGGCGATGCCGACGCCGGTGGACGGCGGCTACACCTATCTCGCCTGGGTGACGCGGCCGGGCGACAAGGACCTGCGCGACGCCATCTCCCAGGTCATCCGCACGATGCGCGACGACGGCCGCCTCGGCGCGCTGCAGAAGAAATGGTTCGGCTTCGAGATGACGATCCCGGACAGCGGCTACCTGCCGCCCGGCGCGATGTGAGGGGGTGGCTGCCGCGAGGGAAAGGACCGGCGATGGGCTTCAACCTTGACTTCCTGCTGTCGGTCCTGCCACGGCTGACCGCGGCGGCGACGGTGAACATCCGCTTGGCGGCCGCGGTCATGCTGCTGGCGCTGCTGCTCGGCACGGGGCTGACGATCCTGCGCTCGCTCAAGATCGTGCCGGTCAATGCCGCCGTCGCCGTGGTCATCAGCTTCGTGCGCGGCACGCCGCTCCTGATCCAGATCTTCATCGCCTATTACGTGCTGCCGGCGGTCGGCCTCGACCTGTCGCCCGAGGTCGCCGGCGTGGCCGCCATCGCCTTCAACAGCATGGTGTTCGTCAGCGAGAGCATGCGCGGCGGCCTGGCCGCGATCGACAGCGGGCCGATCGAGGCGGCCACCGCGCTCGGCCTGCCGCCGCGGATCATCTGGCTCAAGGTGGTGCTGCCGCAGCTGTTCCGCCGCATCGTCCCGGTGCTGATCAACGAGGCGACGGTCGTGGTCAAGGGCACGGCGCTGCTGTCGGTCATCACCGTGGTCGACGTCCTGCGCACGGCGCAGCAGATCGCCAGCGCCAGCTACCGGCCGTTCGAGACGCTGATCGGCGCGGCGCTGGTCTTCCTGGTCCTCAACCTCGCGATCAGCCTGGCCGGCAAGGCCGCCGAGGCCCGCTTCGCCCAGGCGAGGGCCTGACCATGCCCTTCGATCCCGCCATCCTGCTCGACTATTGGCCGATCCTGCTGGACGGCGCCTGGCTGACGATCCAGGTCTCGGTTGCCGCCTTCGTGATCGGCTACGCCGCCGGCATCGTCGTGGCGCTGGTGGCGCTGGCGCCGGGCCGCCCCGTCCGGTTCCTCGCCGGCGCCTATGTCGAGACGCTGCGCAACATCCCGTTCATCATCATCCTGTTCGTCGTCTATTACGGCCTGCCGTTCTCCGGCATCCGGCTGCCGGCGACGCTGGTCGGCACGGCGGCGCTGGCGCTGTTCGCCAGCGCCTATTACGCCGAGATCGTGCGGGCCGCGATCCTGGCGCTGCCGCGCGGCCAGTTCGAGAGCGCGCGGGCGATCGGCATGTCGCCGGCGGAGGCGATGCGCCATGTGGTGGCGCCGCAGATCCTGCGCTCGCTGGTGCCGCCCTCCACCAACATGACGCTGACGATGATGAAGGAATCGGCGGTGCTGTCCTCGATCACCGTGCCGGAGCTGACCTATCAGAGCCTGGTGGTGCAGGGGAACACCTTCGCCCCCTTCGAGGTGTTCGCCGCGGTGGCCGCGATCTACTGGCTGATCGCGATCGTCATCGTGGCGCTGTCGCGCGGGCTGGAACGCCGCGCCGGCGCCGCCCAGGCCGCGAGCGTGACCGGCAACCCGATCGCGGCGCGCTACCTGTCGCTGGAAGCGCGGAGGGCGTCGTGAGCCGGGCGCCTATCCTTCGCGTCTCCGCCCTCAGCAAGCGCTTCCTCGGCACGGCCGCGCTGGACCAGCTGTATCTCGACGTCGAGGAGGGCGAGATCGTCGCCCTGATCGGGCCGAGCGGCTGCGGCAAGAGCACGCTGCTGCGCTGCCTGACCTGGCTGGAGCAGCCGGATGACGGCTTCATCGAGGTGGCGGGCCGGCCGTTCGGGCGCGAGATCGGCCGCGGCGGCCTGGTCCGCCGCCAGGGCCGGCGCGAGATCGACGCGCTGCGGCCGAAGATCGGCCTGGTGTTCCAGCAGCTCAACCTGTGGCCGCACATGACCGCGCTGGAGAATGTGGTGCGGCCGCAGATGGTGGTGCTGGGCCGGCCGCGGGCGGAGGCGACGCGGCGGGCCGAGGAGCTGCTGGGCCGGCTCGGTCTCGCCGACCGGGCCGGCCGCCATCCGCAGGCCCTGTCCGGCGGCCAGCGGCAGCGCGTCGCCATCGCCCGGGCCCTGGCGATGGAGCCGGCGCTGATGCTGTTCGACGAGCCGACCTCGGCGCTCGACCCCGAGCTGGTCGGCGAGGTGCTGGCCGTCCTCCGCGGCCTCGCCGCCGGCGGCATGACCATGCTGGTCGTCACCCACGAGATCAGCTTCGCCGCCCATGTCGCCGACCGCATCGCCTTCATGGACCGGGGCCGCATCGTCGAGGAAGGGCCCGCGCGCGACATCATCGCCGCGCCGCGGGAGCCGCGCCTGCGCAGCTTCCTAGACCTGGTGCTGTCGCGCCACGGCCCGGCCCTCGATCCCGCCATTCTCAAGACGGAGTAGGACATGTCCCGCGTCAACCGGCCCTATGTCGGCATCCCATCCTTCCTGCGCGCCCGGATCTGCGAGGATCTGTCGACGCTCGAGGCCGCCATCGCGGTGCTGGGCGTGCCGTTCGACGAAGGCTCGCCCTTCCTGCCCGGCAGCCGCTTCGCGCCGCGGGCGCTGCGCGAGCATTCGCTGCGCTTCTACGGCAGCGGCCGCGGCTACTACGACCCGGAGACGCGGCGCGAATACCTGGTCGAGGAGATGGCGCAAGGGCTGATCGCCGATGCCGGCGACGTCGACATCCACCCGGCCAATGCCGAGCGGACCTTCGCCAACATCACGACGGCGGTCCGGGCCATCCTCGACCGCGGCGCCATGCCCGTCGTGCTCGGCGGCGATCATTCGATCACCTATCCGGTGTTCCGCGCCTTTGACGATAAACTGCACGTCATCCATTTCGACGCGCACACCGACTACGCGCCGTTCGAGAACGACCTGAGCCGCACCAACAGCCATGCCTTCCGCCACATCGCCGGCATGCCGAACGCGCTGAGCCTGACCCAGGTCGGCATCCGCAGCCTGCGCCATTCGCCCGACCAGGTGGAGCCGATCATCGCCTCGGGCAACCGCGTCATCCCGATGGGCGAGTTCCGGCGCCTCGGCCCGGCCGGCATCGCCGGGCTGCTGCCGGCCGGGTCGCGCGTCTATGTCAGCATCGACGTCGACGCGATGGACATGTCGCTGGTGCCGGGCTGCGTCTCGGCCGAGCCGAACGGCATGAGCTACCCCGAGCTGCGCGACAGCCTGAAGGCGATCGCCGAGCGGCACGAGGTCGCAGCCTTCGACTTCGTCGAGGTCAACCCGCCGCTCGATGTCGGCACCGGCGTCACCGCCTATCTCGGCGCGCTCACCGTCATCGAGTTCCTCGGCCAGATCTGCGCCCAGCCGCGCTGGGCCGCGCGCCGCCGCGCCAAGGCCGCCTGAAGCAGGAGAGCACCATGCCCACCGAACGCGACATCATCCCCGCCACCCGCGGCAAGGCCGTGCGCCTGTCGGCCGGCGAGGCGGTCAGGGTCGTCAACACCCATGGCTCGCAGGTGGTCGACACCTGGGCCTTCTGCGCCGATGACCTGGCGCATCACATGTCGATGGAGCACACGCGGGTGGAGAACGGCCGGCTGATGCCGGCGGCCGGGCAGACCCTGTTCACCAACCGGCGCGAACCGATCCTGGTGCTGGAGGAGGACACGTCGCCCGGCATCCACGACACGCTGATGGCGGCCTGCGACCGCTGGCGCTATGAGCATCTCGGCTGCACCGAGTATCACCGCAACTGCGCCGACAACATGGTCGAGGCGATGGCGGCGATCGGCCTGTCCGCCGACCGGGTGCCGCAGCCGCTGAACCTGTTCATGAACATCCCGGTCAATCCCGATCTCAGCCTGACCCAGGGCGAGCCGGTGACGAAGCCGGGCGACCATGTGCTGCTGCGGGCGGCGCGCGACTGCGTCGTCGTGTTCTCGGCCTGCCCTCAGGACATCACCCCGATCAACGGCGCCGGCCGCAAGCCGACCGAGGCGCATGTCGAGGTGCTGCGCTAGGGTGATGCCCGGCGAGGTCAGGCGGGTCAGTGGATCAACTGCTCGATCACCGCCGTCACGGTCCCCGCCTCGACCGGCTTCTGGATGACGGGGGCGCCGAAGCTGTCCAGCTCCGGGTCGGTGTAGCCGGTCATGAAGGAGAAGGGGATGCTGCGGCGCTGCAGCGTCCGCGCCAGGGGGAAGACCCGCTGGCCGTGGTCGAGCCGGACGTCGAGGACGGCGGCATCGAGATCGCCGGCCTCGGCGAGGCGCAGGCCGTCTTCGAGAGAAGGAGCCGGCCCCAGGATCTCGAAGCCGAGCGATCGAAGGATGCCCTGCACGTGCAGGGCCAGGACCTGGTCGTCCTCGACCACCAGGATCCGCTTGGCCGCGCGCTCCGAGGCCGAAGGGGCTTTCGGGCGCGGCGGCCGGCGGACGCCGTTGGGCGGAAGCGGCCTGGACGCGTGGTCGGGCCGACTGGCCCAGGCCAAGGGCCGCGACCATTGCGCCACCGCCTCCAGCCCGGGGCCGTCGAGGATCTGCAGCCATTCGGCCTTCAGGCGGATCAGCCCGGCCCGCTGCAGTTTCATCACCATCCGGTTGGTGTGGACCGGCGAGATCCCCAGGGCGTCGGCGATGTCCATCTGGGTCAGCGGCAGCCGCAGGCCGCGGTCGCTGACGAGATCCCGGGCCGCGGCCCGCTCGAACAGCCCCAGCAGGAGGGCGGCGAGACGCTCGTCGGCATTGAGGCACCCGAGCGACAGCAGGGTCTCATGCGCCTGCGCGTTCTCCATCGCCAGGATGACGCAGAACTGGCGCAGGGCGGGGGCCGAGGCGGCATCGATCAGCTCCGCGACCGGGACCGTCGCCACCCGCGCGTCGGTGAGGGCGACGGCGGGGGCCGGTATCGATCCGGAGAATTGTGAGGTCACGCCGACCAGGTCGCCCGGCATGAGGACGCGAAGGATATGCCGACGGCCATCGGTCAGCGTGCGGAACTGGGCCATCCAGCCGGATCTGAGGAGGTGCAGGCTGTCGCGATCGCCCCAGTCGGTCCGGTTCCCCTTTCCCAGATGATGCTGGCCCGCGGCGATCAGCCGCGACCTGGCCGCGGGGGTGAGCAGATCCAGCGGCGGGCGTGCCAGTGCAGGCTCGTCCCGCCGGTCCGGCCGGAGGCCGTCCACGGGCGACAGGGTTCCGGACGATGCGGGGGGAGCGGCCACCTGGAACGGCATGGATCCAGTCCTGACGTTTGAGATGTCGACGCATCTCAGTCAACGCGCGGTCGATCCGCAGGTTCCGTAGGCACGGCCTCGGTCCGTCAAAACCAAGTTCGAGAATATGCATGACAACAAGTTCTCGAATATACATTCAGTTATGTAAAATATAAAATGTTAATTTCGGCGGTGTTGGATTGCCATGGACCGGGAGGTGGACCAATGCCCTTCGGCCGCCGCCGCTTCGTTCCTATGTTGTGGCCCATGCCGCGCTGGGCTAGATTTCCGGGGCATGGCCGGCCGGTTCTGGCGGCTCTCTCCTCCCATCGGCTTCGGCGTGGGCAGACCTGCTCCAGAGGGCTACGGATGAACGGCAAGACCGGGGTTGCATCGCCCGCGACACCATGGCCGGCATCACCGATCTCCCCGGCGGGGGAGCGGGCGGCGCAGGAGATGCTGCAGGCGCTTCCGGCCGCGATCTACACCACCGACGCCGCCGGGCGCATCACCTTCTACAACGAGGCCGCGGCCGTGCTGTGGGGCTGCCGGCCGGAGCTGGGGAAGAGCGAGTTCTGCGGCTCCTGGAAGCTGTACTGGCCGGACGGCACGCCGCTGCCGCATGACGAGTGCCCGATGGCCCTGGCGCTGAAGCAGGGGCGGCCGATCCGGGGCATGGAGGCGGTGGCCGAGCGGCCCGACGGCACGCGGGTCCCGTTCATCCCCTATCCGACGCCGCTGTTCGACGCCTCGGGCCGGCTGATCGGCGCCGTGAACATGCTGGTCGACATCACGGAGCGGCATCGTGCCGAGCAGCAGGCCTTGGCCGAGGCCGAGGAGCGCGCCCGCGGCGAACAGGCGGCGCAGCGGTTGGCGGCGATCGTGGAATCCTCCACGGATGCGATCGTTTCCAAGGACCTCGACGGCGTCATCACCAGTTGGAACCAGGGGGCCCGGCGCCTCTTCGGCTACACCGCCGAGGAAGCCGTCGGCCGGCCGATCACCATCGTGATCCCTGAGGACCGGCTGGACGAGGAACCGGAGATCCTGGCCCGGATCCGCCGGGGCGAGCGGGTCGAGGATTTCGAGACCGTCCGCCGTCGCAAGGACGGCAGCCCGGTCGAGATCTCGCTGACGATCTCGCCGATCCGGAACCGCAAGGGCGAGATCGTCGGCGCCTCCAAGATCGCCCGCGACATCACCGAGCGGAGGCAGGCCCAAGAACGCCAGGCCCTGCTGCTGCGGGAGATGAGCCACCGGGTCAAGAACCTGTTCGCCCTGGCCGGCGCCGTCATCACCCTGAGCACCCGCACCGCGAAATCGCCGGAGGAGCTGGCGGAGCAGGTGCGGAACCGGCTCGGCACCCTGGCTCGCGCGCATGAGCTGACCCTGCCTGACCTGCGGCGCGAGCAGGCGGCGACGCCGACCACGCTCGCGGCCCTGCTGCGCACCATCGTGTCGCCCTTCGAGGACCGGAATGACGGGCGCGTCGCCATCGCCGGGCCGGAGGTGGCCGTCGGCGGCCATGCCGTGACCAGCCTGGCGCTGCTGCTGCACGAGCTGGCGACCAACGCCGCCAAATACGGCGCCCTCTCCGTGGCATCGGGCCGGCTCGCCGTCGTCTGGACGGTCGAGGGCGAGGCGCTGTCGCTGAGCTGGGCCGAACAGGGCGGGCCGCCCGTCGATGGAACCGTCAACAGCGACGGCTTCGGCACCCGGCTGGTCGACAGCACCGTCGAGGGCCATCTGCGGGGGCGGATCTCGCGCCGCTGGGGCGCCGAGGGCCTGGCCATCATGATGACCGTGCCGCTGGACCGCCTGACCGGGTAAACCTCGCGGGTGAGACTTTCGTCGTATGCCCGGAACCCGGGTGCGATGACGCACGTTGGACGCACAACTGAGGACGCACGACTGGTGTCATGCCAGTCGGCGCCGGTCGAGAGCGACAGCATGGCCGCGATCCTGATCGTGGAAGACGAGCCCTTCGTGCGGATGATGGCGGAGGATGCGGCGCAGGGCCTCGGGCTGGAGCCGCCGTCCGCGACCGACGGCGAGGCGGCGATCGCCATGGCCAGGGATGCGCAGGCGCTGCAGATCCTGTTCACCGATATCCATATGCCGCCCGGTCCGGACGGCTGGACCGTCGCCCGCGCGGTGCGTGAGATCCATCCCGGCATCCGGGTGATCTACACCAGCGGCCAGGCCAAGCCGGAGGACTGCGCCCGGCTCGGCGTCCCGCAGTCCCGGCTGCTGTCCAAGCCCTACACCCGGGCGGAGCTGGCCGCCGCGATCGCCGAAACGGCCGGCAACCGGGACGCCGGCCCGCCCTGAGCGATCGTTTGAAAATGCGCTGGCGAGAGTCGGCTGGCGATGGTTTCGAGAACGCCGATCCGGGACCGGAACCTCCCCTCCGCCGCGCCCGTTCGCCTGATGAGGGCCTTCAGTCGAAGACCTGTCCAGGAGACCGGCGATGGATGATCTGGAACGGCGCATCCGCGAGCACGCCCACCGCATCTGGCTCGAGGAGGGCTGCCCCTCCGGACGGGAGGAGGCGCATTGGGAGATGGCGCGCGAGCTGGTCGCGATCGAGGACGGCCAGCGCGACGCGACCCGCCCCAACCCGGTCGCCACGGAGGGCGAGGAGGTCATCCACCCCGAGCCGGTCGAGCCGGCCGAGGCGGTGGAGGGCCTGGGCGACCTGCCGGGGCGCACCGACCAGTCCGAAGGCCGCGACTACCCGAAGCGGAAGGGCCGCCGCCCCGCCGGCCGAAGCTAACCCGACAGGATCGCCGTCATGCCGCAGACCGCCGATATCGCCATTGCCACCGGGGATCGGGACTGGCTCCTGGCCGCCCACGATCCCGCCGTCACCCTCTATGTCGCCACCGAACCGGTGCGGCGCGCCGTCGGCGGCGGCGGGGCGAAGCTTCAGCATCTGCGGCAGGCGCTGGAGCAGCGGCTGCAGGGCTGCGACCTGACGCCGGAGCGCCGGCGGGACCTGCTGGCCGCGGGCGAGCAGGCCCTGTCCGGCGCCGATTTCGCTGCCCTCGACCCCGGCTTCGCGCTGTTCCTGGCGGAGGATCGGGTCGAGACCCTGCCGCTGGGCGAGGCGCCGCCGCAGGACATCAGCGCGGTCGGCCATCGTTTCCTGCTGCGTCCGATCCTGGACCGGCTGGGCCCGGGCGAGCGCTTTCACATCCTGGCGATGAGCGCCGGCGGCACGCGGCTGCTCGAGGCCACGCGCGACCATTGGCGCGACATCACCCCGCAGGACCTGCCGCACTCGCTGAGCGAGGTGGTTGCCGGGACCGAGGTCGAGATCACGCGCCAGGCCAACCAGCCCGGGCGGGGCAGCGCCGCCGGCGCCACCTCGGCGGCGCGGCACAGCTACGAGAGTCCGGCCGAGCTGCACAAGACGCAGCTGATCGACTACATCCGGCACGTCGTCAACGCCGTCCGCCGCCGGCTGGCCGGCGACCCCGCCCCGGTGGTGCTGGTGGCCGAGCCGGAGCTGGCCGGCCAGGTCCGCAGCGCCGGCGACTGGCCGGAGCTGCTGCCGGACTTCGTCAGCCGCCACCCCGCGCGGCTGCGCGACGAGGAGCTGCATGCGGCGGCCCTGTTGCTGCTGCCGTCCGAGGACGAGAGGGCGGCGCCGGTGCTCGATCGCATCCAGGCCCGGCTCGGCACGGCCGAGGCCACCGTCGCCATCAAGCTGGAGGAGATCCTGACCGCCGCGCGCGACGGCCGGGTCGATTCCCTGCTGATCGCCGCGGACGAGACGATCTGGGGCCGCTTCGACGATGACGGGGGCGGGGTGACCGCCCGCGGCACGCGGACCGGCGGCGAGGAGGACCTGCTGAATCTCGCGGCGGTGATGACGCTCGCGGCCGGCGGCACCGCCCTCAGCCTGCCGCGTGCCCGGTTGCCGCGCTCGGTGCCGGCCGCGGCCGCGCTGCGCTACTGAGGAGGGCGGTCGATCGACCGCCGCGGCAGACCGCGGCCGGGCCATAACCTGGAGACGAGCCATGACCACGATGCGATGCGTCCGGATCCACGGCTTCGGCGGCCCCGAGGTGCTGTCGGTCGAGGAGGCGGCCGCCCCCCATCCGGCCGGGGGCGAAGTGCTGGTGCGGGTGCGTGCCGCGGGCGTGAACCCGGTCGACGCCAAGATCCGCTCCGGCGGCTATCCGCGGGTGCAGGCGGATCAGCTGCCGCTGGTCCTGGGCCGGGACGTGGCCGGCGAGGTGGTTGAGAGCGGCGGCGGCGCCGGGCTGCCGGCCGTCGGGACCCCGATTCACGCCATGCTGGGCTGGGATCGCGGCGGCTACGCCGATTATGCCGTGGTCAAGGCGGTCGAGCTGGCGCCGCAGCCGGACGGGCTCGACGACGCCGAGGCGGCCGCCGTGCCGCTGGCCGGGCTGACCGCCTGGCAGGGGCTGTTCGACCATGGCGGGCTGCAGGTCGGCCAACGGGTGCTGATCCATGGCGGCGCGGGCGGCGTCGGCCATTTCGCCGTCCAGTTCGCCAAGGCCGCCGGCGCCTTCGTCGCCACCACGGTGTCCGGCGACGACCTGGCCTTCGCCCATGAGCTCGGGGCCGACCAGGCCATCGACTACGAGGCCGACCGCTTCGAGGAGCGGGTCGAGCCGGTCGATGTCGTGTTCGACCTGGTGGGCGGGGAGACCCGGGCGCGGTCCTGGGGCGTGCTCAAGCCCGGCGGGATCCTGGTGTCGACGGTGGGGCCTCCCGACGAAGAGGCGGCCCGGGCCCACGGCGCGCGCGGCGCCGGCTACATGGTGCAGCCGAACGGGCTGCAGCTGGCGGAGATCGACCGGCTGATCGCCGACGGCCGGGTCCGGCCCGTCGTCGGCGCCGTGCTGCCGCTGCCCGAGGCGACCATCGCCCATGAGCGGCTGGAGCGGCACAGCCTCCGCGGCAAGCTGGTGCTCGAGGTCGCCGCGGCGGACTGACCGGCCTGCCGCCAGGCGTCGAGGATTCCGTCGATCCAGGCGACCTCGATCTGCTCCGCCAGCGTCGGCACCAGCCCGGGCAGGCGCACGCCGGAACCGATCCGGATCGGGTCCATTGACGCGTGGAGACGGTCCGCCCGCCCGAGAGCGCGGGCCGGGAGCAATCCCCCCGCCGTCTTGCCGTTCGGAGAAGGAGGATCGCATGAGAGTCAGCGAAGCGATGACCCGCGACGTGCATGTCGCAAATCCCCGCGAAACGATCCGCGAGGCTGCGCAGGCAATGGCGCGCCTCGATGTCGGCGCCTTGCCGGTCGGGGACAATGACCGCCTGGTCGGGATGATCACCGATCGCGACATCGCGACCCGCGGCGTGGCGAAAGGGCTGGGGCCCGATGCCAGGATCGCCGACATCATGACCGCCGAGGTCAAGTACTGCTTCGACGACCAGGATCTCGGCGAGGTCAGCCACAACATGGGAGACGTCCAGCTTCGCCGCCTGCCGGTGGTGGACCGCGACAAGCGTCTGGTCGGCATCCTGTCGCTGGGCGACGTCGCGATGAAGGGCGACGGCTCGGCCGGGGAAGCGCTGGGCGGGATCTCCCGTCCGCATGCCGGGCGGGGCTGAGCCCGGGGGCGCCGGCCGCACCCGCGGCGTGGGAGCGCATGTCGACAGTAATGGCTCATGACGACGACCCGGCAGGACATCGGGCATTTCGTGCCGCGGGAGGCGCCGGACGAGGTGGTCGCGGCCGCGCGGCACCTGCTCTCGCGTTGATGGGAGCCTGTCCGGCAATCCGGATCAGCCGACGCGCTCGAACGCATCCAGGCTGGTGCCGAAGGTGCGCCGGGTTGCGACCTTCCTGATCTCGGCCGGCGCGCTTTCCCCGGCCGCCGTCAGGGGCTGGTCGGCGACGGTGTGCCAGAGGGTTTCGAGCCTGCCGTCCCTGAGAAGCCCCATGTAGCCGACCGTTGCTGATCCGGCCGCCCCGTTGCCCGTAGCCGTGAAGCCGATGACGCCTGCACGGCAGTCTCACGCCCGGTTTCGGCCGGTGCGAGCCCGGCTGGCTCGAGGAAGTCGGAGCCGCAGGCCTGCCGATCACGGGACGCCTCTACCAGGGTCCGGTCTCGAGCACCTGGCCGGACAGCCGGCCGGCGCTGCGGATGGCGTCGAGCCGGGCCTCCGCATCCTCCTGGTCATAGGCCCAGATCGTCGCGGACCAGACCCGGTCCCGACCCGACGGCGTCGCCAGATGCGGGTATTCGACGATGAAGCGGAACATCGGCCGCCCCCACTGGTCGCAGGAGACGTGCCCGGCCTCCGGGGCCTGGAGATCGGGAAAGCGGACGACTGTCATGACGCGGCAATCCATCGGGGCGTGTGGGACATAGTTTCGGAATGGCGCGGCGCCGACGATGGTTCCGTGGCGTGGCTGACTTGAGGGGGATATTTACTTTAGAGGTGTTTGAGAAAACATTTGTTAGTCGATGGTTTCGATTATCATTTGATAATAAATTTGATAGAGGAACTATGTTTTCGAGGTGAAGTTAGTTCTTATGTTCCTCGTAATTATTGTCGCCTCGAATCGTTTCGTTCAGTGCGGGCGGCATCCAGTCTCGAAGGGGAAGGCCCATGCCGGACCAAGATCGTGCCGCGGATCGCGCCGAATTCACCGCCGTCGTCGCCCCGGTGCTGTGCGAGCTCCGGCGCTATGCGCGATCCCTCACCCGCAACCGCGCCGATGCGGAGGACCTGCTGCAGGACACGCTGCTGCGCGCCTACAACAAGTTCCACCTGTGGCAGCCGGGCACCAACATCGCCGGCTGGCTCTGCGTCGTGATGAAGCGGGTGTTCCTGTCGCAGTTCGAGCGCCGCAACCGGCTGGTCGCCGTGCCGGCCGAGGATTTCGACGGGCCGCAGCCGCCGAGCCAGGACGATGTCCTCGACCTCGCCCGGCTGGGCAGCGCCATCCACCGGCTGCAGCGCCATCACCGCGAGCTGGTGGAAGCGGTCGCGATCAACGGCGATTCCTACGAGGAGGCGGCGCACGCCTTCCACATCCCGATCGGCACCGTCCGCTCCCGCCTCGGCCGCGCCCGCGAGCATCTCCGGCACGAGACCGGCATCGCCTGGTAGGGCGAATTTCCCGGCCGGCACGGCATCGGCCGGAACCGGTCTTCCGATCATGCCGTTGGCCCAGCAGGAACATACGTTCGGCGGGCCGCACCGGCCCGACCTCTCCCGATCCGACCCATGCCGCAACGCAGGGGAGTCGAAAGCGTGAGCTCGAAACCCATTCGCCTGGGCATCGTGGGCGTCGGCAACTGCGCCTCGTCGCTCGTCCAGGGCCTGACCTATTATCGCGACACGCCGGGCGGCAACGAACCGCCGCCCGGGCTGATGAACATCGAGCTCGGCGGCTATCACATCGGCGACATCGAGGTCGCCTCGGCCTTCGATGTCGCCGCCGGCAAGGTCGGGCGGGACGTGTCGGAGGCGATCACCGCCCCGCCGAACAACACCCAGCGCTTCGCCGACGTCGAGCCGACCGGGGTGCGGGTGGAGCGCGGCAACACGCTGGACGGCCTCGGCAAGTACCTGCGCGACCGGATCGAGGAATCGGACGCGCCGGTGTCGGACGTCACCGGCGTCCTGAGGCGGAGCGGGACCGACGTCCTCGTCTCCTATCTCCCGGTCGGGTCGCAGCACGCCGCCGAATGGTACGCCGAGCGGGCGCTGGAGGCCGGCTGCGCCTTCGTCAACTGCATGCCCGTCTTCATCGCCTCCCGCCCCGAATGGCGGCAGCGCTTCGAGAAGCGCGGCCTGCCGATCATCGGCGACGACATCAAGAGCCAGGTCGGCGCCACCATCGTCCACCGCATGCTGACCAACCTGTTCCGCGAGCGCGGCGTGCGGCTGGACCGCACCTATCAGCTGAACTTCGGCGGCAACACCGATTTCGAGAACATGCTCGAGCGCGAGCGGCTGGAATCGAAGAAGATCTCCAAGACCCAGTCGGTGATGAGCCAGCTCGACATCCCGCTGGCCGCCGAGAACGTGCATGTCGGCCCCAGCGACTACGTGCCGTGGCTCAGCGACCGGAAATGGGCCTATATCCGGCTCGAGGGCACCACCTTCGGCGGCGTGCCGCTGAACGCCGAGGTCAAGCTCGAGGTCTGGGATTCGCCGAACTCCGCCGGCATCGTGATCGACGCGGTGCGCTGCGCCCGGCTCGGCCTCGACCGCGGCATCGGCGGCGCGCTGGCCGGCCCGTCCAGCTACTTCATGAAGTCGCCGCCGCAGCAGTTCACCGATGCGGTGGCGCGGGAGCGGACGCTGCGCTTCATCGCCGGCGACCCGCAGCAGGGGCCAGGGCTGGGGGGCGCATGACCACCACCTTCCTGCTGCTGCGCCACGCCGCGCACGACGATGTCGGCGGCTTCCTGGCCGGACGCATGCCCGGCGTGGTGCTGGGCGAGGCCGGCCGGGCCCAGGCCGAACGCCTGGCCCGGCGCCTGCGGCTGGAACGCATCGACGCCGTCCTCGCCAGCCCGCGCGAGCGGGCGCAGCAGACCGCCCAGGCGCTGGCCGTGGCCTGCGGCCGGACGGTGGCGACGGCGCCGGAGCTGGACGAGATCGACTTCGGCCGCTGGGCCGGCCGTGATTTCGAGGCGCTGCAGCAGGACCCGCTGTGGCAGCGCTGGAACGCCGTGCGCAGCCTGGTGCGCACCCCCGGCGGCGAGACCATGCTGGACGTGCAGCGGCGCGTCCTCGGGCTGATGGAGCAGCTGGGCGAGGAGCATCGCGGCCGCTGCGTCGCCCTGGTCAGCCATGCCGATGTGATCAAGGCGGCGGTGCTGCACCATCTCGGCCTGGCGATCGACGGCTGGCCGCGCTTCGACATCGCGCCCGCCTCGATCACCCGGCTCGTCGTCGGCGACTGGGGCGCCCGGCTGCTCGGCCTCAACGAGACGGTCGACTGAGGGGCCGCGATGAAGCTCGTCGTGTTCGGCCTCACCGTCAGCTCCTCCTGGGGCAACGGCCATGCCACGCTGTGGCGCGGCCTGATCCGGGCGCTGTCGCGCCGCGGCTGGCAGGTGGTGTTCTTCGAGCGCGACCTGCCCTACTACGCCGGCGCACGCGACCTGTATGCGCTGGAGCAGGGCGAACTGGTGCTGTATCCGGATTGGCCGCAGGCCCTGGCCGCGCGCCATCTCGCCGACGCCGACGCCGCCATGGTCACCTCCTTCTGTCCGGACGGGGTTGAAGCGACCCGGCTGGTGCTGGACGCGCCCCGGCCGCTGCACGTCTTCTACGATCTCGACACGCCCGTGACGCTGGAGCGGCTGGAGCAGGGGCAGCCGCTGAGCTATGTCGGCCCGCGCGGCCTCGCCGATTTCGACATCGTCCTCAGCTATGCCGGCGGCGGCGCGCTCGACGCGCTGCGCGACCGCCTCGGCGCCCGCATCGCCGTGCCGCTCTATGGCCATGTCGACCCGGACGTGCATCGCCCGGCGGCGCCGCGGCCCGAATTCGCCGGCGACCTGTCCTATATCGGCACCTATGCGGCCGACCGGCAGGCGGCGCTGGAGGCGCTGCTGGTCGAGCCGGCACGGCGGCGGCCGGATCTGCGCCTCGTCATCGCCGGGGCGCAGTACCCGGACAGCTTCCCGTGGAGCGGCAACATCTTCTTCCTGCGCCACCTGGCGCCGGGCGACCACCCGGCCTTCTACGCCTCGTCGCGGCTGACCCTGAACGTCACCCGCCGCGCGATGGCCGATATGGGCTGGTGCCCGTCGGGACGTCTGTTCGAGGCTGCGGCCTGCGGCGCGCCGGTGCTGAGCGACGCCTGGCCGGGGCTGGAAGAGTTCTTCGGGCCCGGCCGCGAGATCCTGCTGGCCCGCGGCACCGACGATGCGCTGACGGCGCTGGATCTGCCCGGGCCCGAGCTGCGCCGGATCGGCGCCGCCGCCCGCGAGCGCGTGCTGGACGAGCACACCTCGGCCCGCCGCGCCGCCGATCTCGAGGCGCTGCTCGCCTCGGCGCGGCCGGCGCCGCCCATTGCCATGGAGGCCTGACCGATGTGGGGCATCGTGCCCGCCGCGGGACGCGGCAGCCGGATCCAGCCCTTGGCCTTTTCCAAGGAGCTGCTGCCGGTCGGCAGCCGGATCGACGGCGGCGAGGAGCGTCCCTGCGCCGTCAGCGAATACCTGCTGGAGCGCATGATCGAGGCCGGGGCCGACAAGATCTGCTTCGTCATCGCCCCCGGCAAATCCGACATCCTGGAATATTACGGCAGCGACTACGGCGGCGCTGCCGCCACCTATGTGGTGCAGCCGCAGCCCTCGGGCCTGTGCGACGCGATCTTCCGCGCGTTGCCGCTGATCCAACCCGATGAGCCCATTCTCGTCGGCCTGCCCGACACGGTCTGGTTCCCGAAGGACGGCTTCGCCGACCTGCCGGAGGAAGGCCTGTCCTTCCTGCTGTTCCCGGTCGACCACCCCGAGTTCTTCGACGCCGTGGTGCTGGACGGGCAGGGGGCGGTGCGCGAGATCCAGGTCAAGCAGGCCGATGCCGGGACCCGCTGGATCTGGGGTGCCTTCAAGATGCCGGGCGCCGTGCTGCGGCAGCTGCACGCGCTGTGGCTGCGGCGCGGCCGGCGCGACGAATACATCGGCACGCTGGTCAACGCCTGGCTGGCCGAAGGCGGCACGGCCGTCGGCGTCCGGTCCGGGCTGTCCTATGTCGATGTCGGCACGCTGAACGGCTACCGGGCGGCGATCGGGCTGCTCGGCGAGGCCGCGGCGTCGGAGGCCCGCGTGACCATCGGCCGGCCGGCGGGCCGATCCTGCGGCAGCCCCATTCGCTATCAGCAGTGACGGAGGCGCGAAGCATGGCACGCCTGTCCGGTGAGGAGATCCGCCGTCGGGCCGAGGCGCTCGGCCCCTGGTTCCACAACATCGACCTCGACGGGGTCGCGACCGCGCCCGACCATTTCCTGGGCGACTATCCGGCGGTGAAGTGGAAGGCCTTCGCCGGCGCCATCCCGCAGGATCTGCACGGCCGCACCGTGCTCGACATCGGCTGCAACGGCGGCTTCTATTCGCTGGAGATGAAGCGCCGCGGCGCCGACCGGGTGCTCGGCGTCGATTTCGACGACAGCTACCTGGCCCAGGCGCGCTTCGCGGCCGACATCGCCGGCCTCGACATCGAGTTCCGCCACCTGTCGGTCTACGACGTGGCGGCGCTGGGCGAGCGCTTCGACATCGTCCTGTTCATGGGCGTGCTCTATCACCTGCGCCACCCGCTGCTGGCGCTGGACCTGGTGCGCGAGCACGTGGTCGGCGACCTGATGGTGTTCCAGTCGATGCAGCGGGGCAGCGCCGAGGTGGTGCCGCTGGAGCCGAACTACCCGTTCTGGAACGAGGCGCTGTTCGACCGGCCGGACTTCCCGAAGCTGCACTTCATCGAGCACCGCTACGCCGACGACCCGACCAACTGGTGGGTGCCGAACCGCGCCTGCGTCGAGGCGATGCTGCGCAGCGCCGGCTTCGAGATCGCCGGGCATCCGGAACCGGAGGTCTATCTCTGCCGCCCCGCCGGCCGGCCGGAGGGGGAGGGCGCCGTCTATCCGAACCGCGGGAGGCACGCATGATCGAAGCGGCGATGATCTGGAACGAGCCGAACAACAAGTCGCATTGGGACCGCGAGCTCGATCCGGACTGGGCGCTGTTCGCCGACATGGCGATCGACGCGGCCGACGCCATCGCCGCCGAGAACCCGGACATCCCGAAGGTGCTGGGCGGCATCTCGCCGATCGACCCGGTGTTCATCGAGGGCATGAAGCGGCGCGGCGTGCTCGACCATCTCGACGCGGTCGCGGTGCACGGCTTCCCGCTGGACTGGAACCTGTGGCAGATCCGGGAATGGCCGGAGAAGCTGGAGGAGATCCGCGCCGTCACCGACCTGCCGGTCTGGGTCAGCGAGGTCGGCGTCTCCAGCTTCGGGGCGGAGGAGGTGCAGGCCTGGGGTCTCGACCGCACCGCCGAGCTTCTCGTCGGCCGCACGCCGCGCATCCACTGGTACAGCCTGTACGACCTGCCCGGCACCTGGGAGGCGACGACCCGGCACAGGGAGGCCGAGGGCTCGTCCTACTACCGGCATTTCTACATGGGCCTGCTGCGCGAGGACGGCACGCCCAAGCCGGCGCTGGAGCGCTTCGCCCGGCATGCGCCGGCGCTGGGCCTGTGCCAGTGGTTCCACTACCAGGACCATCGCCTGGACGACGCCGTGGCCTGGATGAAGCGGCTCGGCGTGACATACCTCCGCACCGGCCTGTCCTGGGCCGACAGCTTCCGGCCGGACGCCCTGGCCTGGTTCGACCGGCAGATGGAGGCGCTGGCCGATTTCGACGTCACCGTCACCTTCTGCTTCACGCCGGAGCATCGCGGCCTGATGCCCCACCACACCAGCCCGCCGGTCGACAGGCAGGAGTTCGCCGCCTTCTGCGCCGACATGATCCGCCGCTACGGCACCCGGGCAGAGCCGCGGGCGCCCCGGCTGGCGCTCGGCTGAGACGATGGGCGCCGCGGCGTCGACGCTGCTGTCCTCCCTGGCGGGCGCTCCGATCGCCCCGGCCGAGGCGGCGGTCGTCGTCGCCCATCCCGACGACGAGACCATCGGCATCGGCGGGCAGCTGCGCCACCTGCCGGGCATCGCCATGCTGCACGTCACCGACGGCGCGCCGCGCGGGCTGGAGGATGCGCGGCTCTACGGCCACGTCACCTGGCAGGACTATGCGGCGGCGCGGCAGCGGGAGCTGGTTGCCGCCATGGAAGCGGCCGGGATCCCGGCCGCGGCGCTGCTGTGCCTCGGCGTGCCGGACCAGCAAGCCTGCCGGCGCCTCGCCGCCGTCACGCGCGCCCTGGCCGCCCAGTTCGCCGCGCGCGGCACCCGGCTGGCGCTGACCCATCCCTATGAGGGCGGCCACCCGGACCACGACGCCACCGGCTTCACCGTCCACGCCGCCCGCCGCCTGCTGCAACGGCAGGGCGCGGCGGCGCCGGCGATCGCCGAGATGGCCTTCTATCATCTCGGCCCCGACGGTCCGGTGCTGCAGCGCTTCCCGGCGGACGAGGCGTCGCCGGAGATCGTCCTCATGCTGGACGAGGCGGATTGGGAGACCAAGCGGCGGATGCTGGCCTGCCACGAGACCCAGCGCCGGACCCTGGCGCCGTTCACCGACCGGGTCGAGCGGTTCCGGCGGGCGCCGGCCTACGATTTCGCGCGGCTGCCGAATGGCGGCCGGGTGCATTACGACGCCTATCCCTGGGGGCTGACCGCGGCGGAATGGCCCGGCCTCGTCGCCGCGGCCGTGGCCGAGCTGGAGCTGGACCCGCCGCCATGGCCCTGACCGTGCTCAACGTCGCCTACCCGCTGGCGCCGGTCGGCCCCGATGCGGTCGGCGGGGCGGAGCAGGTGCTGTCCGCCCTCGACCGCGCGCTGGTCGAGGCCGGGCACCGCTCGCTGGTGGTGGCCTGCGAGGACTCCGCCGTCGCCGGCACGCTGTGCCCGATCCCGGCGGAGCCCGGACCGCTGGACGACGCGGCACGGCAGCGGGCCTGGGCGGCGCAGCGCCAGGCCATCGCCGACTGCCGGCGCCGCTGGCCGGTCGGCCTCGTCCATCTGCACGGCATCGACTTCGACGCCTATCTGCCGGCGGACGGGCCGACCCTGGTCACCCTGCACCTGCCGCTCGGCTGGTACCCGGCCGAGGCGCTGCGGCCCTCGCGTCCCGACCTGTGGCTGCACGGCGTGTCCGAGGCCCAGTGCCGCGACGCCCCCGCCGGCGCCCGGCTGCTGCCGCCGATCCCGAACGGCGTCTCGATCGGCGACGGTGCGCGGCTGCACGCCCGGCGCGGCTTCGCCCTGATGCTCGGCCGGATCTGCCCGGAGAAAGGCGTCCATCTCGCCCTCGATGCGTCGCGGCAGGCGGATGTGCCGCTGATCGTGGCCGGCCGGCTGTTCCCGTACGACGCCCATATCCGCTATTTCGAGCAGGAGGTGGTGCCGCGGCTGGATGCCCGGCAGCGCTTCGTCGGGCCGCTGGGCCTGCGGCGCAAGCGGCGCTTCCTGGCGGCCGCGCGATGCCTGGTGGTGCCGAGCCTGTGCCCGGAGACCAGCTCGCTGGTGGCGATGGAGGCGCTGTCCTGCGGCACGCCGGTCGTCGCCTTCCCGAACGGCGCCCTGCCGGAGATCGTCGATCACGGCCGCACCGGCTTCCTGGTCCGCGACGTGGCCGAGATGGCAGGGGCGATGCACGCCGCCGCCGATCTCGACCCGGCCGAATGCCGGGCCGAGGCCGTCCGGCGCTTCTCGCTGGACCGGATGCTGCAGGGTTACCTGGCCGTCTATCGCCGGCTGGCGGCACAGCCCGGGCCGACGGTGCGGATCTCGGGATGAGCCTCTTCGCCGAGGTGCTGACCGAGGAGCCGGCGCTGGCCGCGCTCGAGTCGGACTGGTGGGACCTCTGGCTCCGCTGCCCGGCGGCGACGCCGTTCCAGTCCCCGGCCTGGCTGCTGCCCTGGTGGCGCTGCTTCGCGCCCGGCCGGCTGCGGACGATCGCGGTCCGGCGGGACAGGCGCCTGGTCGGCTTGGCGCCACTCTATCTGGAGGACGGAGCCCTGGGCCGCCGGCTGCTTCTGCTGGGGCTCGGCACCACCGACTATCTCGACGTGCTGCTCGATCCGGACCAGGCCGGTCCTGCGGCTGCGGTGATCGAGCATGCGGCGCTGGATCTCGACTGGAGTTCCTGGGAGCTGGAGGAGCTCGCGTCCGGCGCTGCCGCCCTGCAGTTGCGCTGCCCGGCGGCCTGCGCCGAGACGGCCGCCGGGCAGCGCCTGCCCGACCCTCGATCTCGCCGGGCCCGAGGATCTTTCGGGATGCGTTCCGACCCGTCGGCGCAAGCAGCTGCGGCGGGCGTTGACCCTGGCACGGAAACGCGGCGCCATCGAGATCGAGCCGGTCGAGGACGCGGCGGATGGTTTCCTCGACGACCTCCAGCGCCTTCATGGTGCCCGATGGGCGGATCAGGGCCAGTCCGGCCTGCTGCAGGACGACGCGGTGCGGCGCTTCCACCGCGCGGCGCTGCCCGGCCTGCTCCGGTCCGGGCTGGCGCGGCTCACCCGGCTGCGGATCGCGGGACGTGTGGCCGGCGTCTTCCATGGCCTGTCCGCGCGCGGGCGGACCTACGCCTATCTCGGCGGCTTCGACCCGGACTATGCCCATGAGAGCCCGGGGGCGATCCTGATCGGCCATGCCATCGCCGCCGCGCTCCGCGATGGCGGGCGCGAATTCCACTTCCTGCGCGGCCGGGAGGCGTACAAATACGCCTGGGGCGCGGTCGACCGCTGGAACCGCCGCCGCAGCTTCCGAAGGGGCCGGGCGTGACCGTCGACGAGGCGCTCAGCGCATATCCGGACGCGCTGCGGCCGGCCCTGCGCGGCTGCCTGACAGGGGAACTGCCGGTCGCATCGGCGCTGACCCGGCTGCTGATCCAGGCCGAAAGCAGCCGGGCGCTGACAAGACTGCTGGACACGCTCGACGCGGCGATCGTCGCGGATGAGATCGCGGTCCGCCGACGTCTTCAGGCGCTGCGGCAGATGCATGCCGAACACCCTGCGGCCTGGGGCACCATCCAGGGCGTGCTGGGCGAGGTCCGGCACGAGGCCGCGGCCGGGGACGAGGCGCAGGCCGTGGAGGCCTTCGCCCGGGCGTTCGACCGCGCCGCCGGCGTGTCACCCGAGGCCAGCGTCGCCCTGCATTCCCTCGGCGATGCCGGCCGGCTCGAACAGGCGACGGCCGAGGTGGTGCGCCGCATGGCCGAATGGAGCCTGCTCGGCCCCGACCGCACGGTGCTGGATTTCGGCTGCGGCATCGGCCGCTTCGCCGTCGCGATCTCCGGGCGCGTCCGGCGGGTCATCGGCCTCGACATCTCGGCCCGGATGGTGGCGGCGGCGCGGCGGCGCTGCGCCGGCCTGGCGAATGTCGAGATCCGCCGGACATCGGGCCGCGACCTCGCCGGCATCGCCGACGGCTCCATCGACACCATCCTCGCCGCCGACAGCTTCCCCTATCTCGTGCTCGCCGGGCCGGCGCTGGTGCGGCGCCATGTCGAGGAGGCGGCGCGGGTGCTCGGGCCCGGCGGCCACCTCCTGATCCTCAACCATTCCTACCGGGGAGACGAGGCGGCAGACCGGCGCGAGCTCGCCGATCTCGCGGCGGACACCGGCTTTCGCCTGCGCCGGGCCGGAACCCGTCCCTTCGCCCTGTGGGACGGGCTTGCCTTCCATCTGGTCAAGGACCGGTGAGGCTCAGGCCGGCGTCGGCATGCGGCCGCTCGCCTCCGTGTCACCCGGGCGGGCACTCGGCGCCGGTCTCGATCCAGGCGGCGATGAGCGCGCCGAACCCGTCCTGGGTGCCGGGGGCGGGCCGCCGCCCGTCGCCCGGATGCCACGCCCAGGCCACGAGATGGTCCTCGGCCAGGTGCTGCCGGATCCGGGCCAGGCTGCGGCCGCCGTTGCGCTCGGGATCCTTCAGCTGCCGGCAGATATAGCCGAGCGAATGCCCCTGCCAGCCCATGCTGTCCGGCGCCAGCGACCAGTGCGCGTTGCCCGGGATGGAGCGCAGGCGGCTCCCCACGATGGTCGTGTTCTCCGCCCGGTGGCAGGCGCTGCACGCCAGGCCGTCCATCCCGATGCGGCTGGCGCCCGCCTGCATGAAGGGCACATGCGGATGCAGGTCGTCGCCCTGCGTCGGCCGGCCCGTGACCGGGTGGCAGTTCATGCAGCGCGGGTCGGTGATGACCTTCGCCGCCTCGGTGAAGAAGGCGCGGGACCGGTCGCCGGCATCCGTAATCGACTGGAACGCGGCGACATCCTTCAGTGTCCGGCTTGGATCCTGCTGTGCCGTGTCGGCGACGCCGGCCCCGATCCCGAGCGTGATGGCGGCGGAGGCGAGCGAGGCCAGGAGCACCAGCGCGATCCGGCGTGAGCGCGGCGGCATCCTCACGCCCTCCTCAGCTGGCGAGTGTCGATCGGCAGGTCCCGCAGGCGCTTGCCGGTCGCGGCGAAGATCGCGTTCATCAGGGCCGGCGCCACGCCCGGCGTGCCGAGCTCGCCGACGCCGCCCGGCGGCTCGGCGCTCGGGACGATATGGACCTCGATCGGGGGACACTCGTGGATGCGCAGGACCGGCGAATCGTCGAAATTGCCCTCGACGACGGCCCCGTCGGCGATGGTGAGGCGGCCGTAGAGCGCGGCGCTGAGGCCGTAGACGATGCCGCTCTCGACCTGCTGCCGCAGGATGCCGGGGTTGACGGCCTGCCCGCAATCGACGGCGCAGACCATGCGCTCGAGCTTCAGGGCGCCGTCCCGGCCGACATGCACCTGGGCGACCAGGGCGGCGAAGCTGCCGAAATCCGCCAGCACGGCCACGCCGCGGCCCCGGTCAGCACCGAGCGGCGCGCCCCAGCCGGAGCGCTCCGCGGCCAGGTCCAGCACGCCCCGCAGCCGCGGTGCCCCGCCCAGCAGCTGGCGGCGGTACTCCACCGGGTCGCGGCCGGCGAGATGCGCCGCCTCATCGATCCCGCCCTCGACCGCCGGGGCGTTGCGGGTCGGGCCGACGCCGCGCCAGTTGCCCGTCAGCATGCCCTCGGGCCCCTCGTGCCGGACGTATTCCACCCGCTTGTTCGGGATGCCGTACGGGCTCTCGGCGCCACCGGTGATGTCGAGGTCGATGCCGTCCTTGAACAGGATCGGCAGGAACCGCGCCATGATCGCCGGGCCGACCACGCGATGCCGCCAGGAGACCGGCATTCCGTCGGGGCCGAGCCTGACCACGAGCCGGCTCAGATTGAGATAGCGGTAGGAATCGTGGCGGATGTCCTCCTCGCGGCTCCAGACCACCTGCACCGGCCCGTCCACCTGCTGCGCCACCCGCGTGGCCATGACGACGCCATCGTGGTCGAGCCGCCGGCCGAAGCCGCCGCCCAGCAGGTGGTTGTGGACGACCACCTTCTCGACCGGCAGGCCGGTGACCTGCGCCGCGGCTTGGCGGGCGCGGCCCGCCACCTGCGTGCCGACCCAGACCTCGCAGGACTCCGGGCGGACATGGACCGTGCAGTTCATCGGCTCCATGGCCGTGTGGGCAAGGATCGGCATGCGGTAGACGGCCTCGATGACCGGGCGCCCGGCCTCGACATCGGCGACATTGCCGCTCTGATGCGCCACGAGCGCTGCGCCGCTTGCCATGGCGCCATCGATGCGACGCTCGAGCTCGGCCGTCGTCAGGCCGCCATTCGCCCCCGGATCCCAGGTGATGCGCAGCGCGGCGAGCCCCTTGCGGGCGGCCCCCGTGTTGTCGGCCACGACGGCGACCGCGTCGCTCAGCCGGACGACCTGGCGCACGCCCTTGACCCGCAGCGCGTCGCCGTCCTCCACCGCCTTCAGCGTTCCGCCGAAGGTCGGGCAGATGGCCAGCGCCGCGAAGCTGACGCCGGGTGGATGGGCGTCGAGGCCGAACAGCGCCCTGCCGTTCACCTTGTCCGGGGTGTCGAGACGCGGCGACGGCTTGCCGATCAGCCTGTATTCCGCCGCCGGCTTCAGCGCGACCTGCTGCGGTACCGGCTCCCGCGCGGCCTTGCCGGCGAGCGCGCCATAGGCGATGCGGCGGCCGCTCCCGGGATGGACCACCTCGCCGGCTTCGGCCCGGCAGGCCGAGGCGGGGACGCCCCAGTCCCGCGCGGCGGCGGCGACCAGCATCATCCGGGCCGCAGCCCCCGCACGGCGCATCGGCTCCCAGAAGCCGCGGATGGTGACCGAGCCGCCCGTCACCTGGTCGCCGAGCAGGGGGTGCGCATAGCGCGAGGGATCGGCGGGGGCGGCGATGGCCCGGACCTGGTCGAGCGCGACCTCCAGCTCCTCGGCGATCAGCGTGGCGATGCCGGTGTAGACGCCCTGGCCCATCTCGGCGGAGGGGATCACCAGCTCGATCGGGCCCGCCGGCGGAATCCGGATGAACGGGTCCGGGCTGAACGTCTCGGCGGCCTCGGCGAAGCGCGGCCCGATGACGAGGCTGCCGCCGGCCAGGGCCGCGGAGATCAGGAAGCCGCGGCGGGAGAGCTGGCCGGAGGCGGTTGCGGCGAGGATGCCCATGTCAGCGGCCCTCCTCGGTCAGCGTCAGGCCGGCGGCCCGCTTGATCGCCGCGCGGATGCGCGGATAGGTGCCGCAGCGGCAAATGTTGCCGGCCATCACCGCATCGATGTCCTCGTCGGTCGGCGCCGGATTGATCGCGAGCAGGGCCGTCGCCGACATGATCTGGCCGGACTGGCAGTAGCCGCATTGCACCACCTCTTCCGCCAGCCAGGCCCGCTGGATGCGGGCGCCCGCCTCAGTCTCGCCGACCGCCTCGATGGTGGTGATCGCGGATGACGCGGCGTCCTTGACAGGGGTGACGCAGGACCGCACCGCCTGCCCATCCAGATGGACCGTGCAGGCGCCGCACATGGCGATGCCGCAGCCGAACTTGGTCCCGGTCAGTCTGATGACGTCCCGCAGCACCCACAGCAGGGGGATGTCCCCATCGACATCGACCGGATGGGTCTCGCCATTGACGTTGAGCGCATAGGACATCCAGAGCTCCTTCCGGACGAGCGCGGCGTCCGGCCGGTCGAGGTGATCGACACCGGTCTGCCGAGGCGGAGAGGGGACTTCATAGGAGAATGCCGTCGCCACCGCCGTTCGCGGATTTCGATGATTGTCGCGAGATTTCGGCGGCATGAGCCTGCTCGGCCGCCCGGCTGCTCGCAGGAGACGCAGGTGGGGACTGGCGCCGGACCCGGGTTTCGGCGACATTTGAGATCTCGTCACGTCCAGCGAAGGTCGCCTCGATTGGCCCGGCCCCTTCAGAGCGCTGGAGATTCAGGGGATGCCGGCCAAGCCGGCAGCCCGCAGCCGACGGCGTTCGCGCCTCGCACCGCATTCGAGCTCTGCGCCGGCGTGATCGCCGGGCCGCTGCCGACCGTCACGGAAATTCCCGAGCGCGATACGCTGATCACCACCCGCTGGCTGCATCTGGAGATGCACGAGCCCATGCCGGGGCTGCCGGTGCACACGATCGGCACCTATTACGGCCCGCCGTCGCCCAGGGTCTGGCGGCGTGGGCGGATGCGCCTGGCCGGCGTTGGGCGCCCGGGCACCATCACGATCGTGCCGGCCGGCTGGGACGGGGATTGGGACATCGACGTCGCGTCGCCCCTGTCCTATGCGATGCTGAGCGATGCCCGGCTGCAGGCCTTCGCCACGCCGCTGACCCGTGGCCGTCGGGTGGAGCTGGCGCCCCGCCTCGGCGAAGCGGATCCGGTCGGCGCACACATCCTGCGCGCGCTCAGCCGCGAGGCGACCCATCCCGATCCGTCCCGGCGCCTGTTCGTCGAACAGGCGCTCGACCTGCTCTGCACGCATCTTCTGCGGACCCATTCCACCCTCGGCCAGACGCCGGCGCTGCTGCCGAGGCGAGGGTTGCCGCGATGGCAGGTCCGGCGAGTCACCGACTACATGTCAGGCCGCCTGGACCAGACCATCGGCCTCGACGAGCTCGCCGCGCTGACGTCCCTCAGCCGGTCGCATTTCTGCACGGCCTTCCGCCATGCCACGGGACGCACGCCGCATGAATGGCTGACCGGGCTGCGCATGGAGCAGTCCCGGCAGTTGCTGCGGGATCCCCGAAGCCGCATCACCGATGTCGCGCTGGCCGTCGGCTACCAGACGCCGTCGGCCTTCACCGCCGCCTTCCGCCGCCACACCGGCCTGACGCCGTCGGATTATCGCCACAGCCTCTAGCTCGCCTTTCTCACACTCCCTACGCCCTGCGTCAGGGCGTGACGGCTTCCGCCTTCGCCGGCAGCCCGGCGCCCTTCCGGAGGGCTCCGAAGCCGACCGCCGGAGCGTGACGCGGCGTCGTCGCCTCGGCGAAGTAGGCGATCGTCTTCTCCAGGCCCTCTTCCAGCGCGACCCGCGGCGCCCAGCCGAGCAGCGCCTTCGCCCGCGCGATGTCCGGCCGGCGCCGCTGCGGGTCGTCCACCGGCAGCGGCTTGCGCACGATGCGCGAGCGCGATCCGGTCAGCGCCAGGATTTGCGTCACCAGCTGCCGCACCGTCAGTTCCGCCGGATTGCCCAGGTTGATCGGGCCGCCCGGCGAGGTCCGGCAGGCCATCAGCCGCACCAGCCCGTCGACCAGGTCGTCGACATAGCAGAAGGAACGGGTCTGCCCGCCGGTGCCGTAGACGGTGATGTCGTCCCCCGCCAGCGCCTGGGTGACGACGTTCGACACCACCCGTCCGTCATCGGCCCGCATCCGCGGCCCGTAGGTGTTGAAGATCCGCGCCACCCGCACCTCGGCCCGGCCGGCGCGCGCGAAGTCGAAGGTCAGCGTCTCGGCCGCGCGCTTGCCCTCGTCGTAGCAGGCGCGCGGGCCGGTCGGGTTGACGTGGCCCCAATAGCTCTCGGCCTGCGGATGCACCTCCGGGTCGCCATAGACCTCGCTGGTCGAAGCCAGCAGGAAGCGCGCCGCCTTGCGCTCGGCCAGGGCCAGCAGGTTGCGGGTGCCCAGCACGCTGGTCAGCATCGTGTGCTCGGGGTCCGACTGGTACTGCGGCGGCGAGGCGGCGCAGGCGAGGTTGAACACGAGATCCACCGATCCCCGGGCCAGCGAGGCGGACGTCGGCGCGATCACGTCGGTCTCCATCAGGTCGAAACGCGGATCGGGTGCCAGATGCTGCAGATTCTCGCGCCGGCCGGTGCGGAGATTGTCGAGGCAGAGGACCCGGTATCCGTCCGCGAGCAGGGCGTCGCAGAGATGGGATCCGATGAAGCCGGCGCCCCCGGCGACGACGGCGGTGCGCTGTTTGCCGTTCCTCATGATCATCCTCTCTCGTTGACGTCCGCCTGCTTCACGACCCGGAGATGCGGCCGGGGCCCGCGGCTCCGGCCCTGTCCGCCTCTGGTCGCGGCGGCGCGGACCGGCCGTTGGCGCGCCAGCTCGTCGATCCGCCGCCGCAGCACCTCCTCCAGCCCCGCCGCACGGCGGTCGGAGGAATGCTCAGCCAGCACCCGTCGCCGGGCCGCCTCGCCGATGCCGCGGCGCAGCGGCTCGGGGCACCGGGTCAGCATCTCGATGACCTCGCCGCCGTCATGGGCGAGGCAGATCTCGGCCCCCGGCGTGAAGATCGATTCGAGGCCGTGCCAGCGGTCGGAGATGATCGGCGTGCCGCAGGCGGCCGCCTCGAACAGCCGCACGCTCGGGCTGTAGCCGGCGCGGACCATGTCGGCGCGGGTGACGTTCAGGGTGAAGCGGCAGGCGTTGTAGAAGCCGCGATGATCGCCGGGCGGGACATGCTCGATGCGGGTGACGTTGGACGGCCAGCGGATCTCGCGCGGGAACTGCGATCCGGCGACGACGAAGCGCTGGTCCGGCAGGGCCCGCGCCGGCTTCAGCAGCAAAGTCTCCAGGGTCGGCTGGCGGTCGGGGCTGTAGGTGCCGAGATAGCCGAGGTCGTAGCGCAGCGGCGCTGCCGGTTCGGGCCGGTAGGCGTCGGCGTCGACGGAGCAGTACAGCGGATGCGCCGCCGCGGCACCGTAGCGATGCACCAGATGCGCCAGCGTCGGGCCGCCGGTGAAGGACAGGTACAGGTCGAAGCCGGGGATCAGGTCGGGCGAGAGATACTCGAAGTCGCCGCGCTCCAGCTTCGCCAGGGTCACCGGCGTGTCGATGTCGTAGAAGGCGGTCACCCCGGCGGCAACGCTCTGCACCCAGGCGCAGACGGCGACGCCGTCGGCGACATAGGACCCGACGATCACGGCGTCGGCCTCGGCGACCTCCGCGCGATAGGCCGACAGCCCGGCCAGGCCGGAATACAGCGCCAGCCGGCAGAAATCCGGGTCCGGCAGGTCGCGGTTCTCGGCGTACCAGGGCTGGTCCTGCTCCAGGAACAGGATGTCGTGGCCGCGCCGGGCCAGGGCCCGCAGCAGCGCCCGATACGTGGTGGCGTGGCCGTTGCCCCAGGAGGAGGAGAGGCTGAGCCCGATGAAGACGAGGCGCAGGGGGCGGGTCATGCGGCGGTCCTCTCGCGCTTCGCCGCGGCGGTGTCGCGCAGCAGGGCGTCGACCTGGGCGCCGCGACGGGCATAGGTGTGCTCGGCCAGGACCCGGGCCCGGGCGGCCGCGCCGATGGCCTGGGACCGCTCGCGGTCCAGCGCCTGCAGATGCGCCGCCACCTCGGCGCCGTCGTGGGCGACCAGCACCTCGGCATCGGGCTTCAGGAACAGCTCGATGCCCTCCCAGGCGTCGGTGATCAGGCAGCCGCCGGCGCCCGCCGCCTCGAACACCCGGGTGGCGGGGGAGAAGCCGGTCGCCGCCATGCTGTCGCGGGCGATGTTCAGCACCGCCAGCGGCGTGGCGTTGAAGGCGTTGTGGTCGCCGGTGCCGACATGGCCGATCCAGCGCACGTTGCGGGGCATGGCGCGTCCCTCCCAGCCGGCGCCGCCGATCAGGAAGCGGCGGTCGGGCAGCCGCGCCGCCGGCGCCAGGAAGAAGGCGGCAACCCGGGCCTCGCGGTCCGGCAGCCGGTTGCCCAGGAAGGCCAGGTCGCAGGCGAAGCGCGGGTCGGGCGGCACCGGGACATGCGTCTCCGGGTCCAGCGCGTTGTAGATCGGCACGCAGCGCCGGGCGCCGAGCGCCTCATAGGCCGCGACCACCGGCGGGCCGCCGCCATAGGTCAGCACCATGTCCAGCCCCGGCAGGGCGCGGTGCAGCGGATGGTCCGGACCGCCGCGGCGCAGCTCGGCCAGCGTCGCCGGGGCGTCGACGTCCCAGAAGATGCGGACCGCCTCCGGCCGCGCCGCCGCCATCGTGCCCTCGATCAGCAGCTCGTCGAACACGCCGACGCCGCTGGCCTTCACCACCACATCGGCCAGCGCCGCCTCGGCGACCACGCCGCGCAGCGCCTCCTCGCTGGCCGGATAGACCCGGACCTCGGCCCAGTCCGGCGGGTCGATGTCGCGATGCGCCTGCCGGTCGAACGCGTCGGGCTCGTAGAAGGTGATGGCGTGGCCGCGGCCGGCGAGGTCGCGCAGCAGGCCGCGGTAATAGGTTGCGGCGCCGTTCCAGTAGGCGGACAGCAGGCTGGATCCGTAGAAGGCGATCCTCATGCGACGGACTCCATCGGGGTGGCGGTGCGCAACCGGGCCAGGATCGCCAGCAGCTCGCGCATGCGGTGGGCGCAGCTGTGCCGGGCGCGGATCGTCTCCAGGCCGCTGGCGGCCAGGCTGCGGCGCAGCTCCGGGTCATCGCGCAGGGCGGCCAGGTGGCGGGCCATCTCCGCCCCGTCCTGCGCGACCAGATAGTCCTGTCCTGGCCGGAACAGGCCCTCGGTGTCATGCCAGGGAGCGCAGGCCAGCGGGATGCCGCAGGCCAGGGCCTCGAACACCCGGATCGTCGGAATGCCCGGCAGCCGCTCGACATAGAAGCGGCGCGGCACATGGACCGTGGCGAGGTAGCGGGCGAAGGCGGCCGGCACCTCGGCATTGGCCAGCCAGCCATGATAGCGCGCGCCTTCGGCGGCCAGGCGGGCCAGCGCCTCCGGCGGGTAGCGCACGCCGTGGATGTCGAGCGGCAGGCCGGCGGCCCGGGCCGGCTGGAACAGGAAGGCGTCGAGCTCGGCGCTGCGTTCCTCGTCGCCCCAGTTGCCGACCCAGATCAGGCCGTCGCGGGGGGCCTCTTCGTCCGGCGGCCGGAACAGGCGGGTGTCGGCGGCTTCGTGCCAGGCGAAGGCGCGGCGGCCCCAGCCCCAGCGTCTATAGACCTCGGCCAGGGCGGCGCCGAAGGCCAGCACGCCGTCATAGCCGTCGAGGTCGAAGCGGTGGATCGCCCCGGGGTCGCTGACGGCGCGGTGATGCGTGTCGTGGAACAGGGCGGTGAAGCGCGCGCCCCGGCGGCGCAGGCGGCCGATCGCGGCCACCAGACCGGGATCGTTCCATTCATGCACGAGCACGGCATCGGCGCCGTCCAGCGCCTGCTCCAGGTCGAGATCCGGTCCGTATGCGGTCGAGGACAGCTCGGGATAGGCCCGCCGATAGGCAATCAGCGCCGCCTCGCCATGGTCGCGCAGCAGGTTCGCCAGGCTCCAGGCGCCGGCCGGCTCGTAGACCGCGACCTCATGCCCGGCCTGGATCAGCTCGCGCAGCACGCCGCGCAGGAAATGGGCGTTGCCGTGGTTCCAGCAGGAGCGCAGGGAATGGGTGAAGTAGGCGAGCTTCATTCCGCCGCCTCCCGCACAGGCCGCGCCGCCGTGGTTGCGAGGCCGCGATAGAGGCCGGCCATCCGGTCGGCCATGGCGGCGATGGTGTAGCGCGCCGCCCGCCGGCGCGCGGCGTCGCCCAGACGCTCCCGCAGGCCGCGGTCGGCCAGCACCCGGCCGAGGGCGGCGGCGATCGCCGCCTCGTCGCGCGGCGGCACGAAGACCGCGGCGTCGGCCCACAGCTCGCGGAAGGTCGGGATGTCGGAGAGCACCAGGGCGCAGCCGGCCTGGGCCGCTTCCAGCACCGCCAGGCCGAAGGGCTCGAACAGCGCGGTGGAGGCGAAGACCGGCCGGCGGGCCAGGCAGTCGCGCATCGCCTCGCCGCCGAGCGTGCCGAGGCACAGAGCGTGGCGCGGCGCCACGCTGGCGCCGTTCGGGCCAGTCAGCGGGCCGGCCAGCAGCAGCCGGGCGCCGAGCCGGGCCGCGGCGCCGTCCAGGGCCCGGACGTTCTTGCCCTCGTCCCACAGCCGGCCGGCGCCGAACACGAACTCCGCCGGCTCTGGTGCCGCTCCGGCCTCAAGCGGCGCCGTGCGGCCGTTCCAGACCGCGACAGGCAGGGACCCCAGCCCATACGCCGCCCGCGTGGCCCGGGCGAAGGCGCGGCTGGGCGCCACCACCGCGTCGGCCGCATGCAGGCCGCGGCGGACCAGCTTGGCCCGCCAGGCGAAGTCGTCGGGCAGCGGGCCCGTCCGCACGCCGGCCCACCAGGTGGCGACGCAGGAATGGTGCACGGCGACGGTCGGCACCGGGAACACGGCCTTGGCCGCCAGGGCGGGGCTGTTCAGCTGCACCATCCCGGCGCCGGTCTCGACCGCCAGCGCGGCGATGCGGCGGCCGGCGGCCTCGACCTCCTGCGGCCGCCCGGCCAGCCAGTCGAGCGGCAGCGCCGTCTCCACCAGCCGCAGCCCCGGCACCAGCCCGGCGGACCAGCGCTGGTCCTCGTCCGGCAGCGGGCCGAGCACCGCCAGCGTGGTCTCGACGCCGTGGCGGCGGGCCAGGGCCGCGGCGAGATCCAGCGCATAGGACCAGACCCCGCCGACCGCGTCCGCCGTCATCAGCAGCCGTCGGGGAATGCTCATGCCGGTCCGCACGCCGCCTCCAGCTCTCTCAGGGGCAGGGGCCGTTCGTCCTGGATGTCGCTGAAATGGTCGAACTGGCGCAGATAATGCTCATGCGCCCGCTCCCAGGCCCGGCTGTCCGGCTGGCCCCACAGGCGCTGGTAGTCGGGCGAGCTGGGATAGGGGTACAGCGGCACCGGGTCGTTGGCCCAGACGCCGTTCCGCTGCAGCTTGTCGCGCCAGGCGGCGATCATCTCCGCATCGTCGTCGGCGGTCTTGATCAGATTGGCCTGGACGAAGGGCACGCTGCGGCGGGCGTAGAGCAGCCGGTCGGCCAGCTCGTCGGTCGACAGCTTGCAGTTCTTGGTCAGGAGGTCGCGGCCCTCGCGGGTCAGGCTCTCGACCCCGGCCTCGATCGACACGCAGCCGGCCCGGCCGAGCAGGTCCAGCATCTCCGGCTTCCACAGGTCGATGCGCATCTGCACGCCGAACTCGACCGGGCGGTCGACCAGCGCCTCCAGCAAGGGCTTCTGCGGCAGGAAGATCTCGTCGACGAAATAGAGATAGGTCGCGCCCTGCGCGATCAGCCCGTCGATCTCGTCGAGCAGGATCGCCAGGTCGCGGCGGCGATAGGCGTCGCGGAACTCGTTCTTGGCGCAGAAGCTGCAGTGATAGGGGCAGCCGCGAGACGCCTCGACCTCGGCGCCCGGGCCATGCGCCTCGGTGCCGAAGCGGTGGTGGTGATGGTCGTGGCGCCGGACCCAGTCGTCGGGCCAGCGCAGCGCCGGCTGGTCGGTGAACCGGCTGGCGTTCAGCCCGCCGTTCACGATCACCTCGCCGCCGTCGCGGAAGGCGATCGACGGCACCTGCCGCAGATCCGGCCCGTCGGCCAGCGCCACCACCACTTCCTCGCATTCGCCGCGCACGACGATGTCGGCGCCGAGCTTGCGCAGCGTGGTCTCCGGCGTGACCGAGGCGTGCGGGCCGACCGCGACCGTGCGGCCGCCGCGACCGTTCAGCGCCACGATGAACTCGCGCGGGATGCGCAGCTCCGGCGGGGCGCAGCGCCAGAACAGGTAGGTCGGGGCCGTGGTGACGACCGTCATATCCGGCCCGAAGGCTGCGGTCTCGTCGGCCAGATCCTGCATCTCCGTGCCGCAGAGATGGCCGTCGAGCATCAGCACCTGGTGCCCGGCGGCTTCGAGCAGCGCCTTGGAATAGCCGAGCTCGAGCGGCAGATGCGGTTCCCGGCAGCCGAAATAGATGCTGTGGTCGTAGCGCCAGGGCGGGTTGATCAGGGCGATCTTCACGAGATGGCCTCCGCTCGCTGTTCGCGGGGATCGGGGATGGCGGGGATGTCGCCGACGGGGTTGCGGCGCAGCCAGTCGGCCAGCCGGCCCAGCCCGTCGCGCCAGGGCAGGGGCTCCGGCAGGCCCAGGGCTTGCCGGACGCGGCCGATATCCGAGACGTAGTAGCGCTGGTCGCCGGCCCGCCAGTCGCGGAACTCGACATTCACCGAACGCCCGGTCAGCGTTTCGATGTGGCGGATCAGCTGCCGCAGGCTGACGGCGTTGGCCGGGCCGCCGCCCAGGTTGAAGGCCTGGCCGCGCACCGCCGCGATGCGCCGCCAGGCCGCGACATAGGCCTCGACCGCGTCGTCGACGAACAGGATGTCGCGCACCTGCCGGCCGTCGCCGAAGATGGTGATCGGCCGGCCGTCCAGGGCGCGGATCAGGAAATGCGCGACCCAGCCCTGGTCCTCGGTGCCCATCTGGTGCGGGCCGTAGATGCAGCTCATGCGCAGCACCGCCGTCGGCATGCCGAAGCTGCGGGCGTGGTCCAGCACATACTGGTCGGCCGCGCCCTTGGAGCAGCCATAGGGCGTGTGGAAGTCCAGCCGGCGGTCCTCGCCAATGCCGCGGCCGCGCAGGGCCGCATCGACCGGCCGGTAGGCGTCGCCCGCCTGTTCCAGCCCGATATCGGCCAGGTCGCCATAGACCTTGTTGGTGCTGGCGAAGACCAGCGGCGCGCCGGGATTGTGCCGGCGCAGCGCCTCCAGCAGGCGCAGCGTGCCGGCGACATTGACCTCGAAATCGGTCCACGGGTCGTCCAGGCTGGTGGTCACCGCGACCTGGCCGGCCAGGTGGAACACCGCCTGCGCCTTCCGCGCCGCGGCGGACACGGCATCACCGTCGCGCAGGTCGTCGATGACGGCGGAGATCCGGCCGGGATGGGTCCGGCGCAGCCAGTCGAGATTCCGCTCCACCCCCGGCCGGGCCAGCGCATCCAGCACCAGCACGTGGTGGCCGTCGCGGGCCAGCCGGTCGGCCAGGTTGCAGCCGATGAAACCGGCCCCGCCGGTCACCAGGACGGGCCGCAGGCCGGTCACGGCAGGAGAGGGCCTGCTCATGCCACCAGCCCGCGGGATTCGAGCTCGCGCCGCGCCTCCGCCACCCGGTCCACCGCCTGCTGGGCGGCGACCCATTCGGCGAGCTCGGCCAGCCCCTCGCTGAAATCCTTGGCCGCGGCGAAGCCGAGCTCCGCCTGCGCCTTGCCGATATCGGCGAAGCAGTGGCGCACGTCGCCGATGCGGGCCTTGCCGACCAGCTCCGGCTCCAGCTCCGGCCGGCCCATGGCGTCGGCCAGGGCCTGCGCCGTCTCCAGCACCGTCCGCTCGCAGCCGCTGCCGACATTGAACACGCCGCCCGGCGCCTTCGGATGCTCCAGCGCCAGGGCAAAGGCCTCGGCGACGTCGGAGACATGCACCAGGTCGCGGCGCTGCTGCCCGTCCTCGAACACCAGCGGCCGCTGGCGGTTCAGGATGCGCGAGGCGAAGATCGCCAGCACGCCGGTATAGGGGTTCGACAGCGCCTGGCCGGGGCCGTAGACATTGAACATGCGCAGCGCCGCGGCCTCCATGCCGTAGGCGCCGGCGACGGTCAGGACCAGCCGCTCCTGGCAGTATTTGGTCAGGGCGTAGACCGAGGCCAGCATCGGCCGCTTCCATTCCGGCGTCGGCGCCGGGACCAGCGGCCGGCCCTGCCGGTCCAGCGGGTCCCAGGAGTCGCCGGCCCGGCGCTCCGGCCGCATCACGTCCTCGACCGGATCGCCGTCGGCGGTGCGGTACAGGCCCTCGCCATAGATGCTCATCGAGGAGGCGACGACGACACGGCGCACCGGGTTGGCGATCAGCCGCTGCATCAGGGTGGCGGTGCCCAGGTCGTTGACCGAGACGTAGCGGTCCACCGCATACATGCTCTGGCCGACGCCGACCTCGGCGGCGAGGTGGATCACGGAATCGACGCCCTTCAGCGCCCGGGCCACGGCGACCTCGTCGCGCACGTCGCCGACCTGCAGCTCGACATCGCCCGGCGGCGCGGCGGAACCGCCGGCGCTGCCGTGCACCTGCTCGAGCAGGCTGTCGAGAACGCGCACCCGATGGCCGCGCCGCAGCAGGGCACCGGCCACATGGCTGCCGATGAAGCCCTTTCCGCCGGTGATCAGGATGGTCTCTGCCATGGATCGGCTTCCCCTTCGGATGACGGGCGCGGATGGTCTGCCGAGGCTGGTGCGCGACGGCGCATCCGGACCCGTTGATGGTGCTGTCGCTGTGGCGTTTCGAGCGCGTGAGGGGCGCTCACCTAGGGGGGCAACGGGATGGGTACTTACCCGGTTCCACTTCCGCGTTCGGGCCCGCGCCGCTTTACGGATAGGACAGGAAACGGCGCAGATGCCGCGTGTAGCGCGACACCTCCCGATCCAGCCGCGCCGCCTCGTCCGGGTCGTCCGCCGCGGCATCCCGGGCCATGGTGAACGCCCCGAGCTGGAAGGCGGCGTAGCAAGGGCCAAGGACCCTCGACAGCTCCGGATCGACCGGTTGCCGGGCCTCGTGCCCGACCAGGCGTCCCAGCTCGCCCGCCTCCTCCGGGGCCAGGTCGAACTCGACCGCCGCGCCGGCGACGTCCCAGGCGATGTCCTGGCAGCCGACCAGGTCGTGCGCCGCGCAATGGTCGAGCGCGTCGGTCTTCAGCAGCGTGCCGTCGCGGTCCAGCAGCCACTCCCAGCGGTGCAGCCGATTGTCGGTCTCGACCCGGCGGACCCGTCCTTCCAGGCGCCTGGCCGCGCGGGCGAGGCTGTCGAAGGCCCGGCCGGCCTCACGGCCCAGGGCCTCGCCCGTATTGTGGCAGAGCATTTCGGCCAGGGCCGAAAGCGTGGCGCCGCTCTCCGGCGCGGCCGGGAAGCAGCGGGCGCGGAAGCCGAGATACGCCGCGAGCCGCCGCAGCAGGGCAGGGCGGTCACCGGCTTGGGGGTCGAACGGCCGGGCGCCCTCGATCCAGCGCTCGACCAGGAAGCCGCGGCGATAGCCGACCGGCTCGGCGCCGAAGCCGGCAACGTGCAGCGCCCGTGCCCGCCGCAGCTTGTCGCGGCCGTGCCGGCCCAGCCCGGCGAACTTCACCAGGAAGCGGCGGCGGCCCGTGTCCAGGCGGAACTTGCGGCGCTCCTGCTGCCGATGCGCCGGCGGCCAGCGGTCGAGCGGCAAGGCGAGGCATTCCCGCCAGGCGCCGCCGGACAGGTCATCCAGGCGTCCCGGGCCGCCGACGAGATCCTCGATCCAGCCGCCCAGCCCGTGCCAGGGCTGGCGCGGCCGCAGCGCCAGCGCGTCGAAATCGACCACGTGCCGGGCGGCGCTGCGCCAGCGCTCGCGATGCGCGGGCGAAGCCTGCGGTCCCGGCTCGCCGCCATGGCCGGGGAAGAACCGGATGCGGCTGCGGTCGACGCCATGGGCTTCCAGCCAGTCGGCGACCGCGCCGAAGGAGCTGCCGGACAGGCCCGGCCCCTCGTCGACCACGGCATAGGTCGCCGCGGGATCGCCCAGCAGGCCGGCAGCAAGGCCGGGATCGAGGGACAACTGCCGCTGGAACGGGTGGCCGACCGGCCGCACCGAAGCCAGCCCGTGCGCGCCGCAGGCCTCCGCCACCACGGCGCCCAGCGTCAGGCCGATGCTGCGGATGCCGATCACCCGCGGCGGCCGGAGTCCCGCCAGCACGGCGGCCTCCAGATAGGCCTCCGGATACAGGGCATAGAAGGCGAAGCCTTCGGCCAGGCGGCAGCGGATCGCGCCGGGCAAGGCCCGCCGGGCCAGACCATCGATCGTCCGGCGCGGCGTCGGATCCTCCGGTCCCATGGCAAAGCCCGCGGCCCAGGACCGGCGCATCGCCGCGGCGAGGTCCATCAGCAGCGCCGTCGCTGCGTCGCGGAGCGGGGAGGGGGCATCCCGGCCGGCGGCCTCGAACTCGGCGTCGATCGTGCCCTGGGCGAACGCCCCGGTTTCGATCAGCGCCTCGACCAGCCGGTCGTGACGATCCAGACCGGTGGCGGCGTCGCGGGCGCGGTCGAGCGCTGCGGCGACGCGGCCGAGCTGCCGCCCCGGCTCCTCCACCCGCACCGCGTCGCCATAGACGAGCATGACGGGCTCAGAGGAACCAGGTCGCCACCAGCCCTGCGCTGGCGGCGAAGATGATCGCGGTCGTGGCCCAGCCGAGGATGGCGATGCCGGGGCTGTTCACCTGGTCGCCCATGATCCGCCGGCTGCCGGTCATCAGCATGATCAGCAGCATCAGGGGCGGGGTCGAGAAACCCTGGACGATGCCGGACCAGACCAGCGCCTTCATCGGATTGAAGCCGAGGAAGTTCAGCCCCATCGCCACCAGGGTGAAGCCGGTGATCGCCAGGTAGAACGCCTTCGCCTCCGACGGGCGGGCATGCAGGCTGTGCCTCCAGCCGAAGGTCTGGGCCAGGTCGTAGGCGGCGCCCGTGGTCATCACCGGCACCGCCAGGAAGCCGACACCGATGACGCCGGCGGCGAACAGGATGCCGGCGGCATCGCCGGCCAGGGGCTGCAGCGCCTCCGCGGCCTGGGCGGCGGTGCTGATCTCGGTCTGGCCGGCGGCGTGCAGCGTCGATCCGGTCGACAGGATGATGAAGTACATGATCAGGTTCGAGAAGACCATGCCGACCAGGACATCGGTGCGGGTGCGGCGCAGCTCGGCGTCGGTCGCGCCGCGGCGCTGCGCCAGCGTGCGGCGGCCCATCTGGATCTCCTCCTCGACCTCCTCGTTCGACTGCCAGGTGTAGAGATAGGCGGACAGCGTGGTGCCGATCACCGCGACCAGCATCGACAGGAACTCGGCATCGAAGCGGATCCGCGGCACCAGCGTGCCGGCCAGGGTCGCCGCCAGGTCCGGCTTCGCCAGCACCGCGGCGCCGACATAGGCGAGGAGGGCGAGGGCCAGCCAGCGGAACACGTTGCGGATCAGCGCGTAGGACCCCCAGACCTGCAGGGCAAGGATCGCGGCGGTGACCGTGACCACGATCCCGGTGAACGGAACCGGCAGCAGCAGGCCGATCGCCGCCGCCATGCCGCCGATATCGGCCGCGGCCTCGATGGTGTTGCCGATCAGCACGCCAATCAGCGCCGGAACCAGCACCCAGCGCGGGAAATGGTCGCGGATCACGTGGAACAGGCCGCGGCCGGACACCTGGCCGAGCTTGGCGGACAGGTAGACCACCGCGAACATCATCGGCAGCGTCGCCGGGGCGGTCCACAGGAAGGATGGGCCCAGCGCGGCGCCGGCGCTGGCGTAGGTGCCGATCGCCGAGGGGTCGTCGTCCGCCGCCCCGGTGATCAGCCCCAGGCCGAGCACCCGGAGTGTGCCCTGACGGGGCGGGGAGGAAGCAGGGTCGGCGCCGGGCTCATGGGACAGGCGGCGGTCGGCGTCTGGCATCGGCTGGGCCGCATGGCTGTGGCGAGACCCGGCGCATCGCCAGCGCCGGCCGTGGTGACAACAGGCGGCAGCCGAAATCCATTCCGGAGGGGAGATCGAACCGCCTATCCCCGGCGGGGGTTCTCGGTCTCGCCTCGAAGCGGGACCAGGCGGCCGCGGGCGGTCCGTAGCCCGCGCCACAGCTCCTCCAGATAGGGCAGCAGCTCGAACAGCAGCGCTGCGACCAGCACGGCGGCGATATAGGCCACCGGCAGCGGCTCCTGCTTCCAGGTCAGGTCGAAGCGCGCCGGCTCCGGCCCCAGCCCGAACAGCGCCAGGAACTGCGGCCAGTGCAGAACGGCGACGAAGGCCGTCGCCATCAGCGGCAGCATCTCGAGGAAGCTGTGGACATGCTGCTCGAACGGCGTCACCTCGCGCCGGGTGACGGCGTAGCTGACGTCCCACAGCGCGGTCGCCTCATGCGCCAGGAAGGCCACGATCATCAGGGCGATGATCAGGGCGTTGATCTCGAGGAACAGGGCGGCCAGCAGGGGCACGGCCACCTCGGCGAACATCAGCAGGTGGATCAGGGACTCCTTCGCCCCCGTCGTCGCCTCGATGCTCGTGGCGCGATGGCACAGCCAGTCGGCGAGGCCGGCGACGAACCACAGCGGCAGGATGAAATACAGCAGGACCGCCAACGCCGGGTCCGTCATGCCCGCCTCCCGCCGTCGCCGGCCGCCGGTTCAGTGGCGCACGAACTTGTTGAAGCGGCTCACATGGCCGTCGGCGGTGCGGTCCTGGTACAGGAAGGTCAGCTTGGCCTCGTCGAACTTCTCGAAGAACTCGTCCCAGGAGATCTCTTCGAGCGCCTCTTCGCGCTTCTGGCCGTCGCCGACGAAATCGAAGCGGAGGATGCCGGCCTCGTCGCCGCCGCGCGCGGTACCGCGCACGGTGGCGGGGACGGCCTTGCGCTCCTCGGCCCAGCGCCGGATCGTGTCGTGGTCCCTGGTCTCGTGGGCTTCGCTCTGGCCGCTATGATGCTGCGTGGCCATGGGAAAACCTCCATGCGTGTCGCGTCCTACCAGCGGCAATGGGGCCGGCCGGACGCCGGTTCCGGAGGGTCAGAAGAACACGGCCCGGCCGGTGTCCGGGGCGATCTCGCCCGGCGCGGCGTCGATCAGCAGGCGGCCCTGCTGTTCGGTGCCGGCGCGCAGGCCGGTCAGGATCACCTCGACCGCGCCGTTGCCGTCCAGCAGGTCCTGGTCCCAGTGCATCCAGGCGGTCTCGACCGCTTCGACCCCACCGGGGAAGGCGAGCGCCAGCAGCGCCTCGCGGTGCCGGGACATCGCGCTGACCAAGTCCTCGCCCTGGATCGCCACGGGCGGTCCGGACGGGTTGGTGACGAGCCAGGTCTGCATCGGATCGCTCCTTTCTGCCGGATTGCCTAGGGCTCCGCATCGGCCGCCGGCAGGGCCTTCAGGTCCTGCTCGGACAGGTCGGTCGCGACCTCGCGGCCGGCGGCGTCCGCCAGCCGCAGCTTGTCGCTCGGGATCTTCACCTGCTTGAGCGACAGGCCGAGGATCTGGTCGACGCCGACCACGACGTAGCGGATGGCGCCGCCCTGCCGGTCGAAGGCGAAGTCCGTGATCGTGCCGATGCCGCGCCCTGCGGTGTCGGTCACCTTGGCGCCGATCAGGCTGGTGCCCAGCATCCCGGGCGGCGGGTGGGAGACCGGCCCCTGCGGGGTCGAGGACGGAAAGCCGGGCTCGACCGGCTGCGGCTGGGCCGACGCCGCCGAGGCGAGGCAGATGGCGATGGAGCAGGCCATGCCGGCCGTTCGGAGAAGGTGCGTCATGCCATGTCCGCCTCAGAGCATCGGCCGGCCGCCCGTGACCGCCAGGACGGCGCCGGTGATGTAGCTCGCTTCCGGCGAGGCCAGCAGCACATAGGCCGGCGCCAGCTCGGCCGGCTGCGCCGGCCGTCCCAGCGGCGTGTTGGCGCCGAAATTCTCCACCTTCTGCTCCGGCATGGTCGACGGGATCAGCGGCGTCCAGACCGGCCCCGGGGCGACGCAGTTCACGCGGATGCCCTTGTCGGCCAGCAGCTGCGCCAGCCCGGCGGTGAAGTTGGCGATGGCGCCTTTGGTGGTGGCATAGGGCAGCAGCGAGGGCGACGGGTCCTTGGCGTTGATCGAGGACGTGTTGACGATGGCGCTGCCCGGCTTCAGATGCGGCACCGCGGCCTTGGACAGGTAGAACTGGCTGTGGATGTTGGTGCGGAACGTCTTGTCCCATTCCTCGGCGCTGATCTGGTCGATGCCGTCGAAGGTCATCTGGTAGGCGGCGTTGTTGACCAGGATGTCGATGCCGCCGAGGTCCCGGACCGCCCGGTCCACCAGCGCCCGGCAATGCGCCTCGTCGGCGACGTCGCCGGGGACCGCGATCGCGCGGCGGCCGGCCTGCTCCACCCAGCGGACGGTCTCGCGGGCATCCTCGTGCTCGTCGAGATAGGAGACCAGGACGTCGGCGCCTTCGCGGGCGAAGGCGATGGCGACGGCGCGGCCGATGCCGGAATCGCCGCCCGTGATCAGCGCGACCTTGCCTTCCAGCCGGCCGCTGCCGCGGTAGCTGTGCTCGCCATGGTCGGGCTCCGGCCTCATCCGCCCGGTCTGTCCGGGCGGTTCCTGCTGCTGCTTCGGCAGAGGCGGGGTTGGATGGGAGGTGTTCGGATCCGCCATCGTGGTCTCCACCTCGAACGGCTGTGTTCCAATGTCCTCCGGTCAACGGGATGCGAGGGGCCGCGGTTCCGGCATCGGCCCCTCTCCGTGGCGTGCGTCAGGCCGTGCCGCCCCACTTCGAATCCGGCACCACCACCAGCTTGCCGACGAAGCCCTTGGCCATGAAGTCGACCTGGGCGCGGTGGAAGTCGGACAGGCGGTAGACGCCGCCGACCAGCGGCTTCAGCTTGCCCTCCTCGATGTACCGCACCAGCCGCCGGAAGGCGCCGCGCGTGCCCTGCGACGAGCCATGCAACTCCAGGTGCTTCAGGTACATGGTCCGCAGGTCCAGCTGCACCACCGGCCCGGCGATGGCGCCGGCGGTGGTGTAGCGACCCTCCGGCCGCAGGATGCGCAGCAGGTCGTTGAACATCGCCCCGCCGACCAGGTCGGCGACCACGTCGATCGGCCGCCCTTTCGTCGCCCGTTCCACCGCCGAGACCAAGTCGCCGGCATCGCGGGTGACCACCGCCTCGGCACCGGCCGCCAGCACCGCCTCCTCCTTGCCCCGCCCGACCACGGCATAGGGGATGGCGCCGCGGGCGCGGCACAGCTGGACGATGCCGGAGCCGACTCCGCCCGAAGCGCCGGTGACCAGCACCCGCTCGCCCGCCGCCACCCGGGCGCGGTCCAGCATGTGCTCGCCGGTCAGGTAGGCGCAGCAGAAGGTGGCAAGCTCGACGTCGCTCATCGGCGTGTCGACGCGATGGGCATGGTCGGCCGGCAGCGCCATGTATTCGGCATAGCCGCCGTCGCGGCCATGGCCCATGTAGTCGATGTCGGCCAGGCTGTCGTCGTCGCGGTTGTAGATGCTGAAATCGACCATCACCCGCTCGCCGATCCGCGCCGCCGGCACGCCGGCGCCGACCGCGACGATGCGGCCGATCGTGTCGGTGCCCTGGATGCGCGGGAAGGTCAGGGTCGACCGGTCGCCGCGGCCGCGCCAGCTCGACACCGCCTCCGGGTCCGCCTCGGTGCCGTAGGCGCCCTCGCGGACCCAGACATCGGTGTTGTTCATGCCGCAGGCGGTGACCTCGATCAGCACCTCGCCGGCCGCCGGCTTCGGCACCGGCACGTCGTCGCGATAGACCAGCTTCTCGGGCCCGCCATGGCCGGTCAGGACCACGGCGCGCATGGTGACGGGGATGGTCTCGGCGATCATGGCGTCGCTCACAGCTCCTTTGCCACCGACTCGACCGCCCCGGCCACGGCCTTGACCACGATGTCGGCCTCGTCGCGGGTCAGGCACAGCGGCGGGGCGAAACCCAGGATGTCGCCTTGCGGCAGGGCGCGGGTGATGACGCCGCGGGCCAGCGTGGCGGCGTAGATCCGCGGGCCGACCTTCAGCGCGGGGTCGAAATACACCCGGTCGTCCTTGTCGGCCACGAACTCGACCGCTGCAGCCAGGCCCTCGCCGCGCACCTCGCCGACGATGCGGTGGCCGGCCAGCGCGTCGGCCAGCGCCTGCCTGAAATAGGCGCCGGTCTCGCGCGCGTTCTCGACCAGCCCCAGGCTGTCGACCAGCTCGAGATTGGCGATCGCCGCGGCGGTGCACAGCGGGTGCGAGGAATAGGTCCAGCCATGGCCGATGGCGCCGAGCGCGTCGGACCCCTTCTCCAGGATCTTCCACACCTTCTCCGACACGATCACGCCGGACAGGGGCGCATAGGCCGAGGTCAGGCCCTTGGCGATGGTGATCAGGTCCGGCTTGATGCCGTAGTGGTCGGAGCCGAACATCGACCCCAGCCGGCCGAAGCCGGTGATGACCTCGTCGGCGATCAGCAGCACGTCGTATTTGGCCAGGACGGCCTGGATCTTCTCCCAATAGCCGGCCGGCGGCGGCACCAACCCGCCGGTGCCCAGGATCGGCTCGCCGATGAAGGCGGCCACCGTCTCCGGCCCCTCGGCCAGGATCAACTCCTCCAGCCGGTCGGCGCAGGCTTGCGAGAACTGCTCCTCGCTCAGCGACCGGTCCTCGCGCCGGTAGTAGTAGGGCGCCTCGGTGTGCAGCACCTGGGCCAGCGGCAGGTCGAAGGCCTTGTGGAACAGCTCCAGCCCGGTCAGGCTGCCGGTCATCAGGCCGGAACCGTGATAGCCGCGCCAGCGCGAGATGATCTTCTTCTTCTCCGGCCGGCCCAGGATGTTGTTGATGTACCAGACCAGCTTGACGTTGGTCTCGTTGGCGTCGGACCCGCCGAGGCCGAAGAACACCCGCGACATGCCGGCCGGCGCCCGGTCGATGATCATCTTGGCCAGGCGGATCGACGGCTCGCTGCCGTGCCCGACATAGGCGTGGTAATAGGCCAGCTCATGCGCCTGGGCGGCGATCGCGTCGGCGATCTCGCGCCTTCCGTAGCCGACATTGACGCAGTACAGGCCGGCGAAGGCGTCCAGGCTGCGCTTGCCGTCGCGGTCGGTGATGTAGACGCCCTCGCCGCCGGTGATGATCCGGTTCGGCGTCTCGCCCCGCGCATGGGCCGCCATATGGGTCGACGGATGGAAGAAATGGTCGCGATCCCAGGCGTCGAGTTCGTTGCCGCGAAGGGCCATCGGAAATCTCCTTGAACGAAAGGGCGGGCTTACGCCGCGTCGAGGCAGAGGTACTTCAGCTCGGTGAAGGCTTCGATGCCGTGGCGCGAGCCTTCGCGGCCGAGGCCGGACTGCTTGGTGCCGCCGAACGGGATCGGCGCGCCGGTGATCTTCACCCGGTTGACCGCGACCATGCCGTAGTCGAGGGCACGGCCCAGCCGCAGCATGCGGGCACCGTCGCGGGTGACGACATAGGCGACCAGCCCGTATTCGGTATCGTTGGCGCGGGCGACCACCTCGTCCTCGCTGTCGAAGGCCGTCACGGCGGCGACCGGGGCGAAGGTCTCCTCGCGCATGATCGCGGCGTCGTCCGGCACGTCGGCCAGCACGGTCGGGACGAAGAACAGCGGCCCAGCGGGATGAACATCGCCGCCGGCCAGGCAGCGGGCGCCGCGGGCCACGGCGTCCTGGACATGCTCCGCCGCCTTGGCCACGGCGCGATCATGCATCAGCGGCCCGATCTCGGTCCCGGCATCGAGGCCGTTGCCGACCTTCAGCGCCGCCACCCGCCTGGCGAAGGCCTTGCAGAAGGCGGCATAAGCCGGCCGTTCGACATAGATCCGGTTGGCCGCCAGGCAGTCCTGGCCCGAGGTGGCGAATTTGGCGTCGATCGCGATCGACACGGCGCGGTCGAGATCGGCATCGGCGAAGACGATCAGCGGCGCATGGCCGCCCAGCTCGAGCTGCAGCCGCTTGATCGTCGGGGCGCAGCGCTCGGCGATCAGCCGGCCGATCTCGGTCGACCCGGTGAAGCTGACCGCCCGCACCCGCCGGTCGGCGCAGATCCGGCTGACGATCGGCTCCGGGTCGCCGGTGACGATGTTCAGCACCCCGGCCGGGATGCCGGCGCGCTCCGCCAGCTCGGCCAGGGCCAGGGCCGACAGCGGGGTCTGCGACGACGGATGCGCCACCACCGTGCAGCCGGCGGCCAGCGCGGCCGCGGCCTTGCGGGTCAGCATGGCGCAGGGGAAATTCCAGGGCGTGGCGACGCCGACGACGCCCAGCGGCTCGCGCCGCACCATCATCTCGGCGCCGGGCAGGTGGCTGGTGCCGGATTCGACGTTCAGGCGCTTGGCCTCCTCGGCGAACCATTCGACGAAGCCGGCGCCGTAATCGATCTCGCCGCGGGATTCGGCCAGCGGCTTGCCCTGCTCCAGCGTCATCAAGAGGGCCAGGTCCTCCTTGGCCGCCAGGATCCGATCGAACCAGTTGCGCAGCCTGGCCGCCCGCTCCTGCGGCAGCAGCGCCCGCCAGGCCGGGAAGGCGGCCTCGGCGGCGGCGATGGCGCGGTCCGCCTCGGCCGCGCCCAGCCGCGCCACCCGGGCGACGGTGACGCCGGTGGCCGGGTCGGCGACCTCGAACACCGCGCCGTTGGCGGCGGCTGTCCAGCGGCCGTCGACATAGGCCAGCTCGCGCAGCAGCCGGCGGTCGGTCAGACGGCCCAGCGCGTCGTGCTGGCTGGGCCGGGTGGCGAGGGCGGTCATTGGCTGAGCCTCCGTCGAAAGCGAGGCCGCCAGGGTAGGGGGAGAGCGGGGGAGAAGGAGGCTGTTTGCGGGGCGGCAGGGAGACCAAGTCTCTCGGAGCGAAGGGGGGTGGAGAGAGAGTCTCTCCGACTATGTCCCGTCCGCCCCCGCCAGCACTTCCACCGGCACCGTCACGTCATCCTTCACCGTCCGGGTGACGATGTAGGTGAAGTAGCGGTCGATGCCGATCTCGTCCTCCAGCAGCCGGTCGATCAGCCGCTGATAGCCGTCGATGTCGCGCGCCACCACCTTCAGCAGGTAGTCGATGCCGCCGCCCAGCGACCAGCAGGCCACCACCTCCGTCACCGCCTTCACCGCCCGCTCGAACCGGTCGAAATCGGCCTGGCGATGGGCGCCCAGCGTGATCTCGACGAACACCATGGCGAAGGGGGCGATGCGGCGCAGCGCCACCCGGGCGTGATAGCCGGCGACCACGCCCTCGCGCTCCAGCCGGTGCAGCCGGGTCCAGCACGGCGTCGGCGACAGCCCGACCTTCTCGGCCAGGGCCAGCTTGGTGATGCGCCCGTCGCGCTGGATCTCGGCCAGGATGCGCAGGTCGATCGGGTCGAGCTTGACGGATGTCATGGTTGCGAACCATGCCGGTGCGCAATTCGGGTTGTCAATTGAACTGATCCTGGATCACAGTCCAATCATGACAATCTGGCAGCCCGATCCCGCCGCCCTGCGGCGTCCCGCCTATCTCTCCCTGGCCGACCAGATCGCGCGGGCGATCTCGGACGGGCGGCTGCAGCCCGGGGAACGGCTGTCGACGCACCGGGCGATGGCCGAGACGCTGGACCTGTCGGTGCAGACCGTCAGCCGCGCCTATGAGGAGCTGATCCGCCGCGGCCTGATCTCCGGCGAGACCGGGCGCGGCACCTTCATCCGTGCGCCGCAGCGCGAGCCGGTTCCGCCCTTCATCCCGGAGCGGCTGAGCGAGGTCATCGATCTCTCGATCCTGAAGCCGGTGGTGTGCGAGACCCGGCACATCGAGGCGATGAAGGCGGCGCTGCATGCGCTGGCCGACGACCTGCCCCATTCCGCCGTGCTGTCCTTCCGCCCGAACATGCTGTTCGCCCGCCACCGCCGGGTGGCGCAGGCCTGGCTGCGCGAGCATTGCGGGGTCGAGGCCACGCCCGGCACCATCCACCTGACCAACGGCGCCACCTCCGGCATGACCATCGCCCTGATGGCCGCGGCCCCGCCGGGATCGACCGTGGTGACCGAGGCGGTCGGCCACCACACGCTGGTGCCGCTGGCCGCCTATCTCGGCCTCAGGCTGCGCGGCGTGGCGATCGATGCCGAGGGCGTGGTCCCCGAGGCGCTGGACGAGGCCTGCCGCGAGGGCGATGTGCGCGCCCTGTTCGTCATGCCGAACCCGATCAACGCCACCGCCAGCCTGATGGGCGCGGCGCGGCGGGCGGAGATCGTCGAGGTGGCGCGCCGCCACGGGCTGCAGATCATCGAGAACGACGTGCTGGCGCCGCTGCTGACCGAGCGCCTGCCGCCGCTGGCGGCCCTGGCGCCGGAGCGCACGCTCTACGTCACCACCTTCACCAAATGCGTGATGCCGGGGCTGCGCGCCGGCTATCTGGTGGTGCCGGACCGGCTGTGCCCGGGGGTCGCCAACCGCAGCCTGGTGACCAGCTGGATGGCGACCGGGCTGGTCGCCGAGCTGGCCGCCCGCTGGGTCGAGACCGGCACGGCGGCGGAGCTGGTGCGCTGGCAGAACGCGGCGATCCGCGGCCGCCAGGCGATCGCGGCGGAGCTTCTGGCCGGCATCCCGCACAAGGCCCACCCGGAGGGGCTGCATGTCTGGCTGCCGCTGGGCGAGGGGCGGTCGGAGGAGGAATTCGTGTCGCATGCCCGGCTGCAGGGCGTGGCGATCGCGCCCGGCGCCTCCTTTGCGATCGGGGGCGCCGCCGAGGGCGGCATGGACCGGCAGCCGGCGGTGCGCATCTCGGTCGGCTCGACCACGCCCGAGCAGCTGCGCGACGGGCTGAAGATCGTGGTCAACCTGCTGCAGGGCGAGCCGGAGCCGGTGCTGCTGGCGATGTAAAAACAGGCAAGCCGGCGCCTAAGGAATTATCACGTCCGGCTAAATTGTACTGATTTGTTTTTCCGTTTGACATGATTTTGTCTCCCTTCCATCGTTGGCGGCAACAGAGGCCCGTCGCCAACAGGGAGAGCGACTTGGCGAACTCCGCATCCGATCCGTGTATCAGCGTCGAGGGCGTGACCAAGCGCTTCGGGCCGCTGACCGTCCTCAACGACCTGAATTTCACCGTGAAGCCGGGCGAGAAGCTGGCCCTGATCGGCCCGTCCGGCTCCGGCAAGACCACCATCCTGCGCATCCTGATGACGCTGGAGGAGATCAACGGCGGCGTCATCCGGATCGAGGGCGAGCCGCTGTTCCACATGCCGCGGAACGGCGGGCTGGTGCCGGCGGACGAGCGCCACCTGCACAGGATGCGCGCCAAGATCGGCATGGTGTTCCAGCTGTTCAACCTGTTCCCGCACAAATGCGTGCTGGACAACGTCACGCTGGCGCCGATCCTGACCAACGGCGTCGACCGCAAGACCGCCGAGGCCCGGGCGATGGAGCTGCTTGAGCTGGTCGGCATGGCCGAGAAGGCCAAGGCCATGCCGGCGCAGCTGTCCGGCGGCCAGAAGCAGCGCGTGGCGATCGCCCGCGCCCTGGCGCTGAAGCCGAAGATCATGCTGTTCGACGAGGTCACCTCGGCGCTCGACCCCGAGCTGGTCGAGGAGGTGCTGAACGTCATGCGCCGCCTGGCCGCCGAGACCGACATGACCATGCTGCTGGTCACCCACGAGATGAGCTTCGCCCACGACTTCGCCGACCGGGTCCTGTTCTTCGACCGCGGCCGGATCGTCGAGGAGGGGCCGCCGGACGAGATCTTCCGGCACCCGCGCGAGGAGCGGACCCAGACCTTCCTCAAGAAGATCATCGCCGCCGGCCACCGGGTCTGACCGCGGCAGCACCGCAAACCAGAGAACAGGAGAGGCAGAAATGAACAAGGGATTTTGCGCGCGTCTGATCCTGGCCGCCGCATCGGCCGCCGCCTTGGCTGCCTTCGCGCAGCCGGCCGCGGCCGACACGCTGGACAACCTGAAGGAGCAGGGCTTCGCCCGCATCGCCATCGCCAACGAGCCGCCCTTCACCGCCGTGGCGGCGGACGGCAAGGTCTCCGGCGCCGGGCCGGACGTGGCGCGCGAGGTGTTCAAGCGCATGGGCGTGCCCGACGTCGTCGCCTCGATCTCGGAATACGGCGCCATGATCCCCGGGCTGCAGGCGCGCCGCTTCGACGCGGTCACCGCCGGCCTGTTCATGAAGCCGGAGCGCTGCCGCGCCGTGTCCTATTCCCAGCCGATCCTGTGCGACGGCGAGGCCTTCGCGGTGAAGAAGGGCAACCCGTCGAACTTCCAGAGCTATGCCGACATCGCCGCCAATGCGGACGCCAAGATCGGCGCGCCGGGCGGCGGCACCGAGGAGCGGCTGGCGCTGGAGGCCGGGGTGCCGCGCGACCGGGTGATCGTGGTGCCGGACGGGCAGAGCGGCATCAAGATGCTGCAGGACGGCCGCATCGACGCCTATTCGCTGCCGATCCTGTCGATCCAGGACCTGCTGAAGAAGGCGAACGACCCGAACATCGAGATGGTCGGGCCGGTGAAGAACGCGCCGGTCTATTGCGACGGCGCCGCCTTCCGCAAGCAGGACACGGCGCTGCGCGACGCCTTCGACAAGGAGCTGGCGGCGCTGAAGCAGTCCGGCGAGTTCGCCAAGATCGTCGAGCCCTACGGCTTCTCGGCCAAGGCCGCGCTCGAGACCAACCGCGACGCGATGTGCGGCGGACCGAACTGACGTGGTCACAATCCTCGTAGGTTGGGTTCGCCCTGGCGAACCCAACACGGAGCGGCTGGATCTTCGGCATGTTGGGTTCGCGGGAGCGAACCCAACCTACGACGCCGCGCTCTTTCCTCATCGGATTGCCGCATGACCGACTGGGAAGGCTATCTCGGGCTGATCCTGCAGGGCGCCTGGGTGACGATCGAGCTGACCGTGCTGGGCTGCGCCCTGGCGCTGGTGGTCGCCTTCCTGGCCGGGCTGGGGCGGCTGTCGTCGAACCTCGCCGTCCGGGCGCTGGCCACGACCTATGTCGAGTTCTTCCGCGGCACCTCGATCTTCGTGCAGCTGTTCTGGGTCTATTTCGTGCTGCCGCTGGCAGGGTTCGAGCTCAGCCCGCTGCAGGCCGGCGTGCTGGCCCTCGGCCTCAATGTCGGGGCCTATGGCGCGGAGGTGGTGCGCGGCGCCGTGCAGTCGATCGGGCGCGAGCAGCGCGAGGCCTGCGTGGCGCTCAACCTCACCAAGCGGCAGAGCCTGTGGCACGTCATCCTGCCCCAGGCCTTCGTGCTGATGCTGCCGACCTTCGGCAACAACGCCATCGAGCTGTTGAAGGCCACCGCCGTGGTGTCGCTGATCTCGCTGGCCGACCTGACCTTCCAGGCCCAGATCGTGCGGGCCCAGACCGGCAGCACCGCCTTCCCGTTCCTCACCATCCTGGTGATCTATTTCGTGCTGGCGGTGCTGATCTCGACCGGGGTGCGGGCGCTGGAGCGCCGCCTGGCCCGTGGCCTCGACGGCGTGCGGAGCTGAGCCATGGATTGGGACTGGGCCTTCGTCGCCGAGATCCTCCCGACCCTGGTCGAGGGCGTGAAGATCACCATCCTGGCCACGATCCTGGGCTACGCCCTGGCGGTGGTGCTGGGCCTCGGTCTCGCCTTGCTGCGGCGGACCCGGCAGCGCTGGCTGGCGCGGGTCGTGGGCTTCCTGATCGAGTTCATCCGCGGCACGCCGCTGCTGGTGCAGCTGTACTTCCTGTTCTACATCATGCCGGATATCGGGCTGACGCTGTCGCCGCTGACCGCCGGCGTGATCGGGCTCGGCCTGCACTACGCTACCTACACCGCGGAAGTGTACCGCGCCGGCATCGACAACACCCCGCGCGGCCAGTGGGAGGCGGCGAAGGCCTGCAACCTGACCGCGGGGCAGAGCTGGCGCCACGTGATCCTGCCGCAGGCGATCCCGCCGATGCTCCCGGCCCTGGCCAACTACTTCATCGCCATGTTCAAGGAGACGCCGCTGCTCTCCGCCATCACGGTGCTGGAGCTGATGAACCAGGCCCGCAGCGTCGCCAACTTCAACTACCGCTACCTGGAGCCGATGACGCTCGTCGGCGCCTTCTTCCTCGTCATCAGCCTGATCGCCGTGATCGGCCTCCGCTTCCTGGAGCGCCGCTTCCGGCCCCTGCGCTGAGCCGGAGCCCCCGATGACTCAGATCGCGCTGCCCGAGATCGAACGGTCCACCCTGCCGCTCGGCTTCGACGACCGTCCGCTGCCGAAGCGGATCGGCCTCGTCATCCTGGCGACCGACCACACCACCGAGCCGGATTTCCGCCGCATGGTCGCCAGCGACCGGATCGGCGTCTATGTCGCCCGCATCGCCTATGCCAACCCGACCACGCCGGAGAACCTGCGCCGGATGCAGCCGCGCCTCGGCGAAGGCGCCGGCCTGATCCTGCCGGAGGAGTCGCTGGACCTGGTCTGCTACTCCTGCACCTCGGCCTCGGTGGTGATGGGCGACGACGCGGTCGAGGAGGCGATCCGCGAGGCCAAGCCGGGCGTCACCGTGGTGACCCCGCCGCTGGCCGCCCGCCGCGCCCTCGACGCGCTCGGCGCCCGCCGGATCGCGGTGCTGACCCCCTACACGGTCGAGACCAGCCGGCCGATGGCGGCCTATTTCGCCGGCCACGGCACCGATATCGCCCGCTTCACCTGCCTCGGCCTCGACGACGACCGCCAGATGGCGCGGATCAGCCCGGATTCGATCGTCGCTGCGGCCGAGGCGGCGATGGCGCCGGATGCCGAGGCGCTGTTCATCTCCTGCACCGCTTTGCGCGCCGCCGGGGTGGTGGCGGAGATCGAACGGCGGATCGGCCGGCCGGTCGTGTCCAGCAATCTCGCCACCGCCTGGATGGCGCTGCGCCTGTGCGGCGACGACCGCCCCCGGCCGGATCTCGGCCGGCTGATGGCGCTGTGAGGGGCCCGATGAGCCACGCCGTCACCCTCGACACCATCCGCGCGGCCGCCGACCGCATCGCCGGAGAGGTGGTGCGGACGCCGCTGGTCCGCTCCGCGTCTCTGTCCGATCTTGCCGGCGCGCCCGTGTTCCTGAAGCTGGAGACCCGGCAGACCACCGGCAGCTTCAAGCTGCGCGGCGCCACCAACGCCGTGCTGTCGCTGCCGTCCGAGGCGAGGAAGGTCGGCATCGCGGCGGCCTCCACCGGCAATCACGGCCGCGGCCTGGCCCATGCCGCCGCCCGCCAGGGCCTGCGCTGCGTCGTCTGCATGTCCGCCCTGGTGCCGGAGAACAAGGTCGCCGCGATCCGCGCCCTGGGGGCGGAGATCCGCATCGTCGGCCGGTCCCAGGACGACGCTCAAGGTGAGGTCGACCGGCTGGTGGCGGAGGAGGGCTTCACCGCCATCCCGCCCTTCGACCATCCCGACGTGATCTCCGGCCAGGGCACGATCGGACTCGAGATCGTGGCCGACCTGCCGGAGGTGGCGCAGGTGGTGGTGCCGCTGTCCGGCGGCGGCCTGTTCGGCGGCATCGCCGCCGCGGTCAAGGCGCTGCGGCCGCAGGCCCGGATGGTCGGCGTGTCGATGGAACGCGGCCCGGCGATGCGCGACAGCCTCGCCGCCGGCCGTCCGGTCGCGGTCGAGGAGCTGCCGACGCTGGCGGATTCGCTGGGCGGCGGCATCGGCCTGGACAACCGCCATACCTTCGCCTTGGCCCGCGACCTGCTGGACGAGGCGGTGCTGCTGACCGAGGCCGAGATCGCCGCGGCGATCGACCACGCCTATGCGGCGGAGCAGGAGATCGTCGAGGGCGGCGGCGCCGTCGGCATCGGCGCGCTCCTGGCCGGCAAGCTCGCCGTTCCCGGCCCGACCGTGCTCGTGGTCTCGGGCCGCAACATCGACATGGCGCTGCACCGGCGGATCGTCAGCGGCGCCTGGGAGGAGACATCGTGCCCCGCATGACCATCGTGACGGAGGCGGAGCTGCGCCGCGCCGTCCCGCTCGACCGCGACGCCGTCGCCTGCGTCGAGCAGGCTTTCCTGGCGCTGGCCACCAAGGATGTGGCGATGCCGCCGATCCTGCGCCTCGACATCCCCGAGCATCGCGGCGAGGTCGACGTCAAGACCGCCTATGTCCCCGGCCTCGACGGCTTCGCCATCAAGATCAGCCCCGGCTTCTTCGACAACCCGAAGCTGGGCCTGCCCAGCACCAACGGGCTGATGGTGCTGTTCAGCGCCCGCACCGGGCTGGTCGACGCCGTGTTCCTGGACAATGGCTACCTGACCGATGTCCGCACCGCCGCCGCCGGCGCGGTGGCGGCCAAGCATCTGTCGCGCCCGGACTCCCGGGTGGCGGCGATCTTCGGCGCCGGGGTGCAGGCGCGGCTGCAGCTCAAGGCCCTGACCCTGGTGCGGCCGATCGTCGAGGCGCGGATCTGGGCGCGCGACCACGACCGGGCGCAGGCCCTGGCGGCGCGGCTGTCGGACGAGATGGGCATCGCCGTCCATGCCGAGGCGGCGCCGCAGGCCGCGGTCGACGGCGCCGACATCGTCGTCACCACCACCCCGGCGGCCGAGCCGATCCTGCGCGCCGAGTGGCTGGCGCCGGGCCAGCATGTCACCGCCATGGGCTCGGACGCGGAGCACAAGAACGAGCTGGACCCAGCGATCCTCACAAAGGCGGATCTCTATGTCGCCGACAGCCTGGCCCAGACGCGCCGGCTGGGCGAGCTGCACCACGCCATCGCGGCCGGCGCCGTGGCCGCCGACGCGGCCTTCCCGGAACTCGGCGCCGTCATCGCCGGCCGGGCGGCGGGGCGGTCTTCCGCCGCCGCCATCACCGTCGCGGACCTGACCGGCACCGGCGTCCAGGACACCGCCATCGCCACCCTGGCCCGCGGCCGCGTCGCCGCCGCCGGGGTTGGCACGCAATTCGAAAGCTGAAAGGCACAGCATGTCCGTAGAGCTCAACTTCAGCCGCGAGGAATATGCCGCGCGGCTCGCCAAGACCCGTGCCGCCATGGCCCGCCGTGGCATCGACCTGCTGTGGGTCAGCGACCCGTCGAACATGGCCTGGCTGACCGGCTATGACGGCTGGTCCTTCTACGTCCACCAGGGCGTGCTGGTGCCGCCGGAGGGCGAGCCGATCTGGTACGGCCGCGGCCAGGACGCCAACGGCGCCAAGCGCACCGCCTATCTGGCGCATGACAACATCATCGGCTACCCCGACCACTACGTGCAGTCGACCGAGCGGCACCCGATGGACCGGCTGGCCGAGATCATCGACTCGCGCGGCTGGGGCCGCCTGTCGATCGGCGTCGAGATGGACAATTACTGGTTCTCGGCCGCCGCCTTCGCCTCGCTGCAGCGCCACCTGCCCAATGCCCGCTTCGCCGACGCCACGGCGCTGGTGAACTGGCAGCGCGCGGTGAAGAGCCCGCAGGAGCTGGACTACATGCGCAAGGCCGCCCGCATCGTCGAGGCGATGCACAGGCGGATCGTCGAGAAGGTCGAGCCCGGCCTGCGCAAGAACGACCTGGTGGCCGAGATCTACGACGCCGGCACCCGCGGGGTGGAGGGCTTCGGCGGCGACTATCCGGCGATCGTGCCGCTGTTGCCCTCGGGCGCCGACGCCTCGGCCCCGCACCTGACCTGGGACGACAAGCCGATGCAGTCGGGGGAGGGCACCTTCTTCGAGATCGCCGGCTGCTACAAGCGCTACCACTGCCCGCTGTCGCGCACCGTATTCCTGGGCAAGCCGACCCAGGCCTTCGTGGATGCCGAGAAGGCGGTGCTGGAGGGGATGGAGGCTGGGCTCGGCGCCGCGCGGCCCGGCAACACCTGCGAGGATATCGCCAACGCCTTCTTCGCTGTCCTCAAGAAGTACGGGATCATCAAGGACAACCGCACCGGCTACCCGATCGGCCTCAGCTACCCGCCCGACTGGGGCGAGCGCACCATGAGCCTGCGCCCCGGCGACCGCACCGTGCTGGAGCCCGGCATGACCTTCCATTTCATGACCGGGCTGTGGCTGGAGGATATGGGGCTGGAGATCACCGAGAGCATCGCCATCACCGACAGCGGCGTCGAGATCCTGGCCGACGTGCCGCGCCAGCTCTTCGTCAAGCCATGAGCGATCTGCCGCCCTCGCCGATCGTCCCCTCGGTCGATTTCGCCCGTGACGGGGTGCAGCACGGCGCGCTGCGCCTGCCCTACAGCCGGGACGATTCCGCCTGGGGCTCGGTGATGATCCCGGTCGCCGTGATCAAGAACGGGGAGGGGCCGACCGCGCTCCTCACCGGCGCCAATCACGGCGACGAGTACGAGGGGCCGATCGCCCTGTTCGATCTGGCGCGGACGCTGGACCCGGCGCAGGTCCGCGGCCGGGTGATCATCGTCCCGGCGATGAACTATCCGGCCTTCCGCGCCGGCACCCGTACCTCGCCGATCGACAGGGGCAACCTGAACCGCAGCTTCCCCGGCCGGCCGGACGGCACGGTGACGCAGAAGATCGCCGACTATTTCCAGCGCCATCTGCTGCCGCTGGCCGACATCGTGCTCGACTTCCACTCCGGCGGCCGGACGCTCGACTTCGTGCCCTTCGCCGCCGCCCATATCCTGCCCGACAAGGACCAGGAGGCGCGTTGCTTCGCGGCGGTGGCGGCGTTCTCCGCCCCCTGGTCGATGCGGATGCTGGAGATCGACGCCGTCGGCATGTACGACACCGCGGCCGAGGCGGCGGGCAAGGTCTTCGTGACGACGGAGCTGGGCGGCGGCGGCAGCGCCACCGCGCGCACGGCGGGGATCGCGAAGCGCGGCGTGCGCAACCTGCTGCGCCATGCCGGGATTCTCTCGGGCGAGGTCGAGCGCGCCCCGAGCCGCTGGCTCGACATGCCGTCCGCCGACTGCTTCCGCTTCGCCGAGCAGGACGGCATGGCCGAGACCTGCGTCGACCTGGGCGACCCGGTGCGCAAGGGTGAAATCATCGCCCGTATCCACCCGGTCGACCGCACCGGCCAGGCGCCGGCGGAATACCGCGCGGCGCTGGACGGCATCCTGGCGGCGCGGCATTTCCCGGGGCTGGTGAAGGCCGGCGACTGCCTGGCAGTGATCGGGACGGTGGAGGGCTGAGGGGGCCCGGGGCGGCGTCAGCCCTCCGGGAACAGCCTGGTCTGCTCGGCATCCCAGGCGACGTGCACGGCGTCGCCGAAGCCGAACTCCGCGTCGTCCGCCCGGGCCAGCGGGCTGCGCACCGCCAGCTCCTGATGCCACTGTGTCCGCACCGTGTAGTGCATGGTGTCGCCGAGGAAGGTCCGGTCGACGACCACCCCCGGCAGCCCGACCCGGCCTGGGGCCGCACGCTCCAGCCGCATCCGCTCCGGCCGCACCATCAGCATAGCCTCACCGCCGCCGGCCTCCAGCCCCTGCAGCGGCACGCCCTCGATCCGCGACCCGTCCGGGCAGACGAGGGTCGCCTGGCCGTCGGCGCCGGCCGCGATCCGGCCCGGCAGGAAGTTGGAGTTGCCGATGAAGCCGGCGGCGAAGCGGGTGCGCGAGGCGTCGTAGAGGTCGCGGCCGCTGCCGACCTGCTCGATCCGCCCATGGTTGAACAGGGCGATCCGGTCGGACAGGCGCAGCGCCTCCTCCTGGTCGTGGGTGACGTAGAGGATGGTCACCCCGGTCTCGCGGTGGATGCGGCGGATCTCGACCTGGATCTCCTCGCGCAGCGTCTTGTCCAGCGCCGACAGCGGCTCGTCCATCAGGAGCAGCGGCGGGTCGTAGGCCAGCGCCCGGGCCAGGGCGACGCGCTGCTGCTGGCCGCCGGACAGCTTCGCCGGCAGCCGGTCGCGATACGGCTCCAGCCGCACCAGCTCCAGCATCGCCCGGACCTTGGCCTGGACCTCCGCCTCCGGCCGGCGGCGGACGCGCAGGGGAAAGGCCACGTTCTCCGCCACTGTCAGGTGCGGGAACAGCGTGTAGCGCTGGAACACCATGCCGATGTTGCGGCGGTGCGACGGCACCGCCAGCAGCGAGCGGCCGTCGAGCAGCACGTCGCCGGCGCTCGGCTCCAGCAAGCCGGCGATGACGTAGAGCGTGGTGCTCTTGCCCGAGCCGGAGGGGCCGAGGAAGGTGACGAACTCGCCGCGGGCGATGTCCAGCGAGACCGCCTCGACCGCCACCGCCTCGCCATAGGCCTTGCGGATGCCGCGGATGCTCAGGAAGGGCGGGGTCATGGCTCTCTGCTCCTGCGAAACAGCGCCGCCAGCAGCATCAGGGCGGCGGTAAAGGCGACCAGCAGCGCCGAGGCGGCGGCGATCACCGGCGACAGGTCCTGGCGCAACGCGCCCCAGACCCGCACCGGCAGGGTCTGGAGGTCGGGGCTGGCCATGAAGATCGCCAGCACCACCTCGTCCCAGGAGGCGAGGAAGGAGAAGATCGCCGCCGCGAACAGGCCCAGGCGGATGCCCGGCAGGGTGACGCGCAGCCGCGCCTCCCACGGGCCGGCGCCGCACAGCACCGCCGCATCCTCGATCGCCTTGTCGAAGCGCTCCAGCGCATTGCCGATCGACAGCACGGCGAAGGGCAGGGCGATCACCAGATGGGCGATGACGAAGCCGGCCAGCGTGCCGTTCAGATGCAGCCGCAGGAACAGGGCGTAGAGCGCGACCGCCAGCACCACCACCGGCAGCACCATCGGCGTCAGGAACAGGGCGCGCAGCGCCTCGCGGCCGCGGAACCGGCCGCGCACCAGCCCGAAGGCGGCGAACAGGCCCAGCAGCACCGACAGCACCGTGACGATCGACGCGACCTTCAGGCTGGCCAGCACGGCGTCGAGCCAGCCCGGATCGGCGAAGAGATCGCGGTACCAGCGCAGCGTCCAGCCGGGCGGCGGGAACTGCAGCCATTGCGACGACCCGAAGGACAGCGCCACGATCAGCAGGATCGGCAGCAGCAGGAACAACGCCACCGCCAGGCTGATGCCGCCGAGCAGCCAGCGCAGGGCGCCGAGGCGGTCGTAGTCGAGCAGCATCCGGCGCCTCCTACCCGGCGGTCCGGCCGAAGCCGAACCAGCGGATCTGCACGGCGTAGAGCGCGAGGGTGACGACCAGCAGCACCAGCGCCGCGGCGCCGGCCAGGCCCCAGTTCAAGAGCGACTGGACCAGCTGGGCGATCAGCTCCGCCAGCATCATGTTGGCGGTGCCGCCCAGCAGCGACGGCGTCACGAAATAGCCGAGCGACATGACGAAGACCATCAGCGCGCCGGCGGCGATGCCGGGCGCCACCAGCGGCAGGAACACCCGCCGCAGCGCCTGGCCGCGGCTGGCGCCGCACAGCGCCGCCGCCTGGAAGATCGCCGGGTCGATGGTGCGGATCGCGGCATGCAGCGGCAGGATCATGAAGGGCAGCATGATGTAGGTCATGCCGATGGTGACGCCGACCAGGTTGTTGGTCAGCGCCAGCGGCTCGGAGATGATGCCGAGGTTGATCAGCGTCCGGTTGATCAGGCCAGTGCGCTGCAGCAGCACCATCCAGGCATAGGTGCGGGCCAGCAGGTTGGTCCACATCGACAGCACGACGATGCCGAACAGCAGCGCCGACCAGCGCCTCGGCGCCACCGCCAGGAACCAGGCCACCGGGAAGCCCAGCGCCAGGGTCACGGCGGTGACCAGCCCGGCGACGGTGAAGGTGTTCAGGAACACCTTCAGATAGGTGGTCGACCCGAAGAACTCGGCGTAGTTGCCGAGGCCCGGCTGCGGCTCCAGCACGCTGCGCAGCAGCAGGGCCAGCACCGGCAGCATGAAGAACAGCAGCAGCAGGCCCAGCCCCGGCACCACCAGGCCGAACCCGGCCAGGGGGCGCCGGATCCGCGGCGGGATCGGGATCGTGGTGTCGGATCGGGCCATGACCATCGCCCTGCCTCCCCGGCTCATGGGCGGCGCGGCGACCCCGCCGCGCCGCGTCAGGTCACTGCGTCTGCCAGGCGTACCAGCGCTTGGCGATGGCATCGCGGTTGGCGGCCCAATAGGCCATGTCGAGATTGATCTGCCCGGCGGCGTGCCGGTCCGGCAGGGTCTCGACGGTCGCGGCGTCCATCAGGTCCTTGGACTTGACGTTGACCGGCGCGTAGGCCGTCTGCGCCGCCATGTCCGCCTGGCCCTTGGCGCTGGTGGCCTGCGCCAGGAACTTCATCGCCGCGTCCTTGTTCGGCGCGCCCTTCGGCACCACCAGCATGTCGGCTGCCGTGAGGTTCTGCTCCCACGACACGCCGACCTTGGTGCCGGACTGCTCCAGCGCGTGCAGGCGGCCGTTCCAGAACATGCCGAGCGCCGCCTCGCCCGAGGCCAGCAACTGCTGCGACTGCGCGCCGCCGCCCCACCAGACGATGTCGCCCTTGATGCTGTCGAGCTTGCGGAAGGCGCGGTCGAGGTCCAGCGGGTACAGCTCGTCCGGCGCCACCCCGTCGGCCAGCAGCGCGATCTCCAGCACGCCCGGCGCCGACCATTTGTAGAAGGTGCGCTTGCCGGGGAAGGCCGTGGTGTCGAACAGGTCAGCCCAGCTCTTCGGCGCCTTGTCGCCGAGCACGTCCGGGTTGTAGCCCAGCACGAAGGAGTAATAGAAGCTGCCGACGGCGTGGTCGGTGACGAAGCGCGGGTCGATCTCGTCGCGCTTCACCACCGAGAAGTCGACCGGCTCGACCAGCCCGTCCTGGGCCGCCCTGACCGCGAAATCGTATTCGACGTCGACCACGTCCCAGGCGACGTTGCCGCTCTCCACCATGGCCTTGAACTTGCCGTAGTCGGTCGGCCCGTCCTGCTGCACCTTGATGCCGGTGGCGGCGGTGAAGGGCTCTGCCCAGGCCGCCTTCTGGGCGTCCTGCGTGGTGCCGCCCCAGCTCGTGAACACCATGCTCTGCGCCTGCGCCCCGGCCGCTCCCAGTCCGATGCACAGGCTGGCGGCACCGGCCGCCAGGAATTTCAGCGTCTTCATTCATGCCTCCCGTTATTGGTTCGCAACGCGTCGCACTTCTTTGGCCGCTTCCGGCTCATGGTGGCGGCGAGAACGGCGCCGCCTTCAGGATCCTGCTGTCCATGGTCTCGATCAGCGCCTGGATCTTCGGCAGGAACTCCTGCCACCGGGCATCCGCCGCCAGCGCCGCGCGGCGCCGCTCGCGGTCGGCGAGATCGTCATAGGCCCAGAGATGGACGATCTCGTTCAAGGGCCCGATCTCGGTGGCGAAATAGCCGACCAGCGTGCCGAGATGGGGCCGCTGGATCGCGATGCCTTCCTCCGTGACCAGCCGCAGGTAGCGCGGCACGGTGCCGGTCTTCAGCCGATAGGTGCGCAGCTCGTAGATCATCGTCCGGCCCTCAGCGCATCACGAAGGGGTCTGGGATCGGGTCGTCCGAGGTCCGGATCCACACCGCCTTGGTGCGCATGTACTCGCGCACCGAGTCCTGCCCGCCCTCGCGGCCCAGCCCGCTGAGGCCGTAGCCGCCGAACGGCGCCATCGGCGAGATCGCCCGGTAGGTGTTGACCCAGACCACGCCGGCCCGGATGCGCCGGACCAGCCGGTGGGCGCGGGCCAGGTCGCGGGTGAACACGCCGGCGGCCAGGCCGAACTCGCTGTCGTTCGCGGCCGCGACCGCCTCCGCCTCGCCGTCGAAGGACAGGACGCTCAGCACCGGTCCGAACAGCTCCTCCCGCACGCTGGGCACGGCCTGGCTGTCGCAGTCGAGGATGGTGGGCGGGTAGTAGAAGCCGGCCCCGGAGGGCGGGTGGCCACCGGCGACCAGCCGGGCGCCGGCGGCGAGGCTGCGCTCCACCACCTCGGCGATGCGGTCGCGCTGGCGCCGGGTGGCCAGCGGCCCCATCTCGGTCGCCGGGTTCTGCGGGTCGCCGATGCGGATCGCGGCGGCCTTGCGCGCCAGGATCCCGAGCAGCCGGTCGCGGATGCCGCGCTCGACCAGAAGGCGCGAGCCGGCGACGCAGCTCTGCCCGCTGGCGGCGAAGATGCCGGCGATCACGGCGTTGGCGGCGCTGTCGAGATCGGCATCGGCGAACACCAGCACCGGCGACTTGCCGCCCAGCTCCAGCGTCGTGTGGGCCAGGTTCTCGGCGGTGTTGCGGATCACGTGGCGGGCCGTCGCCGGGCCGCCGGTGAAGGCGACGCGGGCGACCAGCGGGTGGCTGGTCAGCGCCCGGCCGCAATCCTCGCCGAAGCCGGTGACGATGTTGACCACGCCCTTGGGGAAGCCGGCCCGGTCGACCAGCCGCGCGAACTCCAGCAGCGGGGCGGGGCCGTCCTCCGACGCCTTCAGCACCACGGTGCAGCCGGCGGCGAGCGCCGGCCCCAGCTTCACCGCCGACAGGAACAGCTGCGAGTTCCAGGGCACGATCGCGGCGACGACGCCGATCGGCTCGCGCCGCAGCGTGACCTCCATGTCCGGCTTGTCGATCGGCAGATGCGCGCCTTCGATCTTGTCGGCCAGGCCGCCGAAATAGCGGTAGTACTCGGCGACATAGCCGATCTGGGCCCGGGTCTCGCGGATGATCTTGCCGGTGTCGCGGGTCTCGATCGCGGCCAGCTGCGGCGCCTCCTCGGCCAGCAGGTCGCCCAGCCGGTGCAGCAGCCGGCCGCGCTGGGTCGCGGTCATCCGCGACCAGTCGGAGTCCAGGAAGGTGCGATGCGCCGCCCGCATGGCGCGGTCGACATCCGCGGCATCGGCCGCGGGCATCAGCGCCCAGGCCTCGCCGGTTGCCGGGTCGACGCTCTCGAAGGTCGCGGCGCCGTCCGCGAAGGCACCGTCGATATAGTGCTGGAACCGGGGCAGGGACATCGGACCCTCTCGCTTCCGCCTCAGGTGAAGGCGGGCATCACCTTGTCGATGAACAGCTCCAGCGACCGCTTCTTGCGCGCGAAGGACAGGCCGCTGTCGATCCACAGGCTGTACTGGTCGTAGCCCAGCGCCTCATAGGCCTTGAGCCGGGCGATCACGTCCTCGGGCTCGCCGATCACCAGATTGCGGCGCATCAGATCGGGCGCGTATTGCGGCATCGCCGCCATCTCCGCCTCGCTCAGCGGTTCCAGGAAGCCCTGGTTGACCGGCCGCTCGTTCTTGAACCAGGCGCCGAAGGTGCAATAGAAGCGGCTCAGCTCGCGCGCCGTCTCCGCCACCTCCGCCTCCGAGCCGCAGACGAAGCTGTGCATCAGCAGCATGATCTGCGGCCGCGGCCGCTCCGGATGCGCGGCGCAGGCGGTGTTGAACCGGTCCATCAGGCCGGCGACCTCGGCGTCGCCCGAGGCCAGCGGCGTGACCTGGACGTTGCAGCCATTGGTGACCGCGAATTCGTGCGAGTTCGGGTCCCGCGCCGCGACCCAGATCGGCGGGTGCGGCTCCTGCACCGGGCGGGGCATGCAGGTGGTGGCGGGGAAGGACCAGAACTCGCCCTGATGGGCATAGTCGCCCTGCCACAGCCGCTGTACCGCCGGGATCAGCTCGCGCAGCCGCTGCCCGGCGCCCCAGGCGTCCAGCCCCGGCAGCAGCCGCTCATACTCGAAGGAATAGGCGCCGCGGGCGATGCCGATGTCGAGCCGGCCGCGGCTGGCGACATCGGTCAGCGCCGCCTCGCCGGCCAGCTTGATCGGGTGCCAGAACGGCGCGATCACGGTGCCGGTGCCGAGGCGGATCCGCTCGGTCCTGGCCGCTAGATAGGCCAGGTTGATGAAGGGGTTCGGCGCGATCGTGAACTCCATGCCGTGGTGTTCACCGACCCAGGCCGCCTCGAAGCCGCCGCTTTCCGCCAGCTGCACCAGCTCGGTCAGCTGGTCGAACAGCTCGGCATGGGACGGGCCGGGGGCCAGCCGCTCCATATGGACGAAGAGGGAGAATTTCATCGCAATCCAGCCTCGTTCTGGGCTTGCAGGGCGCGGACGGTGCCGGCCGCGGCGTTGCCGACATAGATGCCGAAACTGTCCTCGCCGCGCTCATTGACGAAGCGCTGCAGCATGGACCGCACGGCGTCGTCGGCGAGAAGCGGCCAGGGGATGTCGTCGAGCGGGACCAGCCGCAGCGCCGGGTCCTGCGGCGGGCCGCCGGCCAGGGTGCCGCGGTAGTAGATTGACACCGTGCCGCGGTCGGTCGCGGCGTCCTCGAACACGGCGAACAGGAAGCTGAGGCGGGCGTCGAGCCCGTGCCGCGCCAGCACGCCCTTCAGGCTGCGCGGGTCGGCGGCCGGGTCCAGGCCAGCACCGGCGGGCAGGTCGAGCCAGCCGTCGGCATCGGCCAGCAGCAGCACCGCGCCGTCCTGCTCCAGGATCGCGCCGACCCGGGTGCGACGATCGGCAGCCGCCAGCGCCTCCTGCGACAAACCGAAGGCGACATAGGCGCCGCGGCAATAGGCGAGGGGGGTGGCCGGGGATTGGCCGAAGCCGGCGACCCGGCCGATCAGGACCAGATGGTCGCCGGCATCGACGACCTGGTGCGTGGTGCAGTCGAACCAGGCGGCCGCCCCGGCGATCAGCGGGCTGCCGGCCGGCCCGGCCGACCAGGCGGTGGCGGCGAATTTGTCCGGACTCTTGGAGGCGAACAGGCCGGAGACCGCCTGCTGGTGCTCGGCCAGGATGTTCACCGCGAAATGGCCGCTGCCCTCGAAGACCGGGCAGCTCGCGGCGGTCTTGGCGATGCAGATCAGGACCAGCGGCGGATCGAGCGACACCGAGGTGAAGGAGTTGGCGGTGAAGCCGCGCGGCCCGCCATCGGGCTCGACGGTGGTCACCACGGTGACGCCGGTGACGAAGCTGCCCAGCGCCTTGCGGAACTCGCGCGCGTCGAACGCGGTCATGGCACCTCCTCGGCGAAGGCCCGCAGCCTGGCATTCACCAGCGCCGGGGCGGTGAGGCTCATCATGTGGCGCTCGCCCGGCAGGATCTCGGCGCGGCCCCGCGGGACGGCCGCCGCCATGGCGCGGGACATCTCCGGGCTCGAATTCGGGTCCTCTTCGCCGGTCAGGAACAGGGCCGGCACGGCCAGGCCGCCCAGCCGTTCGGCATGGGCCGCATCCGCGCTGGCGAACAGGCGATAGGTACGGGCGTAGCCGACCGGATCGGCCGATTCCAGGAAGGCGCGGGTCTTGTCCGCCACCTCGGCCAGCGCCGCCGGCACCGGGTTGCCGAACCAGCGGGCGATGGTGCCGTCGACGGCGCCGCCGGGCCCCTCCGCCTCGATCCGGCGGGCCCGGTCCAGCACCGCCTCGCGCTGCGCCGGCGTGCGGCGGTAGACCGCGTTCAGCGCGGCCACGCCGAGGGTCCGGTCCGGATGGTTCAGCGCGAATTCCAGCGCCACCAGCGCACCCATGGAATGGCCGACGACCACGGCGCGGCCGAGGTCGAGTTCGTCCAAAAGGGACCGCAACTGGTCGCTGTAGTCCTTCAGGCCCGGCCGCTCCGGCGGCAGGGCGCTGCCGCCATGGCCGAGCATGTCGTAGGCGATGGCGGTGTGGGTGAGGGCGAAGGCCTCGATCTGCGGCGCCCAGACCGAAGAGGCCATGCCGACGCCGTGGATGAAGACGATCGGGCGGCCCGTGCCGGCGCGGCGCCAGCGCGTCTCCCCGGCGCCGAGGGCGGCCTCAGGCATCGGTGCCGCCGAGATCGCGCAGGTCCTGGTAGCGGTCGCCGATGCGGTGATGCGGCCGGCCGCCGATCGAGGCGCCGAGCGCGACCACGATCTCGTCCGGCGCCGGCGCGTCGACGATCGAGAACTGGACGGTCAGGTAATGCGACCGCCGGCCCTCGTCGTTCTTGTCCATCAGCGGGATGGTCACCGGGGTGGCCGGGCCGCCGCGCAGATTGGTGAAGGACAGGTAGCTCTTGGCGCCGACGGCGCGGCGGTAGTGGTTGCCGAAGCGCAGGGTGTGGATCAGCGCCGAGGCGTGCTCGATCTCGCCCGAGGTGCCGACGATCGCCGCCTTGCCATAGGCCTCGACCGCCTCGCCGGACCCGGCCACCCGTAGGATCTCGGCCGTGAGCATCTCGCCCAGCACCGGGGCCTGGGCGTGGATCTCCGGCTTCAGATCCTCGACGAAGCCGCGCCCGGCCCAGGGGTTGGTCAGCACCGCCGCGGCGGCGAACAGCTTCAGCGGCTGAGGCGCCTTTCGGCCGCCTTCGATTCGGGTGTCCTCGACATAGGTCACGAGCTTGCGCAGCACCAGCGTCATTCCTTGCCCCTGTGTCCCCGAGCGCTCCATTCGGGCGCTATGTGATCTTCTCGTAAGATGGTATACCATCGGACAATAGAGTCAACGGCCAGGATTCTTCTCCCGGTCCTCCGGGCCGGATGGTCTGGTGGCGCATGCCGCGATGGGCTAGGAGGAACGGGTCGGGAGAGGGCGATGAACGACGAGGACACGCTGCTGAAGGTCGACCGCAGCGCGCGGACCCTGCGGGAGTTGGCGCTGGAGAAGCTGCGCGACGCGATCCTGGGGCTGCGCTTCCAGCCGGGCGACCGGCTGGTCGAGCGGGACCTGTGCGACCAGCTCGGCGTCAGCCGGTCGATCGTGCGCGAGGTGCTGCGCCATCTCGAGGCCGAGGGGCTGGTGGAGAACGTGCCCTATCGGGGTCCGATCGTGGTGCGGCCGACGCCGGAGCAGGCGAAGGAGGTCTACGAGATCCGCGCCATGCTCGAGGCGCTGGCGGCCCGGACCTGCGCCGAGACGGCGCCGCGGGAGATCGCGGACAAGCTGCAGGCGGCGATGGGGCGGATCGAGCAGGCCTATGCCCGGAAGGCGCCGACCGCCGTGCTGGCGGCGACCCATGATTTCTACAAGATCCTGTTCCAGGGCGCGGGCAAGAGCGTGGCCTGGACCATCGTCAACTCTCTGAACGCCCGGATCACCCATCTGCGGGCGATGACGATCTCGACCGCCGGCCGCTCCGAAGACGGCCCGGCCGAGATGCGGCGGATCGTCGAGGCGATCCGCCGGGGCGACGGGGCGGCGGCCGCCCAGGCCTGCCTCGACCATGTTGGCCACGCCTCGGCGATCGCGCAGGGGCTGCTGTCCAAGGGCGCGTGAAGGGGTGGCTTGCCGGCTGTGCAAATCCATGGTGTCTGGCTGACAACGTCCCGGGGCAGCCGAACAGCGAGCGCACGACATGGCACGTCAGGACAGCGGGCCGTCCGAACCCGATGCCGCGGGCGGCACGCGCGACCGCATCAAGGCGGTCGCCGCCGAGCTCTATGTCCTGCGGGGGCATGAGGGCTTCAGCTTCGGTGACATCGCCGCCGCGATCGGGACGACGCGGGCCAACATCCACCATCACTTCGGCAGCAAGCAGCAGCTGATGCGGGAGCTGATCGAGGACATCGCCGCGAACGCCGAAGCCCGCATCGAGCGCCACTGGCGGGCGGGCGGCGCCCCCTTCGCCGAGCGGCTGGCGATGCAGCTGGACGATCTGCGCCGTTTCTACGACCGTTTCAACAAGAGCGATGGGGACCGCCATGTCTGGAGCCCGCTGTCGCGGCTGCGCCACGACCTGCCGACACTCGGCGACGAGGCGGTGGCGGCGCTGGAGCGCGTCAACCGGACCTACGACCTCTGCCTCCGCCACGCGGTCGGGGAGGCGGTCGCGGCGGGCCAGCTGCGGCCGGGGACCGATGTGGAGGACGTCGTCCGGGTGCTGCGCGTCACCCTTCTGTCCTGCCCGCCGATGACCCAGGATTCCGGCCGGTTCGAGGAGATCGAGCTGCTGTTCCGGGCGCTCGGCCGCCTGATCAGCGCTGCGGGAGAGCCCCAGCGCTGACATTCGAGACCCGTTGACGACGCTTTCGTCACCGTGTACTTACTTACATGTAAGTCAGTGTTGCGCCAGCGATAGAGCGCGGCCATCGAGGGAGGCGGGCAGGGATGCGGGACGAGCGCTTCACGCAATTCGAGCTTCGGCCGTTCACCGGCGCGCTGGGGGCGGAGATCATCGGCGTCGACCTGAGGACGGCGGCCGAGGGCGTCTTCGCCGAGGTGCTGCATGCCCTGCACGAATACCACGTGCTGGCGGTGCGCGATCAGGACCTGGTGCCGGCCACGCTGCAGCAGGTGGCCCGCCGCTTCGGGCCGTTCAGCGGCAATCCGGTGCACACCCCGATGGACGGGTTCGAGGACATCGTCCGCTTCGTGCGCGAGCGCGACGACACCGGCAAGGTGATCGGCGAGGACTGGCACATGGACCTGGCCTGGCTGGCGAAGCCGCCCGGGGTCACCATGCTGTACGGCGAGGAGGTGCCGCCGGTCGGCGGCGATACCTGCTTCAGCAGCCTGGAGAAGGCCTACCAGTCGCTGTCGCCGCGGCTGGTCTCGATCCTCGAAGGCCTGACCGGCATCCACAGCGGGCGCGGCGTGTTCGCGATCAACGCGATGCAGAAGCGGCTCGGCGTCACCGCGGATGTCGAGGCGATCGAGAACGCGGCGGTCGAGCACCCGGTGATCTGCGCCCATCCGGTGACCGGGCGGCGCTACGTCTTCGTCAGCAGCGTCCTGACCCATTTCAAGGGCATGACCGAGGAGGAGAGCAAGCCGCTGATCGACTTCCTGATGGCCAGGGCGACCCGGCCGGAGTTCCACTGCCGCCTGCGTTGGGCGCCGCGCACGCTGGGCATGTGGAACAACCCCTTCGTGCTGCACACCGCGATCAACGACTATCCCGGCTACCGCCGGGTGATGTATCGCACCACCGTCGAAGGCCGCGTGCCGCTCGCCGCGGCAGCCTGACGGCCAGCCACCGAAGATCGCCGCCGCCCAGGGCCAGGGGCAGGCGGCGTCCGTGACGAAGAACGGCCCGGGAGGCGGAATGCAAGCAGGCTGGAAGCGTCTGCGACAGGGGCTGGCGGGGGCGCTGCCGTTGGTCGCGCCCGTGCATGTCCTGGTGCTGGGCGTCATCGTGATTCCGTCGGTCTTCGTGTTCTGGCTCAGCTTCCAGGCCTCCAGCTTCGGCCAGGCGGCGAGCTTCGTCGGCTTCGACAACTATCTCCGCGTGCTGGGCGACGCCTATTTCTGGCGGTCGCTGCTGAACACCGTCGCGGTGGTGGCGGTGGCCGTGCATCTCGAGCTGCTGCTCGGCCTCGGCATCGCCCTGCTGTTCGCCAGCGGCCTGCCGGCACGGCGCCTGCTGCTGGTGATCGTGCTGGCGCCCTATGCGATCAGCGAGGTGACCGCGGCGGCGATGTGGCGCTTCCTGTTCGACCCCGATGTCGGCCCGGTGACCAACGCGCTGCTCGACCTCGGGCTGCCGACGCTGGACTGGACCTTCGTGCCGTCGCACGGGCTGGTCCTGGTCGGGCTGCTGACCATCTGGCTGCACCTGCCCTTCACCTTCGTCATCCTCTACGCCGCGCGGCTGGCGATCCCGAAGGACCTGTACGAGGCCGGGCGGGCGGACGGCGCCTCGCCGCTGCAGCTGTTCCGCACCATCACCCTGCCGCTGCTGGCGCCGGCGATCCTGATCGCCATGCTGTTTCGCTACATCTTCGCCTTCCGGCTGTTCTCCGAGATCTGGCTGATGACGCAGGGCGGGCCGGCCCGGAGCACCGAGGTGGTGGCCGTCTACCTCTATCTCGAGGCGTTTCGCTACAACTCCTTCGGCACCGCCGCCGCCACCGCCTGGATCATGGTCGTGGTCTCGCTGCTGCTGGCGACCGCCTATATCCTGCGGCTGCGCAAGGGGATGGCGGCCGATGCGCGCTGACCGCCTCCTGGTCGCGATCGGCAAGGCCGTCGCCGTCGCCGCGGTGGTCGCCTGGTCGATCGTCCCGATCGCCTTCATCGTGCTGTCGTCGTTCAAGCCGGGGCGCGACATCTTCGCGGTGCCGCCGAAGCTGCTGTTCGAGCCGAAGCTGCTGCACTACGAGCATCTCTGGCAGCGCTGGGGCAGCTTCTTCGACGGGCTGGTCAACAGCCTGATCGTCACCGCCGGCTCCGCCGTCCTGGCCGTCGCCGTCAGCTCCCTCGCCGGCTATGCCTATTCGCGGCACCGGGGCCGGTTTCTCGCCGGCTCGGTCTATCTCCTGATCGGCGTGCGCCTGGTCCCGCCGATCGTGGTCACCCTGCCGCTGTTCCCGATCGTCAACCTGCTGGGGCTGAACGACACCCATCTGGTCCTGATCCTGCTGTACACGACCTTCTTCGTGTCGCTGGGCACGATCCTGATGCGCACCTTCATCGACCAGGTCCCGCGCGAGCTGGACGAGGCGGCGATCATCGACGGGGCAAGCCGGCTCACCGTGCTGCGCCGGATCGTCCTGCCGCTGGCGGCGCCGGGCATGCTGGCAGTTGCCGTCTTCGTCGTCGTCTTCGCCTGGAACGAGTTCCTGTTCGCCTTCATCTTCACCGCCACCCGGGCCAAGACCGCGCCCTTCGTGCTGTCGGAGATGATCAGCTCGGTCGACGGGGTCGACTGGGGTGTGCTGTTCGCCGCGGCCACGATCCAGCTGCTGCCGGTGCTGCTGTTCGTGATCGCCATGAACCGGTTCCTGGTGGCCGGCCTCACCGCCGGCGCGACCAAGGGATGAACAAAAAGGGGAGGAAAACCATGACGACGCAACTGACGAGACGAAGCCTGCTCGCCGGCACCGTGGCCGGCGCCGCGACCATGGCGCTGGGACGGACCGCCTCGGCCCAGGCCAAGACGCTGAACGTGCTGTCGCATCTGGTGCATCAGAACGTGCTGACCAAGGGCGCGGCCGGCGACGTCATCGCCCCCTGGCGCCAGGCGGCGGGGGCGGAGATCGCCTGGACCACCCTCGACAGCAACCCGCTGCAGGACCGGCTGTTCCGGGAGGCGAGCCTCGGCCAGACTGGCTTCAACGTCGGCTATGTCATCGACAACCGGATGACGCCGCAGATCGCCGGGCTGTTCGAGCCGCTCGACGGCTACCAGGCGTCCGACCCGATCGAGGATATCGATGACATCGCGCCCGGCCTGCGCCGCGCCGTGACCGTCGACGGCAAGCTGGCCGGCATCCCGGTGCGGCACGCCACCCAGGCCCTGTTCTACAACGAGGCGCTGCTGGAGGAGGCCGGCTTCAGCGCCCCGCCCGCGACGCTGGAGGAGCTGGTCGAGCAGGCGAAGAAGCTGACCTTCACCTCCGCCGCCGGAAACCGGGTGGTCGGGATGATCCTGGCCAGCGACCTCGCGGTGTTCCCGGTGATGTTCGCCCGCGCCTTCGGCGGCGACTTCATCGGCACCGACCGCAAGTTGCTGCCCGACCCGGCGGCGATGGAGAAGGGGCTGGCGGTGCTGGCCGACCTGTTCCAGGCCGGCGCGCTGCCGCGCAGCTACGCCAACACCCGCAACGACGACATGGTGACCTGGCTGCAGCAGGGCCGCGCGGCCTTCGGCGTGCTGCCCTTCGCCCGCTTCGCCCAGCTCAACAACCCCGAGCAGTCCTCGGTCCCGGGCAAGATCAAGGCGGTGGCGTTCCCCGGATCGTCGACGCTCCCCGCCGGCACCGGCATGGCGGCGGTGGTCGAATCCTGGGCCATGGCGATCCCGGCGAACTCGACCGACAAGCAGCTGTCCTGGAGCTTCATCAAGGCGGTCTCCAGCAAGGCGGTCACGCTGGGCGCGGCGCGCAACGGCAACGGCCCGGTGCGCGTGTCGACCTATGCCGATGCCGGCTTCGCCGCGGCGCAGCCCCTGGCGAAGATCGAGGCGGCGGTCCTGGCCAAGGCGCGGCCGGCCTTCCCGGCCTTCCCCGAGGCGGTGCGCGCCCAGGCGACCTTCCTCGAGGAGGTCCAGCTGGCGGTGCTCGGCCGCAAATCGCCGCAGGAGGCGGTGGCGGCGATCCGGGACCGGGTCGGCCCGTTGCTGCCGGCCTGAGGCGAGGGGACGCTATCCGCCCACCTGCCGCCGCAGCGTCTCCAGATGCCGCATGGCGGTGACGCCGTCGCGGATGGTCGGCGCGTCGGCCGGCTCGCCGCGGAAGGCCTTCAGCGTCACCTCCAGCAGGGCGTGGTAGCCCTTCACGTCCTCGTTGGCGGCGGCGGTGAAATTCGGCGACCAGGTCAGCGCGTCCTCGGCGCCGGACAGGGTGGCGCCGAGGTCCTGGGTCTTGAAGGCGGGGTCGCGGTAATAGGTCACGTCGATCACGTTGCGCACCTCCAGCCGGCGGTGGTCGCCCATGACCTGGACGAACTCCATCGGCGTGCCGCGCGACTGCACCGTGCCCATGACCACGGTGCCGATGGCACCGCTGTCGAAGCCCAGCGCGATGTGCATCAGCAGGCGGCCGGGTCCGTTCTCGACCTTGCGGGCGGAGATCTCGCGGATCGGGGACGCCGCCAGGAAGGCCGGCAGGTCCATGTAGTGGACGCAGTGATGCAGGAAGAATCCCGAATAGTCGACCGCGCCGCGGAAATAGGTCGGCGCCGTCATGTAGGAGCCGTAGAAGCCCAGCACCGGGCCGAACTCGCCGCCGCGGACGATGGTGCCGGCGATGCGGTTGCCGATCGAAAAGCGCTTCATGAAGCCCAGCACCAGCGGCTTGCCGGCGCGCTCCGACGCCGCCAGCAGCTCCTCGGCCTGGGCGACGTTGCCGCCGGGCGGCTTCTCCATGAACACCGGCAGGCCGCGGGCCAAAGCGGCGAGGCCGATGGCGTGATGCGCCGCGGGGCCGACCGCCATGCCGACCGCGTCCAGCCCGGGATGGGCCAGCAGGTCGCGATGGTCGGCATAGGTCGCGCCAACGCCGAACTGGCGGGCGGCGCGGGCCAGGGCGGCGCCGTCGACATCGCACAGCGCCACCAGCTCGACGTCGTGCCGCGTCAGCTGCGGCAGCAGCATCTGGCTCGCATGGGTGCCGCAGCCGATCCAGCCGATCTTCATCGCCGATGCCCTCCCATCGCCAGCGCGCCACGCAGCAGGGCCAGGCTCTGCGTCAGCTTCTCCGTCTCGTCCTCATGCGGCGGCCGCCATTGCGCAATCGGCACGCCGAAGCGGTCGTCGTCGCGGCGGAACGGCTCGACCGAGATCGGCCCCTGATAGCCGACATCGGCCAGGGCCCGCGCCACCGCCACCCAGTCGGTGGCGCCGGTGCCGACGAAGCCGCGATGGTTCTCGTTGGCCTGGAAATGGACGAAGCGGTCGCCGGCCAGGCGGATGGCCTCGGCGATGTCCGCCTCCTCCATATGCATGTGGAAGGTGTCGAGCATCAGCCGCACCTCCGGCCGGCCGACCCGGTCGATCAGCTCCAGCCCCTGGCGGGTGGTGCACAGGATGTCGGTCTCGAACCGGTTCAGCGGCTCGACCGCCAGCACCACGCCGTGGTCGCGGGCGGCGTCGGCGGCCCGGCGCAGCCCGTCGACGCACCAGTCCTGCCGGCGCAGGCGCAGATCCTCCGGCACCGGCGCCGGCGGCCGGCCGGCGAAGACCAGCGGGTTGCCGTAGAGCGGGCCGCCGATGATGCAGGCGCCGAGCGCCTCGGCACAGTCGGCGGCATATCGCAGATACTCGACCCCGGCCTCTCGCGCGCCGGCATCGTCGCCGGTTAGGTTGCGCTGCAGGTTGACCCGGGCGGCCAGCACGACGGACAGGCCGGCCCCGGCCAGCGCCCGGCGGGTCTCGACGAGGTCCAGCTCGTCCGGCTCCGGCACCAGCAGCTCGATGAAGTCGTAGCCCATGGCGCGGATCCGCTCGAACCAGCCGAAATGCTCGGCGGTGAAGGGGCGCGCGACCTGCATGGAGATCAGGCCGATCGGGTTCGGCATTGTCGGGATCACTTTCGGTCGAGAGATGGTCATCCCTTCACGGCGCCCTGGGTCAGGCCGCCGATCAGGCGTTTCTGGACGAGCAGGAACAGGATGGTGGCAGGCAGGGCGCCGACCACGCCGCCGGCGGTCAGGAGACCCCATTCGATCTGGTACTCGCCGATCAGGGTCTGGATCGCGACGGTCATGGTGCGGACGCTGCGGCCGCCCAGCGTCAGGGCGTAGAGGTATTCGTTCCAGGCGGTGATGAAGATGTAGATGCCGGTCGCCACCAGGCCGGGGCCACACAGCGGCAGGATCACCCGCCACAGCGCGCCGAGGCGGGAGCAGCCATCGGTCATCGCCGCTTCATCGAGGCTCTTCGGGATGGCGTCGATGTAGCTCGTCATCATCCAGATGGCGAAGGGGATGGCCACGGTGGCGTTGGCGACGATCAGCGCGATGTGGGTGTCGAGCAGCCCCAGCCGCCGCATCAGCACGAACAGCGGCAGGATCAGCAGCACGACCGGGAACATGTTGATGACCAGGAACTGGACCATCAGCAGCCGGCGCCCGGCGAAGCGGAAGCGCGAGAAGGCATAGGCCGCGGTGACGCTGAGGGTCAGCCCGACCGCGACCGTGCCCAGCGCCACGATCAGGCTGTGGCCCATGTTCAGGAGGAAGCTGGTGCGGCCGAACAGCCGCTCGTAGCTGGCGCTGGTCCAGGCCGACGGGTCTACGGCGACGCCGCGGCCGACGATGTCGTCCGGCGGCGTCAGCGAGGTCAGCGCCATCCACAGATAAGGGCCCAGCGCGAAGCCCGCGATCAGCAGCATCGGCAGGTGGATCAGGGCGAAGCGCTGCCAGGGGGAGCTGCGGGTGACCATCAGTCCATGGCCCTCGTGGTGCGCCGCAGATAGACCAGGACGAAGCCGGCCAGCAGCAGGGTGAAGATCACCGCCAGCGCCGAGCCGTAGCCGAAGTCGAGATTGGTCCTGGCCTTGATGAAGGCATAGAGCGGCAGGGTGTGGGTGGCGTAGCCCGGGCCGCCGCCGGTCATGACGAAGATCACGTCGATCGAGTTGGCGACCCAGATCAGCCGCAGCAGCGCCGCGGTCGCGATCACCCCGGCGATCGAGGGCAGGGTGATCCGCCAGAACTGCTGCCAGGGCGTGGCCCCGTCGATCGCCGCCGCCTCGTACAGGTCGCGCGGCACCGCCTGGAGGCCGGCCAGGATCATCACCGCGAAGAACGGGAAGCCCTGCCAGGTCAGGGTCAGGATGATGGCATAGAGCGAGGTGCCGGGATCGGCCAGCCAGGGGAAGGCGCCCTGCAGCATGCCCAGGCGCACCAGCACGTCGTTCAGCACCCCGGCGTTGGGGTCGTAGATCCAGCGCCACATCAGGGCGATGACGACGCTGGGCAGGGCCCAGGGGATGATGACCACGGCCCGCGCCAGCGGCCGCCACCAGAAGCGCTGGTTCAGCAGCAGCGCGGTGACGAGGCCGAGCAGCAGCTGGGCCGGGACCGTGATCCCGACCCAGAGCGCGGTGTGCTCCAGCGAGGTCCAGAACACCGGGTCGGCCAGCGCCTTGGCGAAGTTGCCGAGCCCGGCGAAGGGCATCCGGTTCGGCCGGAACAGCACGAATTCGTGCAGGCTCAGCACCAGCGCCTGCACCATCGGCAGGAACACGATCAAGAGCGTGACCAGCACCGCAGGGCTCAGCAGCACATAGGGCAGGATCCGGGTCCGCGCCTTGCCGCGGGCCGGGGCCGCCTGTGCCGACGCCAGGGTCATCGAGGTGGACTTCATGGGGCGTAGAGCTGCTCGATCTCCTGCATCATCTGCTCCGGCGTGATCTCGCCGGTCAGGGCCCGCTGCATCGCCGCCGGCCACACCGTGTTGACGAAATCCGCGGTCTGGGAGACGGCCGGCAGGCTGTGGGCGAAGGGCAGGGACTGCACCGTGGCGTCGACGAAGCGCTTCTCGTGCAGCGTCCACTTCGCCGCGCCGCTCTTGGTCACCGGCAGCTGGCCGGTCGCCTTGTTGAACTCGACATTGGCGTCGCCGCTGGCCAGGAAGGCGATCCACTTCCAGGCGGCGTCCTTGTCCTCGGCCGAGGACAGCACGGCCAGGGATTCGTCGCCATAGGAGGTCCAGCGGCCGCCGTTGCACTCCGGCACCGGCACGGCGGAAACCTTGTCGCCCAGCGCCTTCACCATGCCGGCGGAGGAGCCGATGTGATGGATCGTCATCGCCGTGCGGCCCTGCTGGAAGGCGGCGATGATCTCCTGGAACCCGTCATTCGGGGCCGAGGGCGGGAACAGCTTCTGGTTGCGGTAGAGGTCGACCAGCCAATTGTTGGCGGCGATCACCTGCTGGCTGGTCAGCCCGCCCTTCTCGAACGTGGCGCCGGCCGACAGCACGAAGGGACCCCAATGGTCGTAGCCGCCCTTGCCGCCGCGGAAGCCGAAGCCCCAGATGTCCGGCTGGCCGTCGCCATTGGTGTCGCGGGTCAGCGCCTTGGCCGCCTTGGCGAAGTCGTCGCAGGTCTTCGGCGGCTGCAGCCCGGCCTCGGCGAACAGGTCGGCGCGGTAGTAGAGGTAGGAGACGACGTACTGCACCGGCAGGTAATACTGCTTCCCGTCCGGTCCGCCGTTGATCTTCAGCAGGTCGTCCTGCAGGTCGGCCTTGCCCTCCCAGCCGGCGATCCGGTCGTCCAGCGGCTCCAGCGCCTCCATCTCCACCAGCCGCGGCTGGGCGAACAGCTTCACCATCGCCGCGTCCGGCGCGTTGCCGCCGGCGATCGCGGTGTAGAGATTGTCGTAGTAGCTGTTCCAGGGGATGTTCTCGGCCTCGACCTTGATCCCCGGATTGGCCGCCTCGAACCTGGCGACCAGATCGGCCACCGGATTGTCCGGATTGTCGAAATGGTACCAGAAGCGGACCGTGCTCTCGGCCTGCGCCGTCCCGGCGGCCAGCGCCAGCAGCGCAGCCAGGGCCGCGCCCTGCATCGTCCTCATGACGTTTCCTCCTCCCTCTATGCGTTTTCGTTGAACCGCCGGGTCCAGGCCCCGGTTTCGGCGAAGGCCGTTCGGGCCTCCGCCAGCGCGCTCGTCATCTGCATGAAGCCGTGGATGACCCCGCGATGGACCCGCACCGGGTCGGCCCGCCCCAGCGCCCGCAGCCGCTCGCCGAGCATCAGCGTGTCGCTGAGCAGCGGATCGAGCCCGGCGGCGTTGAGGTAGAGCGGCGGCAGCGCCCGCAGCGCCGGGTTCGATGCCGTCAGCGGCGAGACCGGCGGCTCTCCCCAGGTGGCGGGGTCGGGCGCGTACCAGTCCCGGTAGCGGATCATCTTCGCGGTGGTCAGGCCGTAACCGCCGGGGCCGAAGCGCCGGTGGGACTCGGTGTCGTGATCGACGGCATAGACGCCGTAGAACAGCAGCCCGAACTCCGGCAGCGTCCGCCCGGCGTCCCGTTCCCGCAGCATCAGCGCCAGCGCCAGGTTGGCGCCGGCGGAATCGCCCGAGACGCCGACCGGACCGGAGAGGCCGTGCCGCGCCAGCATCTCCGGCAGCGCCCGCCAGGCCGCCACGGAATCGTCCAGCCCGGCGGGGTAGGGATGCTCCGGCGCCAGGCGGTAGTCGATGCCGATCACGGCCATGCCCGTCGCCTCGGCCAGGCAGCGCATCGCCCGGTCGTGGGTGTCGAGGCTGCAGAAGGCCCAGCCGCCGCCATGGATGTACAGGATCGCGCCGCGCGCCGATGCCGGCCGGAACAGCCGGGCCGGGCGGAGACCATCGCCGCCGGGCAGCGTCAGCTCGGCCGTCTCCATCGGCGGCAGGTCGCGGTTCCAGCGAGCGTTGCCCGCCTCGGCCTGCGCCCGGCCTTCGGCGGCCGGCAGCGTCATCGGGTCCGGCAGGTGCCCGTCCTCGGCGGCCAGCCGCGCCATGATCGCCGCCATCTCGGGGTTCGGCGCGTCGTTCGGGTCGAAGCCGGTCATGCCTTGGCCCTCTCGGGTGCGGCGCCGAAGATCGACGGGCCGACATCGACGATGGTCTCGATGTGGTGGCCGATGGCGGCGACCGCCGCGGCCTCGTCGCGCGCCGCCAGCGCTTCGACGATGCTCCAATGCCGTTTGGCCGTGGCCGTCAGGTCGCGCCGCTCGCCGCTGCGGGTGATCTTGAAGCGGTGGTTGTGCAGGATGCAGCGGTGCAGCAGCGGCTCCACCGCCGGCAGGCCGGCGGCCCGGAACAGCCGCCGGTGGAAGGCGCGGTCCAGCTCGGTCTGGCCGTATTCGTCGCCGGCCAGCGCCTTCGCCTCCATGCCCTCGATCAGGGCGGTCAGGTCCGGCAGCAAAGTGGGGTCGGGGCGACGCAGGGCGCGGACGATGCCGCGGGTCTCGATGCCGTGGCGCAGCCGGAACATCTCCACGGCCTCGTCCTCGGTGCAGTCGGCGACCCGCGTGCCCTTGTGCGGCAGGCGATGCACCAGCCCTTCCTCCTGCAGCGCCAGCAGCGCCTCGCGCACCGTGCCCTGGCTGCACTGGAAGCGCTGTGCCAGCTCCAGCTCCAGCAGGGCGATGCCGGGCGCGACCTCGCCCAGCATGATCATGCGTTTGAGGCCGTCGAAGACCTCCGCGCTCTTGCCGGGCCGCATGCCGTCCTGGACGAGGGTGAGCATCCGATCTCCATTATCGTTATCGATAATGATATCGATAACGGATCTGGCGGGCAAGCCGCATCGTCCGGGAAGGGGACCCAGGCCGGGCCGGGCGGCCGGCCTGGGTCGCCGAAGCCGGCGGCGATCGCCGCCGGCTCTGCGTCGATGGTCGTCCTACCGACCCCGCCCTCCGCCATGGTCGCCGCCGTGGCCGCCGTCATGGCCGCGGGCTCCACGGTCATGGCCGATATCGGCCCTATGGCTGCCGCGGTCGGCGGCGTTCTCGCCGTGATCGAAGGACGGACCGGAGTCGATCTGGGCGTCGGTCGAATCCGCCTGTGCCGTCTGCGGCAGGAGCGGAGTGTGCTCGGATTGCAGACCGGTGCGGGCGAAGGCGGGCCCGGCGGCGGCGAGTCCGAGCATGAGCAGGGCCGCGAGCCCCGCGGGGCGGGGATGCCTGAGCAGAGACATGATGGTTCCTCTTCAACCTGGTCCGGGAGCGGCCTTCGGGGCGGGTCCCGGCGTTGCGTGGTCTTCGAGAGTGCAGCGGGATGCCGGCCGTCCGGGCCGCGGGCCTTGCCGCGATCGCCGTGGCGTCGAGCGATTCCGCACTGCAACATATGGGCGGGGACGGTGCGGGTGGAGCTCTTCTTACGGGAATTTAATAAAGCGATCATCCAGAACCAATATTGCAAAGAATTCATGAAAACAGATCGCTGCGTCATCCTGTCTCCTGATGAACTTATGCCATTGACTTCCCAGCTCTGGCGAAGTCACCTTTCGCCATTCGCTCAGCACCAAGAGGCAGGTGTCGGCGCCGCGCTGGCGTCGGCGCCGGTCCACGCCCCGTCCCGGCAACCCGCCGGGGCGGAGCGCATCGGGCCAGCCGAGGACCGGGAGGAGACGTCGATCGCGGGCGTCGCGGCCGTCATGGCTGCGGCGCCCGCGCCTCTCTCGATTGCCTGCCGCTGGAGAGATGCAGATGCCCCTTGTCGCCCGCCGGACGGTGCTGCGGATCGGCACCCCGATCGCCCTCGTGTTGGTCTGCGCCGCCGTTCTGGTCGGTCGCGAGCTGCGCGGCAGTGCCGCCTCGGCCGCGCCCGAGGCGCCGCCTCTGGCGGTGCCGGTCGAGGCGGCGGCGGCGCAGCGCCGCGACGTGCCGGTCTATCTCACCGGGCTCGGCACCGTGCAGGCGCTGAACACGGTGACGGTGAAGTCCCGGGTCGACGGCCAGCTGCAGACCGTCTCCTTCCAGGAAGGCCAGCACGTCACCGCCGGCCAGACCCTGGCGCAGATCGATCCGCGGCCGTTCCAGGCGGCGCTGGACCAGGCCAAGGCGACCAAGGCCAAGGACGAGGCGCAGCTGGCCAACGCCCAGCTCGACCTGCAGCGCTTCCAGAACCTGCACCAGTATGCGACGGCGCAGAGCGTCGACACGCAGAAGGCGCTGATCGCGCAGCTGCAGGCCCAGATCGAGGGCGACCAGGCGGCGATCGACAACGCCGCGACGCAGCTCGGCTACACCACCATCACCTCGCCCTTGAACGGCCGAACCGGCATCCGCCTGGTCGACCAGGGCAACATCGTCCACGCCACCGACACCGGCGGCCTCGTGGTGATCACCCAGCTGCACCCGATCACGGCGATCTTCACCCTGCCGGAGGAGGATCTGCCGCAGATCTCGGCGGCGATGGCCAAGGGGCCGCTGACGGTGTTTGCCGACACCCGCGGCGACGACAAGCCGCTGGACCAGGGCACGCTGCAGCTGGTCGACAACCAGATCGACCAGGCCAGCGGCACGATCCGGCTGAAGGCGACCTTCCCGAACAAGGCCAACCAGCTGTGGCCCGGCCAGTTCGTCGATGTCCGGCTGCTGCTGCGCACCGAGCAGAACGTGGTCACCGTGCCCTCCGCCGCGATCCAGCGCGGGCCCGACGGCCTCTACGTCTATGCGGTGAAGCCGGACGCCACGGTCGAGCTGCGGCCGGTGGGCATCGGCCAGATCACCGACGGCGCGGCCGTGGTCGAGACCGGCCTCGACGCCGGCGCCAGCGTCGTCACCGCCGGCCAGTACCGGCTGCAGCCGGGCACGAGGGTGCAGACCCGCCAGGCCGCCGCCAGCCAGCCGAGCGCCTGACCATGAGCATCTCGGCCCCCTTCATCCGCAAGCCGATCGCCACCTCGCTGATCATGGCCGGGGTGCTGCTGGTCGGCCTCGTCGCCTATCCGCTGCTGCCGGTGGCGCCGCTGCCGCAGGTCGACTTCCCGACCATCCAGGTCTCGGCCCAGCTGCCCGGCGCCGACCCGACCACCATGGCCTCGTCGGTGACGGCGCCCCTGGAGCGGCAATTCGCCGAGATCCCCGGCGTGTCGCAGATGACCTCCAGCAGCACGCTCGGCAACAGTTCGATCACGCTGCAGTTCGACCTCGACCGCAACATCGACGCCGCGGCCGGCGACGTGCAGACCGCGATCAACGCCGCCGGCGGCCAGCTGCCGAAGAACCTTCCCTCGCCGCCGACCTACCGCAAGGTCAACCCGGCCGACGCGCCGATCCTGGTGTTCGCGGTGCATTCCGACACGCTGCCGCTGACCACGGTCGACGACTATGCCGAGAACGTGCTGAGCCAGAACATCAGCCAGGTGCCGGGCGTCGCCCAGGTCAGCATCGGCGGCCAGCAGAAGCCGGCGGTGCGGGTGCAGGTCGACCCGCAGAAGCTGGCGGCGCTGGGCATCGGGCTGGAGGATGTGCGCGGCGTCATCGCCGACGCCACCACCGACAGCCCCAAGGGCAGCATCGACGGCGCGACCCGGACCTTCACCATCTACGACAACGACCAGGAGCTGAAGGCCGACCCCTGGAACGACATCATCATCGCCTACAAGAACGGCGCGCCGGTGCGCATCCGCGACATCGGCCAGGCGGTGGAGGGGCCGGAGAACACCAAGCTCGCGGCCTGGGCCGGCGGCCAGCGCGCGGTGCTGCTGATCGTGTTCAAGCAGCCGGGCGCCAACGTCATCGAGGTGGTCGACCACGTCAAGTCGCTGCTGCCGCAGCTGCAGGCGGCGATGCCGCCGGCGGTCAAGGTCGACATCCTCAGCGACCGCACCACCACCATCCGCGCCTCGGTCGCCGACGTGCAGTTCACCCTGGCTCTGACCATCGCCCTGGTGGTGATGGTGATCTTCGTGTTCCTGCGCAGCTTCTGGGCCACGGCGATCCCCAGCGTGACCGTGCCGCTGGCGCTGGTCGGCACCCTGGCGCTGATGTACGTCTTCGGCTACAGCCTCGACAACCTCTCGCTGATGGGCCTCAGCATCGCCGTCGGCTTCGTCGTCGACGACGCCATCGTCATGCTGGAGAACATCCACCGCCATATCGAGGCAGGGTTGTCGCCGGTGCAGGCGGCGCTGAAGGGCGCGGGCGAGATCGGCTTCACCATCTTCTCGATCAGCCTGTCGCTGGTCGCCGTGTTCATTCCGCTGCTGCTGATGGGCGGCATCGTCGGCCGGGTGTTCCGCGAATTCGCCGTCACCGTGACCATGACCATCCTGGTCTCGGCGATCGTGTCCCTGACCCTGACCCCGGTGATGTGCTCGAAGTTCATGAAGCACGACACCGGCCGGCACGGTCGCCTGTACCGGCTGTCGGAGCGCGGCTTCGACCTGATGCTGACGGGCTACCGCCGGTCGCTCGACACGGCACTCCGGCACAGCCGCATCACGCTGATGGTGTTCCTGGCGACCATCGCCGCCACCGGCTATCTCTTCGTCGTCATCCCCAAGGGCTTCTTCCCGCAGCAGGACACCGGCCTGATCCTCGGCACCTCGGAGGCGGCGCAGGACATCTCCTTCGCCGAGATGAGCCGCAAGCAGGTCGAGCTCGGCAAGATCGTCGCCGCCGACCCGGATGTCGCCACCGTCGGCATGGCGCTCGGCTCCAGCGGCGGCCAGACGCTGAACAACGGCCGCCTGTTCATCACCCTGAAGCCACGCGACGAGCGCCAGGCCTCGGCCAGCCAGGTCATCGACCGGCTGCGGCCGCTTCTGGCCCAGGTCGAGGGCGCGGCCCTGTTCCTGCAGCCGGCCCAGGACATCAACATCGGCGGCCGGCCGACCCGGACCCTGTACCAGTACACGCTGCAGGACGCGAATATCGACGAGTTGAACCAGTGGGCGCCCAGGGTCTACGCCAAGCTGAAGGCCCTGCCGCAGCTGCGCGACGTCGCCACCGACGAGCAGACCGGCGGCACCACCCTGACGCTCGACATCGACCGCGACGCCGCCGCCCGCTACGGCATCCAGCCGCAGCTGATCGACGACACCCTCTACGACGCCTTCGGCCAGCGCCAGGCGGCGCAGTACTTCACCCAGGTCAACAGCTACCACGTGGTGATGGAGGTGCTGCCCCAGCTGCAGGACAAGCCTTCGGCGATCGACCGGATCTACATCAAGTCGCCGCTGACCGGCGAGCAGGTGCCGATCAGCGCCCTGGCGCATTGGACCACCCGGCCGACGGCTTTCCTGTCGATCAACCACCAGGGCCAGTTCCCGGCGGTGACGCTCAGCTTCAACCTGGCCCCGGGCGTGGCGCTGGGCGACGCGGTGACGGCGATCCAGCAGGCCGAGCAGGAGATAGGCGTGCCGGCCTCTCTGACCGGCACCTTCCAGGGCAACGCCCAGGCCTTCCAGTCCTCGCTGGCCAGCGAGCCCTATCTGGTCGCCGCGGCGCTGATCGTGATCTACATCATCCTCGGCGTGCTGTATGAGAGCTACATCCACCCGCTGACGATCCTGTCGACCCTGCCCTCGGCCGGCGCCGGCGCCCTGGTCATGCTGATGCTGTTCGGCTTCGACTTCAGCGTCATCGCGCTGATCGGCGTGATCCTGCTGATCGGCATCGTCAAGAAGAACGGCATCATGATGGTCGACTTCGCCATCCAGGCGGAGCGCGACCAGGGGCTCACCCCGTTCGACGCGATCCGCCAGGCCTGCCTGATGCGCTTCCGCCCGATCATGATGACGACGATGGCGGCGCTTTTGGGCGGCCTGCCGCTGATGCTGGGCTCCGGCACCGGGTCGGAGCTGCGGCAGCCGCTGGGCTACGCCATGGTCGGCGGCCTGATCCTGAGCCAGGCGCTGACCCTGTACACGACGCCGGTCGTCTACCTGTATCTCGACAAGCTGCGGGTCCGGCTCGCCGGCCGCCGCCGGCAGGACAGTGCGATGCCGCCGCACCTGGCTGCCGAAGGCGCACCCTCGGCGGGCGAGTGACGCCGGCGCCGCATGCGACCCCTGCGCATCGCGCACGCCAGGGGCCGGGACCGGGGTGTTGCCGCCGGGCGCGTGGATGATCATGTCTCCGCCAGCACAGCGAACCGGGCCGGCCGGACCGGCACCCGGCCGAGGAGACATGGCGCCATGATGCCGATCGCTTCCGCCCCCGTCCGCCGGTGGCGGCGCCGGTGACTGCCATTCCGGCCGAAGGGACCGGGGGCCGCGCGGCCTTCGCGCCGCGGGCCCGGCCCGGGCATGGCCGGCTGCTGCCGCTGCTGACCGCGGCGCTGGCCCTCGCCATCTTCCTGTTCGACACCTTCAGCCCGATGAAGATCGCGGTGGCGGTGCTCTACGCCATCGTTATCCTGATGTCGGTGGGCTTCCTCGACCGCCGGGGCATCCTGCTGGTGGCGCTCGCCTGCGGCGGGCTGACGGTCGTGGGATTCCTGGTCGGGCTGCGCCAGACCGGCTTCGAGGCCCATCTGCTGCGCGGCATCGTCAGCCTGTCCTCGATCGCCATCGCCACGGCGCTGGCCCGGCGCAGCCAGGCGGCGACGGCGGTGCTGCGCGACAGCGAGCGGCGCTGGCGTGGCATCTTCCAGTCGGTCGGCGTGGCGATCTGGGAGGAGGATTTCACCCGAATCCACGGCCTGTTCGAGGATCTCTCGCGGCAGAGCGTCCCCGACCTGCGCCGCCGGCTGGAGGACGACCACCGCCTGGTCGAGCGCTGCATCGCCCTGATGCGGACGGTCGGTGCCAACGACGCCGCGGTACGGCTGGTCGGCGCCGCGGACGCGGCCGAGGCGATCGCCATGCGTCAGCACATCTTCCTGCCCGAGACCGTCCGGACCTGGCGCGACCTGCTGATCGCCCTGGCGGAAGGCCGGCCGTCCTTCACCGGCGAGACCGTGCTGCGGACGATCGGCGGCGAGCGCCGCTCGGTCCTCGTCACCGCGACCTTTCCGGTCGACGGCGTGCGGTCCACCGGCCTGCTGAGTGTCGTCGACATCACCGAGCGCAGCCGGGCCGAACGGGCGCTGGCCGAGGCCCGGGCCGAGCTGGCGCATGTCTCGCGCATCGCCACCCTGGGCGAGCTGACGACGTCGATCGCGCATGAGGTGAAGCAGCCGCTGGCCGCGATCATGACCGACGCCCAGGCCTGCCTGCGCTGGCTCGACCGGCCGGTGCCGGCGCTCGACGAGGCCCGGGCCTGCGCCGGCCGGATCACCGGCCAGGCCAGCCGCGCCGATCACGTCGTGCAGCGGCTGCGCGACCTGACCCGGAAGGCGGCGCCCGAGCGGGTCGCCGCGGACCTCGATACCGTGGTCGACGAGGTGGTCGAGCTGATGCGGCGGGAGATCGCCGACCATGGCGTGGCGCTGCACCTCAGGCCCGGGCCCGGGGTGCCGCCCGTGCTGGCCGACCGGATCCAGCTGCAGCAGGTGCTGATCAATCTCGTGGTCAACGCCGTCCAGGCGATGGAGACTGCCCCCCGCCGCGAGCTCGCGATCGAGACCGGCGTCGGCCCGGCGGGCGAGGGACTGATCCTGGTCGCCGACAGCGGCATCGGGCTGGAGCCGGAGGAGATGGCGCGCCTGTTCACCCCGTTCCGCACCACCAAGCCCGGCGGCATGGGTCTCGGCCTGTCGATCTGCCGCTCGATCGTCGAAGCCCATGGCGGGCGGATCTGGGCCTCGCGCAACGCCGATGCCGGGCTGACCTTCCATGTCGCCCTGCCGGCGGCCGGGAGGGCGGCATGACCGGCATGGCGGCCGAGGCGCCGCTGGTGCTGGTGGTGGACGACGAGGCCGCGGTCCGCACCGCGCTGGACAGCCTGCTGCGCTCGGTCGGCTTCCGCGTCGCCTGCTTCGCGTCGCCGGAGGAATTCCTGGACAGCGGCCTGGCGCCGTCGGCCGGGTGCCTGGTGCTGGACGTCCGGCTGCAGATGGCCAGCGGCCTGGACGTCCAGGCCCAGCTGGCCCGGGCCGGCTGCCGGATTCCGGTCGTGTTCATGACCGGCCACGGCGACATCCCGATGAGCGTGCGGGCGATGAAGGCCGGGGCGGTCGACTTTCTGGCCAAGCCGTTCCGGGACCAGGACATGCTCGACGCCGTCGCCGCGGCGATCGAGCGCGACCGCGACCGGCGGGCGGCGGCGCGGCGCATGGCGGAGGTCGTGGGGCGGTACGAGACCCTGACCCCGCGCGAGCGGCAGATCATGGCCCTGGTCGCGGCCGGGCTGATGAACAAGGAGATCGCGGCGCAGCTCGGGGTCGCCGAGATCACGATCAAGATCCATCGCGGCCAGGTGATGCGGAAGATGGCGGCACGGTCCGTCGCCGACCTCGTCCGCATCGCCGACGCGCTGGAGGCACAGCGCGCCGCTCCTCCATAGCCTGGAAGCCTGGGCGCTCCGTTCAACGCATCCGACCAAGGAAGCCACAGTTGGAAATACGCCCCTTCCAGATCCACGTCGCCGAGGAGCGGCTTGCGGATCTGCAGCGCCGTCTCCGCGCGACCCGGCTGCCGGCCAGCCTCGCGCGCGACGCGTGGGACGACGGCGCGAGCCTGTCGTTCATCGAGCGGCTGGCGGACCACTGGCAAGATCGATTCGACTGGCGCTCGCAAGAGGCCCGGCTCAACCGGCTGCCGCAGTACAAGGCCGCAATCGACGGGCTGGACATCCATTTCGTGCATCAGCCGGGCACGGGCCCGGCGCCGTTGCCTCTCGTGCTCACGCACGGCTGGCCGGGCTCCTTCATCGAGATGGAGCATATCATTCCAATGCTGGCGGATCCGGCGGCCCATGGCGGCGATCCGGCGGACGCCTTCCATGTCGTCGTGCCCTCTCTGCCGGGATTCGGCTTTTCGCAGGCTCCGGCGCGTCCGGGTACGAGCTCCAGGCAGATCGCCGAATTGTGGCTGGGCTTGATGCGTGGCCTTGGCTATGAGCGCTTCGGGATGCAGGGCGGCGATATCGGCGCCGGGGTTTCGACATGGCTGGCGCGGATGTTCCCCGGCAACGTCGTGGGCGTCCACCTCAACTTCATTCCCGGAAGCTACCGGCCCCCGACCGGTGCGGGTTTCCCTGCCGTCACGGCGGAGGAACAGGCCTTCCTGGACAGGGCGGCATCCTGGGCCGGATCCGAGGGCGCCTATGCTCTGATGCAGGGCACGAAGCCGCTGACGCTCGCCTACGCCCTCACGGATTCGCCGGTCGGGCTGGCGGCGTGGATCGCCGAGAAGTTTCGCGCGTGGAGCGATTGCGACGGGGAGGTCGAACGCGTCTTCACGATGGACGCGCTTCTCACCGATATCTCCCTCTACTGGTTCAGCGACGCCATCGCCGCCTCCCTGCGGCTCTACAAGGAGAACCGCCTTCGTCCCCTGACCTTCGAAGGCGGCGAGCGCATCGCTCCGCCGCTCGGGGTCGCTCTGTTCCCGCGCGAGCTGCCGATGCCGCCCCGCTCATGGGTCGAGCGCGTCTTCGAGGTCGGCCGATGGACGATCATGCCCAAGGGCGGCCATTTCGCCGCCATGGAGCAGCCGGCGCTGCTGGCCGACGATATCCGCGCCTTCTTCCGCCCTCTGCGGTCTCCATCCTGATATCGCTTGGAGGGCTGTCGCGCAGACATGGTTTTCCTCTTCGCCCCTCGCAGCGAGGTCAGGCGCGGGGCAGGGCGCCGGACGGCTGGACGGCCGGGGCCGCGGCCTTCCGCTCGGCGCCGCGCTCCTGCAGCCAGTAGCCCAGCCCGACCATGAGCCCGCCTCCGGCGAGGTTGCCCAGCGTCACCCAGACCAGGTTGTGCAGGGCGCCGCCGAGCGTGACCGTCTCCGGATGTTCGCCCAGGAGGGCCAGCGCGAAGACGAACATGTTGGCGACCGAATGCTCGAAGCCGCAGGCGACGAAGATCGCGATCGGCCAGAAGATCAGCGCGATCTTGGCGGCGTCGTTCTCGGTGCGGCCGCACATCCAGATCGCCAGGCAGACCAGCCAGTTGCACAAGAGGCCGCGGGCGAACAGCTCGTATCCGGGCGCCGCGATCTTGGCGGCGACGACGGCGAAGAACTCGCTGCTGCCGTCGGTCAGCAGCACGCCGCCGCCGGCCATGTGCAGCAGCGCCGCCAGCACCACCGCGCCGGCCAGGTTGCCGACCCAGCAGGCGATCCAGACCCGCACCATGTCGCCCAGGCCGCTGTCGCCGCGCAGCACGGCGAAGGGCATGGTCATGGCGGTTCCCGTGAACAGCTCCGACCCCGCAAAGACCACGATGGTCAGGGCCGAGGCGAAGACCGCGCCCATCACCAGATGCGACCAGGACGGGTCGGCATGGGCGCCGACGGTGAACATGAAGATGTCGCCGAAGCCGATATAGGCGCCGGCCAGGGCCGAGCCGATCAGGAAGCTCAGCAGATGGGCCCTGACCATCCCGGCCTTGTGCGCGCCGGACTCAGCGTATTTGGCAATCGTGTCGCGGTACATTGCCGATCATCTCCTCTGCGGCGCCGGGGGCCCGGCCGCCGGGGCGGCAGTCTGGGCCCGTCCTCCGCCAAGCCCCTGTCACCGGTGGCGCAGGGGCCTGGCGGCGGGGCCGCCGGCTCAGCCGGCGACGACCGGGGTCTTGTCCTTGCGCAGCGCGTCCATCACCGCCTTGTCGAGGTTGAGATGGCCCTGCACCAGCTCCGGCGGGGTCAGCGCCAGCCACTGGTTCAGCGAGACGTCGGCGTAGTAGCTGCTCTTGAACATCTCGAGGAAGCGCAGCGTCGTGGTGCCGGTGTTCTCGATGTAGTGGCCCATGGCGAAGGGCACGTAACCGACATCGCCGGCCGTGAAGTCGATGGTGCGGGCGGAACCGACGGCGCCGAACACACCCATGCGGGCCTGGCCCTCGATGTAGTACTGCCACTCGTCGGCATTGGGGTGCCAGTGCAGCTCGCGCATGCCGCCGGGCTCGATCTCCACCAGCGCCGCGGCGATGGTCTTCGACACGTTGAAGTTCGAGGAGTCGGTGATGCGGACGGTGCCGCCCTTGGTCTTGATCGGGTCCTGCGCCAGCATCCGGTGGCTGAAGGTCTGCGGCACCGGCTTGGCCCCGGCGATCTTGTCGCCGGCCAGCGGGCCCGGGACCGGCAGGTTGAAGATGTAGCGCTCGCGCGGGTCCGGCGTGTGGCCGAAATATTTCGGATCGATACCGAAATTCTTGCCCAGCACGTCGGTCGGCACATGCTTGAACCAATCGCTCAGCAGGAAGGTGCCATCCTCGTCGAATTCACCGTCGTCGAAGACGAGCAGGAATTCGCAGCCGTCCTTGCCCAGGCCCTGGATCGAATGCGGGATGCCCGAGGGGAAGTACCAGAGGTCGCCGACGCCGACATCGTCGACGAAGTTGTTGCCCATGGCGTCGACGGCGGAGATCCGCGCCTCGCCATAGAGCATGTAGGCCCATTCCGCCTGCTTGTGCCAATGCAGCTCACGTGTGCCGCCGGCGTTCAGGCGCATGTTCACGCCCGCGATGGTCTTGGAGACGCTGAGCTCGCGGATCGTGACCTGACGGGTCCAGCCGCCCTCCTCCTGGCGCACATGCGCGTCGGAGAACGAATAGCGCAGGTTCTGGAACGTGCCGCTGTCGGTCCGCGGCGGGTTCAGGAAGCTCGGATTCTCCTGGTCGCGCAGCAGGTCGCGCGGACCGGGATCGGTGCCGCCGCGGCCCGGGGTCATCGGCTGCGGCACGGTGGCGCCCTGGGCGTTCGCGCCGGTGGCGGCGACGGCGAGGCCGCCCGCGGCCATGGTGCCGAGGGCGGCGCGGCGGGTGAACAGGGTCATGTGTTCCTCCAGTCCTTCGTGGTCCCGGCTTTTCAGGAGCCGGACCGCACGCCGCGGGGCAGGGGCCGACGCGGCGGCGTCATCTGATCCACGCGTCGATCGTCTTCCCGGGAGGCTGCGAGGTGGAGGTCGGGACGGTCGTCGGGGCCTCGCCCGCACCTTCGGCCAAGGCCGATTGGCACGCTGGCTCGGCGGCCGGGAGGCGGGGCCGGAGGTTTCGGTTGCAACCCGAGAGGGCGCCGCCCCGGCCATCGCGGCCCCGGCCGTCGATGCCCCGGAAGCAAACGCCCTTTGCGCGGACCGCACCATCATCTTGACGTTTAAGGCCGCAACCGCGGGGACTAGGGGATTATACCCGCGTATAGGGCGGTCAGCCGATCACCACCACGGTCTGGTCGGCATCCAGCCCCTCGGCCCCTTCGGCGACCTCAACAGCGGTGACGGTGCCGGCCACCGGCGCCTCGTGCGGCACCTCCATCTTCATCACCTCCATGATGAACAGCGTGTCGCCGGCCGCCACCGCGTCGCCGGGCTTGACCAGCACCTTCCACATGTTGCCCGCGGTCTGGGTCTTCACTTCGGTCGCCATGGTCTTCCCTGTCGTCAGATGGTTTCGATGGAGGCTTCGCCGCACAGCTCGCGCAGCCGGCGGGCCATGGCCTGGGCCTCGTCGACCGAGACCGCCTTGAAGTTGTAGATCTCGCCGGGCCGCGACTGGCCCAGCTTCCAGAATGCGGCCTGCGGCACGGTGTAGGGGTTGATGAAGCCGCCCATCGACGGGCCGTCATTGACCAGGATGATCGGCGTCTGCCCGGCCAGGTTGATGGCGCCCAGCGGGTAGCCCTGGTCGATGATGTTGGACGGCAGCGACCCGTGCTCCGGCGCCTTGTCCGTCGCCTTGTCGGTGAAGCTCCATTGCGGCCCGTCCAGGCGGAAGCCGGTGCGGTCGGACTTGGCCGACAGCTTCCAGTCGGCGGACAGGAAGCGCTCATGCCCTGCGGCGTCGATCCAGTCGTCGTTCGGCCCGGCCACCACCTCGACGGTCCAGCGCTTCTCCCTGGCGAAGTCCGGCCGCGCCTCCGCCTTCACCCGGCGCCCGGGCTTTCCCGCGGCCTTGGCCGCCGGCACCGACTGGCCCTCCTTGATCGCCCGGCCGCCCATGCCGCCGACGCCCGCCTTGTGGAAGGTGGCGCGGGCGCCCAGCCAGGGCTCGGTCTCGATGCCGCCGGCCAAGGCGATGTAGGTGCGCGCGCCGGTGCGGGCGAAGGCCATGGCCAGCGTCTGGCCGGCCTTGACCGCCACCGACTGCCACATCGGCAAGGGCTCGCCGTCCAGCGCCGCCTGCATGTCGGCGCCGGTCACGGCGATCACGCCGTCCCTCTGGAACCTCAGCGTCGGGCCCAGGAACTGGCATTCGAGGCCGGCCGCGCCGGGCGCGTTGCCGACCAGCACATTGGCCAGGCGGAAGGACCAGGAATCCATCGGGCCGGAGGGCGGGAAGCCCTGGTTCCAGAAGCCGATCCGGCCCGGCCAGTCCTGCACCGAGGTCTCGAGCCCCGGCTTGATCACGTCGAGCATGCGGGCCTCCTCAGAATCGGCGGGCGAGGTCGAGCGACCCGACCCAGCGCTTGTACTGGCGGACGGAGAACTTCTGGTACTCGACCACATTGTAGACGTAGCTGCCGTCGGCGACGCGCCGCTCCGCCTCCTCGAACTCCTCGACCGTGCAGGGCACGAACTTCACCCGGTCGCCGGGGCGGAACAGGCAGATCGACTCCGCGAACACGTCGAAGCGCTGTTCCGGGTCCCAGATCGGCACCGGGATGCGGCCGAAGATCTGGTAGCCGCCGGGCAGGCGCTCCGGGTAGATCGCGGTCGAGGCGCCGCCCATCCCGACCGTGCCCTTCGGCGTCCAGGTCCGTGGCGGGTTGTATTTTGGCGCGGTCAGCTTGCAGCGCGGGTCCAGCGCCATCATGAAGGGCAGGCCGGGCCAGAAGCCCAGCGACGCCACCCAGTATTCGGTGCCGGAATGGACGCGGACAAACTGGGCCACGTCCGACAGGCCGTTCAGCTCGGCCACGAATTCCGGGTCGGGCTGCTTCGGCACGATCTTGGCGATGTAGTCCTGCACGCAATCCCGCGTCCAGGGGTCGAGATAGACCGTCGGGAAGTAGAAGATCCGGCTCTCCAGCTCGATGTCGTCGGACGGGCCCAGGGCTGCGATCAGCCGCTCCAGCTCGCGCGACAGGTCGGCGTAGGAGATCTCGTCCGGCTCGTAATGGATCAGCATCGAGGCGAAGCAGGGCGCGGTCTCGATCACGCCCCTGGTCTTCTGCTCGGCGATGGCGGTGGCCAGGCCCTGGGCCATGAAGTTCAGCTCGAGATTCATCTCGTTGCCGAACTCGATCAGCATGTACCGGTCGCCCCCGGGCCGGAATGCCGGCGTCTCGTAGATCATCCCTGTCTCCCTGCCTGCCCTGTCCTGGTCAGCCGATCAGCGCGGCCTTGTGGGTGTCGACGAAGCTCGTGGTGGTGCGGCCTTCGCGGAAGGCGGGGTGGCCGACCGTGCGCGCCAGGAACGGCGCATTGGCCACCAGCCCCTCCACCTCGACCCGCTCCAGCGCCGCCAGCATCCGGTCGATGGCGGCGGCGCGGTCCGGGCCGTGGGCGATGATCTTGGCGATCATCGGGTCGTAGAACGGCGTCACCGCATCGCCCTGGCGCACGCCGGTGTCGACGCGGATGCCCGCCATCCCCTCTGGCAAAACGAGGCGCGCCAGCGTGCCGGGCTGCGGCAGGAACATCTTGGCCGGATTCTCGGCATAGAGCCGGCATTCGATGGCGTGGCCCTGCTGGCGGATGTCCTCCTGCCGCAGGGAAAGCTCCTCGCCGGCGGCCAGGCGCAGCTGCAGCGCCACCAGGTCGAGGCCGGTCACCGCCTCGGTCACCGGATGCTCGACCTGGATTCGGGTGTTCATCTCCAGGAAGAAGAAATCCTCGCTGTCGGCGTCGACCACGAACTCCATGGTGCCGGCGCCGCGATAGCGCACAGCCTCGGCCAGGGCCGTCGCCGCCGCCGTCATCCGGGCGCGGGTGGCGGCGGAGATGCCGGGGGAGGGGCTCTCCTCCACGATCTTCTGGAACCGGCGCTGCACCGAGCATTCGCGCTCGAACAGATGCATCGCCCGTCCGTCGCCGAAGCCGAAGACCTGGACCTCGACATGCCGGGCGTTGCGGACATAGCGCTCCAGGAACAATGCGCCGTCGCCGAAGCTGCGCGCCGCCATGCCCTGGGTCGAGTCCGCCACCTTGCGCAGGTCGGCGGGAGCGTCGACCACGCGCATGCCGATGCCGCCGCCCCCGGCCGAAGCCTTGACCAGCAGCGGGTAGCCGACCGCGTCGCCGGCCGCCTCGATGCCCTCCAGCTCGCCCTCGGCGAAGCGCCGGCTGCCGGGCAGCACCGGCACCCCGGCGGCCTCGGCCAGCGTGCGGGCGCGGGCCTTGTCGCCCATCGCCTCGATCGAGTCCGGCGTCGGCCCGACCCAGGTGAGGCCGGCCTCAGCCACGGCCCGGGCGAAGCCCTCATTCTCGGCCAGGAAGCCGTAGCCGGGATGGACCGCATCGGCCCCGCCCGTCCGGGCCGCGTCGAGGATCGCGCCGATCTTCAGGTAGCTCTCGGCCGGCTTGGACGGGCCGATATGCACCGCCCGGTCCGCCAGCGCGACATGCAGCGCGCGGGCATCGGCGTCGGAATGCACCGCGACGGTGGCCAGGCCCATGGCCTTGGCGCTGCGGATGATGCGGCAGGCGATCTCGCCGCGATTGGCGATCAGGAGCGTCTTCACCAGCCGGTCCTTATGCCGCGCGCAGAAAAGGGCCGATGGCGTCGCGCACGGCGCGCGCCACCTCGACCGCGTTCGGCGTGTCGGAATGGATGCAGACCGAATCCGGCGTCACCGCGATGTCCTTGCCGCCCTGGGACGCCACCTTGCCCTCGGTCAGGGCCCGCAGCGACCGCTCTGCCGCCCGCTTCGGGTCGATGCTGCCGCGCGACCGCACGATGATCAGGTGGCCGTCGTCGCCATAGTCGAGATCGGCATAGAACTCCGACACCATGCGGTGGCCGCGGCTCTGATACACCGTCTCGTGCAGCGTCCCGGCCATGCCCAGGATCGGCACCCGGAACACGTCGGCGGCGTCGCAGATGGCGTGCGCGATCGGCTCCTGCTGCGCCGCCATGCCGTACAGCGCGCCATGCGGCTTGATGTGGTTCAGGCGCATGCCCTCGGCGTCCAGGAACCCCTTCAGCGCGCCGATCTGGTAGATGATGCAGTTGGCCAGCTCGTCGCGGCCGATCTTCATCTCGCGCCGGCCGAAGCCCTGCAGGTCCGGCAGCGACGGGTGGGCGCCGACCCGCACCCCGTGCCTGCTGGCCAGCTGCACCGTGCGGCGCATGTGGTTGAAGTCCGAGGCATGGAAGCCGCAGGCGACGTTGGCGACCGAGATCAGCGGCATCAGCGCGTCGTCGTCAGCGATCCGGTACAGGCCGAAGCCCTCGCCCATGTCGCAGTTGATCTCGGTCATGCGTCGGAGCCTTTCAAACCAGGGCGGGCACGGCGGTGCCGGGGCGCGGAGCGCGCATGGCGGCCTCTCTGTCTGGATCCGGCCGCTTGGCCGAAGGGCGATGCCGTTCGGGTCCGGGCCGGTTGTCGGACCCATCATTGCGCTGCGCCGCGCCCCTGTGAAATAGTATCTTCTTCAGACCGATATCTGATTTTCCGATATCGCTCGACCTCGGGTTGCAGGTGCCGGTTGGGGTTCTCCTTCCGCCAGGTCCGCTACTTCATCGCCGCGGCGGAGCTCGGCCAGATCAGCCAGGCGGCGGTGGAGCTGAACGTGTCGCAATCGGCGGTCACGGCGGCGATCCGGCAGCTCGAGGACCTGCTCGGCACCCGTCTCCTGTTCCGCCACGCCAGCGGCGTGTCGCTGACCCATGAGGGCGGGCGCTTCCTGCCGCAGGCCCGGGCGATCGCGGCGGCGGTGGCCGAGGCGATGCGCGTCTCCGGCGACGCCGTGCCGGTCGAGGGGCGTGTGCGGGTCGGCGTCACCTACACCGTGGCCGGCTATTTCCTGCCGCCCTACCTGGCCCGGTTCCGCCGCGCCTATCCGCAGGTGACGGTCGAGCTGCGCGAGGCGCACCGCACCGCGATTGAGGACGGGCTGGTGCGCGACGAGCTGGACCTCGCGGTGATGCTGACCTCGAACCTGGAGAACACCGACCAGATCGCGGCGGAGACGCTGTTCCGCTCCGCCCGCCATCTCTGGCTGCCGGTCGACCATCCGCTGCAGAAGGCCGAGCGGGTGTCGCTGGCCGATGTGGCGCGCGAACCCTACGTCATGCTGACGGTGGACGAGGCCGCCTTCACCGCCAAGCGCTACTGGGACCGCACGCCGCACCAGCCGAACGTGATCTTCCAGACCTCCTCGGTCGAGGCGGTCCGCTCGATGGTCGCGGCCGGGATGGGGGTGACGATCCTGTCCGACATGGTCTACCGGCCCTGGTCGCTGGACGGGCAGCGGATCGAGAAGCGCGCTTTGGCCGAGCCGGTGCCGACCATGGATGCCGGCCTGGCCTGGAAGCGCGACCTGGCGATGACCCCGGCGGTGCGCGCCTTCCGCGACCATCTCGGGCTGGCGTTCCGTGCGGCGGCGGGCGGCTGACCCGAGGCGCCCGGGGCCAGGGCTCACCGCCATCTTCGTTCAAGTGCCCGACCGCCTCTTCCCGAGCTTCTGGACCTTGGCCCGCTCGGAACACTGCCGGGCATAGTTGGGCGCGATCATCGGATAGCTTTCCGGCAAACCCCACTTGTCCCTGTATTCCTCCGGCGTGAGGTTGTAGGTCGCCTTCAGGTGCCTCTTCATGGATTTGAAGCGCCGGCCGTCCTCCAGGCAGATGATGTAGTCGGGCGTCACCGATTTGGCGATCGGAACTGCCGGCCGGCTTCCGTCCTTCGACGGGACATCCTTCTCGGAAATCTGCCAGAGGGTCTTGTTCAGGTCGGAAACCAGCCTGGGCAGATCGATGGGGTCGATGGTGTTCTTGGCCAGATAGGCCAGGACGATCTCGACCGTCCACCCCGCCAGGCCCTCGCTCGGTCCCGCCGTCGCGGTCGCGAACTCATGGGATGCCGGGCGGCTCGCCGACAGCGTGGCGGCGCCTGCCCCGAGGGTCGCGGGTGCCGGTCTGGCCGACTCGCGGACGTCGGGATCGTCGAGGCTCCCGGATCGTCCCGCCGGGTCGGTGCGGGCCGGGCCGAAGGGCAGGTGGCCGTCCAGCTCTTCCGGAGAAAGCCCGTCGAGGGCGCGGAACCTGTAGCTCGATGTCACGATCAAGACCTCACCTGTGGGTTGGACGATTGCCTCGCGCTGCCGGCCGGTCGGCCGGTCGATCCTTTGCGGCGATGGGCGCCGCCGCCCGTGCGGGACCGGCGGCAAGCGACCCGCGGCCCGCTCGATGCCGCAGGTGATCCGCGCCATGATCCTCTGCTTCAATCCGGCCACGCGGCCTTCCCAGGACTCGGGAACGGGGGCGTCGTCGTTCGCCGCATCCGAACGGCACGCGCTCCCGTCCAGCGTCTCGGCTGCAGTCATTGGCGTTCCTCCTTCCGGCCGTTGCGCATGGCCGGTCACGTCTCGTCCAGCACCAGGTCGTGCAGCATGAACCACTGCTCGATGTGGCGGCGGACGACCGCGGCGATGATCGAATCCAGCTGCGCCACGCCCTGGGCGATGGCCGACCGGTCGGTCCGCGGGCCGAGCCGGACCGGCGGCAGGATGTGCACGCAGAACCGGCCGTGCCCCTCGCGCAGGCAATAGGCCGGGATGACGACGGCGTCGGCCATCAGCGCCAGGCGCACGACGCGCGCGAGATTGCCGTCGAGCCGCAGCGGCCGCCCGAAGAAAGGCGCGTGGACGCGCCGGTCCTGGAACTCGTCGACGTAGAGCACGACGCCGCGCTTCTCTTCGGCCAGAGCCCGATACAGGCGCCGTGCCGTGTCCCGCCCGGGGGGCAGCAGATGGTCGGCGAAGCGGCGGCGCACGCGGTCGGCGATGCGGCGCTCGAAGCGGTTGCGCGGCGGCTGGTAGACGTCGAGGCCATTCTCGCCGAGCGCCAGGAGGGTCGGGCCGACGATCTCCCAGTTGCCGAGATGCAGGGCGGCGGCGATCCGCGGCCGTCCCGTCGCCCGCGCCGCCTCCAGATGGCCGAGCCCTTCGACGGCGACGCGGTCGGAGCCCCAGATCCGCGGCAGGACGGAGAACTCCGCCATGGTGCTGCCGATATGGCCCCACATCCGGCGGATCGCGCGGGCGGCCGCGGCGTCGTCCAGATCCGGCCGCAGCCGCCGGAGGTTGTGCAGGGCCCGCGTCTGCCAGGTGCGATGGCGAGTGCCGAACCGCTGGCCCAGCCACCAGCCGAGCACCGAGCACGACCCGACCGGCAGCGCCCTCAGGGCGCAATGCAGGGCGGTGTCGGACAGGCCGGAGATCGTGTCGCGCAGCCAGTAGCGCCGCCACGCCGCGCGGGCGTCGGCCCCGCCCCAGACGGCGGAGAGCGGGGGCGGCGCCTCAACCATGGGCGACCGGGCAGCGCGGCATCGTCGCCGCGGCGGCGGCGGCCTCCACGGCCGGGCGGGCGTTCCGGGCCGACACGGTCATCGGCAGGCGGTCGCCCGGACGCAGCGTCAGGTGGCACACCGGCTCGACCACGGCGCCGGGCGCCAGCCGCAGCCGCACCATGCGGGTCAGGGTGGCGAGGCAGACGATCGCTTCGGTCAGGCCGAAGGACAGGCCCGCGCAGGTCCGCGGCCCGACGCTGAACGGCACGTAGCTGTATTTCAGGGGGGCGTCCGGGTGTCCGGGCAGGAAGCGCTCGGGCCTGAAATGATCGGGCTCGCGCCAGAACAGGCGATGCCGGTGCAGCAGCCAGGGCACGACGATGACAAGGGCGCCGGCCTTCACCCGGCGGCCGCGGATGGTGTCCTCGCGCGCCGCCTCCCGCGCCAGCAGCGGCACCGGCGGATAGAGCCGCAGGGTCTCCTCGATGATCGCACGGGTGTAGACCAGGCGCGGCACGTCGGCGAGGGCGGGCGGCCGCCCGCCGAGCACGGTGTCGAGCTCCCGGTGCAGGCGGTCCTCCACCTCCGGCGCCTGGGACAGCAGATACCAGGCCCAGGCCAGGCAGTTGGCCGTGGTCTCGTGCCCGGCCATGAACAGCACCGCCGCCTCGTTGCGCAGCGCCGTGGCATCGAGGGCTCCGCCCCGATCTTCCCGCATCAGCATTCGGACCACCGAGCCTGCGTCGTTCTCGTCCCGAAGATCGGCGATCACCTCATCCAGGATGGCGTGGATACTGGCCGCGGACCGGGTGGTCTTGGCGCCGCGCCAGCGCGGGACGGACAGCGGCAGGCCGAGGAGGGAGAGGAGGTCGCGCTGGTCGGCATGCCTCTGGTACTCGCTGAAGGCCTCGACCACCTCCCGCGTGCGGTCGGCGCCGAGCGTGCGGCCGAAGATCGTCCGGCCGATGATCTCCGCCGTCAGCTGGGCCATCGCCTTGAGCGCGTCGACGGTCGCACCCGGGGGCAGCGCCGCCCACTGGCCGCCGAGCTCGGCGGCGGCCTCCACCATGATCGAGGCGAACTGCCCGAGGCGTCCGCTGTGCAGGACCGGTGCGATCATGCGGCGCCGGCGCCGCCAGGTCTCGCCGTCGCTGACGAAGAGCCCGTCGCCCAGGAGCGGGGACAGGGCGTTGCGCATCTGCGGGCTCTTGCGCTGGAAGTTCTCGGCCCGGGCCACGAAGGCGTGGTGGACCGAATCCGGGCTGTTGCAGATGAAGATCTGCCGTGCCAGCAGCTGCATGGACATCGTCTGGTATTCGAATGCTTTCTCTTCCCAGATGCTCAAGAAATCGAGCGTCCTCAGCCGCAACAGCTCAAGGATCGATGGCGATGTCTTCGGACGCGGCGGGAATGGAGGGACGAATTCCGGCATGGCTCGGGATTCCGGTGGATCTCGCCTGGACGTGGCGGAGGTTTCATCGAGACGAGCGCTCCGCGACCCGATCTCGCAGATCCGGCTGCGCGACGCGGGCGACGGCGGCCGCTTCAGGGCGGCCGAAGCAGGGTGCCGGCCAGCAGGCCAAGGGAAGGACCGACGATGGCCCAGATGATCAGAAAGGTTGTCATCACCCCTCCAGTGCAGGCGCCGCTTGTCCGCGACGATTCGCGGGCATGCAGCCGGGCTCTGCCCAACGCAGCTGTTGTGGATCCGTCTATTCAGCAACCAAAAGTGGAGTGAAGTGGACGTATTGGCCCGCATCTGATCTGGGCCGCAGCACAAAAATGCGAAGGGTACGAAAAGGAAGGGGCGTTTCCCTCCTCCTTATCTGAAGTAGTTCTTGGCATGTATCGGGAATAGCGGAGTATTTCTCCGACGATCTATTCGCTGATCCATATGTTGGATTTTATGATGGAGCCGCGATGGCGTCGAACAGAAATTTATTTAAATGTTGATATAGAGTTTCTAGATTTTGGCCATAACCTGATATGAACAAGATACGATTCAATGGGTTTCGGAGATTTAGAATTTTGTGGGTGTATAAATTCCTATAAAAATTTGACATTAAAGGAGATATTTCATGCTATACAGGCGGTCAATTCGGGTCGAAGAGAGTAGAACTAGAGTTTTCTGTTTCTAGAAAATTAAATATTAGTATTAAATCATAGAGGGGGAGGAAGATTCAGAGGAAAGCGGAATGGCTTTGGCTCATATATTGATTGTTGAAGATGATGCGGAAATCAGAGATCCGCTCGAGCGCTTCCTGAAGACCAATGGTCTTGCGACGACCGCGATCGCGAGCGCCGAAGATGCAGCCGCGGTGCTGGCAGGCGGCCAAATCGACCTCGTCCTGCTTGACCTGATGCTGCCGGGCGAGGATGGACTCGCGCTGTGCCGTCGGTTGTCCGCCGCGAACGGACCCCGCATCATCATGCTGACCGCCCTGTCCGAGCCGACCGATCGCGTTGTCGGGCTGGAACTCGGCGCCGACGACTACATCTGCAAGCCGTTCGATCTGCGCGAGCTTCTCGCCCGCATCCGGGCGGTGCTGCGCCGACCGTTCCCGGCGCAGGGGCGGCCGCGCCAGGCGGAAGCGGTGTACCGATTCTCCGGCTTCGCCTTCTTCCCGCAGCGGCGCTTCCTGCGGTCGCCGGCCGGGCTGCGCGTCCCGCTGACGGGGGCCGAGGCGGATCTGCTGCTCGCCTTCTGCCAGCACCCGCGCAAGGTGCTGTCGCGCGACACGCTGATCAACCTGACCCGCGGCGAAGGATTCGCCATCGCCGTCAGGTCCGTCGATATCCTGGTGAGCCGGCTGCGACGCAAGCTCGCCAATGACGATCTCGCCGCGGAGATCATCCGGACCGTGCGATCGGATGGGTACGTCTTCCAGCCGCGCGTCCTGGCCGAATGATCCGGCGCCTGATCGGCACGATGCTCGGCCAGATCCTCGCGATCAATGCGGGGGCGTCGGCGCTGACCTTCCTGCTGTTCCTGGCCCTGCTGCTGACGCACGATCCGCCCGTCCCGCCGCCGCCGCCATGGCCATGGCCGGACGCGTTCCGGATCGCCGCCTTGATCGAAAGCATCCACGCTGTTCCCCGGGCGGACCGGGCGTTGATCGCCGCCGCGGCGACGGAGCGCGGCCTGTCGGTCCGGCTGACCCCCGCCGTGGTTCCTTGCACCGGACTCCGGCTCGAGGCGAAGGGCATGCGGGCGGTGCTGGATGCCGAGCTTCGCAGCCTCATGGCCGACACGATGGTGCACTCCTGCGATGTCGCCGGAACCGACCGGTCCGAGGGCATCCAGGTCCTGGCCGTGATCGACGATCAGATCCTGGAGATCCGGACCGAGAGCGTCTCGCCGCGGCCTCCCCCGCGGTTCTCGCCGGTCACCTTGCCCTTCATCGGCACCCTGCTGTTCCTCAGCGTCGCCGTCGCGTCGATGTCGGCCTGGGCCCTGTCGCGGGTGATCGGCCCGCTCCGCCGCCTGGCGGAGAAGGCCGACAGCTTCTGCGGCGAGATCGCTGTCGCGCCGATTCGCGAGGAAGGGCCCCACGAGATCAGGCTGGCGACCCGCGCCTTCAATCTGATGCAGGAGCGGATCGCCCGCTCGATCCGGGATCGCACGCGCATGCTGGCGGCGATCAGCCACGACCTGCGTACGCCGCTGACCCGGATGCGGCTGCAGCTCCAAACCGGGCGGGCGGAGATCGCGCGCGGCAAGCTGATCCGGGATGTCGACCTGATGCAATCGATGGTCACCTCCGCACTGGCCTTCCTGAGCGGCAATTTCGAGCGGGAGGAGAAGGAGTGGCTCGATCTCGGAGCGCTGCTGTCGACCCTCTGCGACGAGTTCGAGGAGGGCGGCGTCGCCATACGCTATGACGGCCCACGGCAGATCCAGGCCTTCTGCCGGCCGAACGCCATCACCCGGGCGGTGACCAACCTGATCGAGAACGGCTCTCATTTCGGCAAGGAGGTGACGGTCGGCGCGGCCGTCCGGCATGACGGCACGATCGTGATCGAGGTGACGGACGACGGCCCCGGCATTCCCGGCCAGCACCTGCAGGATGTGATCGAGCCCTTCGTCCGGCTCGATCCGACCCGGTCCGGCCGTGCGGGCAGCGTCGGCCTCGGCCTGTCGATCGTGAAGGAGATCGTGCAGGCGCATTCCGGAGGCCTGGAGCTGATCAACCGGCGGCCGAACGGCCTGACGGCGCGGCTGACGCTGCCGCGGGAATAGGCCGCCGGGCGGCCTCTATGGAGAGCGTCCGCCACCGCGATCACATTCCCTCTTGGGCCGCAAGGCGGCTGACCCGTCGCCCCGGGAAGGGCTCCGACGACGTCGCCAGCTTCACCCCGCCGTCAGCTCCGACCAGCGGCGGGCGAGGTAATTGTGCTCGTCCATCACCGTGTTCCACACGGCGATGCGGCTGGCGCGGCGCCAGTAGGAGCCGCCGGAGCGCACCGCGCCGGCCTTCACCGCCACCCGGCCGTCGGTGCCTTCCAGGTCCTTGGCCGCCGGCTTGCCTTCGTACCAGTAGTCCCACTCCGCCGGGTCCAGGAACGGGCGCACCCGCTTCGGGATCGACATGTAATAGCCCTGCCGGGCCATCACCGCGCCGGGCCAGCCGGACAGCCACCAGTTCAGATAGGCGTAGGCCACGTCCAGCGCCCGGCCGGACAGGGGCGCGGCGATGCACAGGCCGCCATGCCAGGCGCGATAGCCCTCGCGCGGCGCCGCCTCGCGCACCGGCACGCCCAGGCCGGACAGGGCGACCGCGGCCGGCGCCCAGCTGCTCTGGATCGCCGCGCGGTGGTCGACCATCAGCCGCTTGGCGTCGGCCATGGTCTGCCAGAAGCCGCAGAAATGGCCCTGCCGCTTGCGTGCGACCAGCAGGTCGATCAGCCGGTCGATCTCCGCCAGCGTCATGTTGCCGATATCGGCGAAGCTGGCCTCGCCGCGGGCCTGCGCCGCCAGCGCCGCGTCGAACACGCCGATCGCCGGCTCGTCGACCAGGGCGACCCGGCCGCGCCAGCGCTCGTCCAGCAGCCAGCCCCAGCTCTCGGTCTCATAGGCCACGCCCGGCGGCACCACGGTGGGGTCGTAGGCGAAGGCGTCGACATTGTGCACCGCCGGCAGCATGCTGATGTGGCGCGACGGCTGGGCCCCGAGCGACCGGTCGGGCTGGACATACAGCTTCTTCACCGGCGCGTCGCCGCGGCCGATCATGGCGTCGGCGCTGAGGCGCCCGGTCTTGGTCAGGTCGTTGACCTCGCCCCAGTGCTGGATCCGGCCGGTGTCGATCGGCTGGATCGCCTTCCAGAACCAGACGATGTCGAGGTTGTGGAAGCACTGGTCGTAGATGTCGAAGGCGCCGGGCTGGGTCGCCGCCTTCTGCTGCGCGCCCAGGAAATCCAGCGTCTCGTAGCTGACGGTGATGCCCAGATCGGCCTCGGCCCGTTCGCGGATGCTGTCCAGCAGCGTGATCTCGGTGCCGAGCACGCGCAGATGCGGCCGGCCCTCGGTGTGCACCGCCGGCTTGCTCAACAGGATGTCGGCTGCGTCCGCGGCCATGGTCCGTCCCCCGGGCGAAGTCGTATTAGAAGCGGATTTGCCGGCGGCTGACCAGTGCGGCGGAAGGGCCGTTTTCGCGGGTCATGCGACGACGGGGGCGGTCTCGGCGAAGGCGGCCTGGAAGGCGGCGAAGGAGCGCTCGATCCCGGCCCGGCCGATGCCGCGGGTGATGAACACCAGCCGCGACCGCCGGTCCGCGTCCGGCCAAGCATCGAGATGGCTCGGCGCATGCACGATGTGCTGCGCCCCCTGGACCACCACCGGCGTGTCGACCCCGGCGACGCGCAGCAGCCCCTTGACCCGCAGCACGTCGTCGCCGCGGCTGTGCAGCAGCAAAGTCAGCCACAGGCCGAACACGGTCCAGTCGACCCGGTCCTCGACCTCCAGCACGAAGGCGCCGATGTCCGGGCCGTGGCGGTTGACGTCGTGCCCGTGGTGGTGGCCGGCGTCCGTTTCGCGCGCCAGGTCGAACCAGCGGCGGATCTCGGCCGGCTTGGTGGCGGGGTCGAAGGCGTCGCTTCCGACCAGTTCCTCCGCCGGCGGCGGGGCGTTGGCGGAGCGCCACAGCGGCACCGCCGGGTTGATCGCCCGGAGCCGCGCCTCCAGCGCCGCCACCGCCTCGGGCGCCGCCAGGTCGGTCTTGGTCACCAGGATGCGGTCGGCCACTGCCGCCTGCTTCGCCGCTTCGGGCTGGCGGTCCAGCTGCGCCAGGCCGTTCACCGCATCGACCGTGGCGATCACGTTGCCCAGGCGGAAATGGTGGCGGATCACCGGCTCGCTCATCACCGTCGCCAGCACCGGGATCGGGTCGGCCAGGCCGGTGGTCTCGACGATCAGCCGGCCGAAGGCGGGGATGATGCCGGCCTCGCGCCGGTCGTACAGGCCGCGGATGGCGCGGCCCAGATCGCCGCGGATGGTGCAGCAGATGCAGCCGCTCTGCATCAGCACCACATCCTCGTCCACCGCCTGCAGCAGGTGGTGGTCGAGGCCGACCTCGCCGAACTCGTTGATCAGCACGGCGCAGCCGGCGAAGGCCGGGTCGGCCAGGATGTGGCGCAGCAGCGTGGTCTTGCCGCTGCCCAGAAAGCCGGTCAGGACGTTGACGGGGGTCATCGCCCGTTCCCCGCGATGCGGTCGAGGAGGGCAGGGTCGAGCGGGTCGATCCTGCGGCCCAGCAGGCGCGACGCCGCCTCCCACACCGCCGGCAGCGCGTCGACGATCTCGCGCTTGCCGGTCGGGCCGCTCAGGACGAAGGCGGTGCCCTGCCAGTCGTCCAGCCGCAGCCCGAACAGGGTGAGGATCCGGTTCGCCGTGGCGGCGCGGTGCAGCCGCTCGGCCCGGCGGGTGCGGCCGGCGCCGAACACCTCCGGCCGCCCGGCTTCCGCCGTCCAGTGCTCCTCGCCGCCGAGCACGCCGCACACGCCGCACATGGTGACTTGCTCCTCATGGTCGACAGAACGCCCAATCCCAAGGCTGTCATGCCCGGGCTTGACCCGGGCATCCAGAAGGTCTCGACACCCTCTGGATTGCCGGGTCAAGCCCGGCAATGACAATAGAGGGAAATTCTCCTGGTTACTTCTTCCGTGGCGACCTTTTGGCGAAGTCGTCGGCCATCTCGTCCATGGTGACGAAGCGCACGCCGGGGTGGCGGATCATGTGGTTGTACAGCCGCTCCAGCATCAGCAGCACCTGGGGCCGCCCGGCGACGTCCGGGTGGATGGTGATCGGGAACACGGCGTAGTCGTACTCACGGTAGACCCAGTCGAACTGGTCGCGCCACATCTCCTCGATGTGCCGCGGATTGACGAAGCCGTGGCTGTTCGGCGACTTCTTGATGAACATCATCGGCGGCAGGTCGTCGAGGTACCAGCTGGCCGGGATCTCGATCAGGTCGGTCTCGACGCCGCGCTTCAGCGGCACCATCCATTCGCTCGGCTTCTTGGCGAAGTCGATCTTGGTCCAGCTGTCGCCGACGCGGACATAATAGGGCTCGAAGTCCTTGTGCATCAGCGAGTGGTCGTACTTGATGCCCTTCTTCAGCAAGAGCTCGTTGCTGACCTGGCTGAACTCCCACCACGGCGCGACATAGCCGGTCGGCCGGCGGCCGGACAGCTTGGTCACCAGCTCGATGCACTTGTCGAGGACCTCCTCCTCCTGCGCCGGGGTCATGGCGATCGGGTTCTCGTGGCTGTAGCCATGGATGCCGATCTCGTGCCCGGCCTCGGCCACCGCCTTCATCTGCTCCGGAAAGGTCTCGATCGAATGGCCGGGGATGAACCAGGTGGTCTTGATCCCCAGCCTGTCGAACAGCTTCAGCAGGCGCGGGCTGCCGACCTCGCCGGAGAACAGGCCGCGCGAGATGTCGTCCGGCGAATCCTCGCCACCGTACGAGCCGAGCCACCCGGCCACCGCGTCGACATCGACGCCGAAGCCGCACAGGATCTCTTTCGCCATCAGGAATTCCTCCTCTTGCTGGGCTGCGCCGTCACGCGGCCGCCCGGATCACGGTCGCCTCGCCGGGCTGCCAGCCGAGCACGACCTCCTCGCCCGACCAGCCGGCGGCGTATTTGTCGACATGGCTCTCGACCCCGATCTCGCGCCCGTCCGACAGACCGATGGTCAGGTGCAGCGCATGGCCGGTGACGGCCTGGCCGATCAGCCGGCCGGGCAGGGTGTCGCCGCGCCCCGCCAGCGCCGCGCCCTGGGCGGCGCCGACCACGTCGATCGCCTCGGACGGCACCACCACCGCGGCGGCGTCCCCGACCTTCAGCGTCGGGTCGTTCAGCGTGCCGTGCAGCGGACCGAAGCCGGTCACCACCCGGGCCACGGCGCCGTCGCGCGCCTCCAGCCGGCCCGCCAGCACGGTGTTGCGGCCGATGAAGCGGGCCACGAACTCGGTCTGCGGCCGGCGGTAGATCTCCTCCGGCGGGCTGATCTGCTCCACCCGGCCGCGGTTCATCACCACGATGCGGTCCGACAGCGCCAGCGCCTCGGACTGGGCATGGGTGACGAAGACGAAGGTGATGCCGATGTTGCGCTGCAGCAGTTTCAGCTCGGCCTGGATCGACTTGCGCAGATTGGCGTCGAGCGCGCCCAGCGGCTCGTCCAGCAGCAGGATGTCGGGCTCGACCACCAAGCCGCGGGCCAGGGCGGTGCGCTGGCGCTGGCCGCCGGACAGGCCGCCGCTGCGGCGGTCGGTGATGTCCGTCAGGTCCAGCACCTGCATCATCCGGTCGGCCTTGGCCCGTCGCTCCGCCGCCGGCAGGCCCTTCACCCGGAGGCCGTATTCGATGTTCTGGCGCACGGTCATGTGCGGGAACAGGGCGAAGTTCTGGAAGATGGTCGAGGTCGGGCGGCGTTCGGGCGGCAGATCGTTGATCCGCCGCCCGCGCACCAGGACGTCGCCGGCGCTGATGTCCTCGAAGCCGGCGATCATCCGAAGCGTCGTGGTCTTGCCGCAGCCCGAGGGGCCGACGAAGGAGATGAACTCCCCCTTCGCCGCGCGCAGGTCGAAATCGATCACCGCCGGCGTGCCGTCCGGATAGGTCTTGCCGACGCCGGCGAGCTCGAGATCAGGAGTCACAATGCGTCCCTTCGGTCCAGTGCCAGCGAGCCTATGAAAAACTCGTCATTGCGAGCGCAGCGAAGCAATCCAGGGCCGCTCGCACCGGCCCCTGGATTGCTTCGTCGGCTTCGCCTCCTCGCAATGACGGTTCTCATAGCGTCGTCGGTCTCGATGTCACGCGCTCAGGAACTCGTCCCATTTCTGGGTGACGTAGTCGTACTCGTCCGGCCACTGGTGCCAGTAGGCGACATGGGCGGCGCGGGTGGCCAGCGAGCCGCCGTCGCGCAGGTCGCCCTCCTTGATGCCGCGGTCGGGCGCGCCGACCCAGGGCTTGCCCTCGTACCAGAAGCCGTATTTCTCCGGCGCCATCACTGACTTTATGTTGGTGGTGGGGGAGTAGTAGCCCTGCTCCGACACCGTGATCGCCGGCGGGCCGGACAGCCAGTAATCGGCATAGGCCGTCACCGCCGCCTGGTTCGGTGAGCTGGCGATCAGCGACACGCCGATGGCCCAGGCGCGGTAGCCCTCCTTCGGCACGGCGTAGCGGCACGGCTTGCCCTGGGCCTTCACCGCCATCACCGCCGGCTGCCAGGCGTCGCACACCACCATCTCGCCCGACGCCATCAGGTTCACCAGCTCGCCGAAATCGCCCCACAGAGCGCGGAACTGCCCTTCCTTCTTCTTCGACACCAGGAACTTCATCGCCTCGTCGATCTCGGCCTGGCTCGGGTTGCCGGGATTGGCGACCTGCGACAGGCCGAGCGAGTTCATCGCCAGGATGGCCTGGCCCAGCGCGATCAGCGGGTCGGTGTTCAGCCCGGACCGGCCCTTGAACTTCGGGTCGAAGATCGCGGTCCAGGTGTTGGCCTCCTCGTCGGACAGCACCGACGGGTTGAAGCCGATCGAATCGTAGTTGTAGACCGCCGGCACCATCCACAGCTCGGTCTGCGCCTCGTCCTTCCAGATCTGGCCGACGATCTGGGCGCCGCGCGGCCATTTCGGGTCCGGCTTGGTGAAGGTGTCGCGGATGTTGGCCCAGTTCTTGAGGCCCGAGGCGGGGATGGCGGTGACGTTGTTCGTCTGCACCACCGAGGGCAGCCGCTCGCCGATCACTTCCCAGCAGTCGTAATCGGTGGCGCCGGACAGGATCTTGGTCTGGGCGTCGGGGAAGGTCGCCGCCGTGCCCTGGGTGCTGCCGACGCCCGACGCCTTCTGGAAATCGGCCAGGATGCGATCCTGCACCGTGACCGACAGGCCGATGGTGCGCAGCTGCTCCTTGGCCAGGGCGCCGGCCTGGGCATAGGCGCGGCGCGAGTTCAGGAAGGGCGTGCCGCCGCCCATCGCCAGGGCGGTGGCGCCGATCGTGCCCTGCAGGATCTGCCTGCGGCTCAGGCGTGGAAACTGTGCCATGCGAAGTCTCCCGTTATCGTGAAAAACCACCCGAAAACCGGCCCTTCTCAGCGGGGCCGCCAAGATTCGTTTGTCAGTACCGTCCGACCAGCAGGCCGCCATCGACGACGATGGTCTGGCCGGTGATGTAGCGGGCCGCCGGCGAGGCCAGGAACAGCGCCACGTCGGCGATGTCGTCGGGCTCGCCGACCCGGCCCATGGGGATGAACGAAGCCGCCTTCTCCAGCCCCTCCGGTCCCAGCGAATGCTCGCGCGACAGGGCCTGGGCGGTGCGGATGTAGCCGGGGGCGATGCCGTTGACGCGGATGCCGCTGCGCGCCAGCTCCACCGCCAGGCCGCGCACCAGCCCGACCACGCCGGATTTGGCGGCGGAATAGTGGACGTGCTCGTCCCAGCCATAGGCCACGCCCATGATCGAGGACAGGGCGACGATGGCGCCCTGGCCGCGGGTGCGCATCCCGGGCAGGGCGGCGCGGACGACGCGGAAGATGCCCTTCAGGTCGACATCGAAGGTGTGGTCCCACTTCGCGTCGGTCATCTGCGACAGCGGCACGCGATGGGCGATGCCGGCATTGGCGACCAGCGCGTCCAGCGCGCCGTGCCGCGCCTCGACATCGGCGACAACGGCGTTGACCCGCTCGGTGTCGGTGACGTCGAGCGGCTGGAACTCGCCGCTGCCGCCGGCATCGCCGATCGCCTTGGCGGTGGCGCGGCCATCGGCCTCCAGCACATCGGTCACGACCACATGGTGGCCGGCGCCGGCGAAGGCCAGGGCCGTGGCCCGGCCGATGCCGATGCCGGCTCCCGTGATCAGGGCAACCTTGCGGCTCATCATTCCTCCTACAGCATCACGTCGCCGGAATTGGGCCCCAGCGTCTGGCCGACATAGATCCCGGCGGCGGGGGAGGCGAGGAAGGCCACGGTCTCGGCCACATCCTCCGGCGCGCCGAAGCGGCCGAGCGGCAGCTGCGCCTTCTTCGACGCCCGCCACTCCTCGGATAGGGCGCGCACCAGCTCGGTCTCGATCGGCCCGGGCGCCACCGCATTGACCCGCACGCCGCGGGCGCTGACCTCGCGCGCCAGCGCCTTGGTCAGGCCGATGATCCCGGCCTTGGCGGCGCTGTAATGCACCAGGTCGACGCCGCCGATCTGGCCCAGCTGCGAGGCGATGTTGACGATCACCCCGTCGCCGGCCGCCAGCATCGCCGGCAGGGCGGCGCGGCAGCACAGGAAGGTGCCGCGCAGATGCACCGCGATCATCCGGTCCCAGTCGGCCACCGCCAGCGCCTCGAAAGGCGACTGGTGGACATGGCCGGCATTGTTGACCAGCAGCGTGCAGTCGCCGAACGCATCGCGACCGGCGGCGAAGATGCGCTCCACGACATCGGCGTCCGAGACATCGGCTCCGACCGCCTCGGCCCGGCCGCCGGCGGCGCGGAGGGTCGCCGCGACGGCCTCGGCCCGGTCGGCGTGCAAATCGGCGATCAGCACTGCGGCCCCGGCGCCCGACAGCCGCTCGGCGATCGCCTTGCCGATGCCGCTGGCGGCGCCGGTGACGATCGCGATGTGGTCGGCCAGCGGCCTCATCGCAGCTCCTCCTGGATCGCCATGCGCTTGGCCCGGCGGACCGACAGGGCCATCAGCACCCCGTAGACGGCGAGCAGGGCGAAGGAGAACAGGGTGGTCAGCACCCCGAAGGCGAAGATGTTCGGATGGATCTCGACCGAGAAGGTGCCGTAGATCGTCAGCGGCAGGGTCTGGCCGCCGCCGGCGGTGAACAGGGTGCGCGGGAACTCGTCGTAGCTCAGGGTGAAGGCGAACAGCATCGCGCTCAGCACGCCCGGGAAGATCAGCGGGAAGGTGATCTTGCGGAAGGTGCGGATCGGGCTGACGCCCAGGCTCCACGACGCCTCCTCGATCGACCGGTCGAAGCGGTTGAAGATCGCCAGCATGACCAGGAAGGCGAAGGGGAAGGTGTAGACCACATGGGTGACGAAGGACGTCCCCCACCAGGCCCGCGGGATGCCCAGCTCGTTGGCCACCAGGGCGACGCCGAGCCCGACCAGCACCCCCGGCACCATCATGCCCAGCACGATCAGGTAGAAGACGATGCCGGAGCCGCGGAAGCGCGACCGGAAGGCCTGGGCCGACAGGGTGCCCAGCACCGTGGCCACCACCATGGTCATGAAGGCGAGGGTCAGGGACCGGACCAGCGCGTCGCCGATCGCCAGCGGCGCCACGCGCGACGGCGGCGCCCAGCCGAACAGGTGCTGGTACCAGTAGGTTGACCATTCGATGATCGGGAATTGCGGCCCGCCCTCGGGCCCCGACTGGAAGCTCAGCGTCGCCAGCACCGCCAGCGGGCCGTACAGGAACACGATGAACAGCGCCGTGAACGCCATCAGCGCGGTGCGGAGAAGCGGCTGCCCCTGCATGGCCTCAGAGCTCCTTCCGCAGGTCGACCAGGCGCAGCAGCCCGGCGACGACGATGCCCATCACCACGGTGAGGATCACCCCGACCACCGCGGCGAAGGCCCATTTCAGCGAGCCGACCTGGGTGACGATGATGTTGCCCAGCATGTTGACCTTGCGGCCGGACAGGGCGGCGGCGGTGGCGAACTCGCCCAGCACCATGACCGAGACGAAGATCGCGCCGACGATCACGCCGGGCAGGCTCAAGGGCAGAATCACGGTGCGGAAGATGCGGCCGGTGCCGGCGCCCAGGTCGCGCGCGGCCTCGATCAGGCTCGGCTCGATCCGCGACAGCATGAAGGCGATCGGCCCGACCATGAACACGACGTAGATCTGGGTCATGCCGATGACGACGCTGAGCTCGGTGAACAGCAGGCCGGCCACCGGCTCCGACACCACGCCCAGCTTCATCAAGAGGATGTTGACCGCGCCCTCGGTGCCCAGCATCGGGCGCCAAGCCAGCACCCGGATCAGGAACGAGGTCCAGAACGGCACGACGCAGACCACCAGCAGGATGGTCTGGACCGTCTTGTTGCGGACGAACAGGCCGATATACAGCGCGACCGGATAGCCCAGCGCCAGGGTCGTCGCCAGCACGATCAGCCAGATCCGGACCGTGGTCCAAAGCGCCGACAGATAGGTCGAGGTGCCGAAGAAGGTGGCCCAGTTCTTCAGGGTCAGCGTCGGCTCGATGGTGAAGGTCTTCTGGGTCCAGAAGCTGACATAGACCATCATCGCGATCGGGACGATCAGGAAGGCGGTCATCCACAAGGCGCCCGGCGCCGCCAGCAGCGCCGCCACCCGCTGCCCGGTGCGCCGCCGTGGGATCGGGGCCGGTGCGGTCATGATCTCCGCTCCGGCGCTCATCGCCGCCCCTCGCGGAACACGAGGGCGTCCGCCGCCGGCCAGCGCAGCGCATAGCGGCGTCCGGGGTCGAAGCTCCCCGGCCGGCGGTGGCTCAGATGGTATTCGACCTCGACCGGCCGGCTGCCGGCGACGTCGAACAGATAGGTCACCCGGGCGCCGGAATATTCGCTGGCGATGAAGCGGCCGGGCAGGGCGGCCTCGCCCGGCGCCGCCGGATCCGTCTCCTCCGCCACCGTCACCTTGTCGGCGCGGATGCAGTAGGCGGCGGCGCCCGCGGCGACCTCGCCCGGCAGCGGCAGGGCGGCCTCGGCGAAGCGGAAGGCGCCGTCGCCGACCGTGCCCTCGAAGATGTTGTAGCAGTTCAGGAAGCGCGCGACCCGGACCGAGCCGGGCCGGTTGTACAGCGTCTGCGGCGGGCTGATCTCGGCGATCCGGCCGCGGTCCAGCACGGCGGTGCGGTGGCCCATCGCCAGCGCCTCCTGCTCGTTGCCGGTGACATGCAGGAAGGTGCCGCCGAGCTGGGCCTGGATGCGCTTCAGCTCGATCATCATCCGCTCGCGCAGATTGGCGTCGAGCGCGCCCAGCGGTTCGTCCAGCAGCACGATCTTCGGATCGGTGACCAGGGTGCGGGCCAAGGCCACGCGCTGCTTCTGGCCGCCGGAGATCTGGCTGACGGCTCGGCCGGCCAGGCCGGTCAGGCCCAGCAGTTCCAGCGCCTCGCTGACCCGGCGGCGCACCTCCGCCTCGTCCGTCACCGGCCCGCGGCTGCGGTGGCGCAGGCCGTAGGCGACGTTGTCGAAGACGGTCATGTGCGGGAACAGGGCGAAGCCCTGGAACACGAAGCCGATGCCGCGCTCATGCGCCGGCGTGGACAGGATCGAGCGCCCCTCCAGCCGCACGTCGCCGTCATCCGGCGTCTCGAAGCCGGCGACGACCCGCAGCATGGTCGACTTGCCCGAGCCGCTGGGGCCCAGGATCGACAGGTACTCGCCCGCGCCGATCGCCAGCGACAGGTCGCTCAACGCCGGCGCGCCGCCATAGGCCTTGGCGATGCCGCTCAGTTCCAGGAGCAGAGTCATGCGTCCCCGAATCTCCCAAGCCGTGCCCTGAGCCCCGCCATCCCGTCCGCGTCGTTCGGTGTGCCGCTGCGCGGATGTCGATGCGAGGCTCGGGAAGCCTAGTCAAAAATGATTTTGGTATGCAATAGTCTTTTTGTGGTGATCGAAAGCTTCGCCATGTTGCGCGATTTGGTTCCTATCGGCCTCGAAAAGCCCGTCTGCCCAGGCTTCGGGCAGGTTCTGCGAGCGTGTGTGATCATCTGGGTATGCGATAGCCATTTTTGCGGCGCCGTTGCCCGCACAATGGGCAGCGGGCTCTTGCGCCGGGGCGCTCCGGAGGCCATCAGAGGACCAGGATCACCGGGACGGGCGGGACGCTGCTGCAGGACATGACCGACACGGCGACGAACGCGTCCCCGCCGCGGCTCTACGAGATCGTCGAGCGTGCGCTGCGGTCGTCGATCGGCGCCGGGCGGCTGCCGGCCGGGCTGGTGCTGCTGGAAGGCCCGATCGCCGAGATCTTCCAGACCAGCCGCGCTCCGGTGCAGCGGGCGCTGGCGCGGCTGGAGGCGGACGGGCTGATCCACCGCTTCGAGGGCCGCGGCTTCCTGGTCGGACCGGCCGGCGTGGCGCCGCTGCGCGCCGACATCCGCGGCTTCGGCCTGGACGCGGCGGAGGAGATCGACGAGGCGCAGCAGTCCCGTGCTTCCTGGGAGCGGATCTACGCCACCGCCGAGCGCCAGATCGCTTCCTGCCTGGTGTTCGGCCGCTATCGCATCGTCGAGGCCGAGATGGCCGACCATTTCGGCGTCAGCCGCACTGTGGTGCGCGACGTGCTGGGCCGGCTGCAGGAGCGCGGGCTGATCGAGAAGAACGCCAGCTCGCACTGGATCGCCGGGCCGTTGACGGCGCGCGCGATCCGCGAGCTCTACGAGATGCGCCGGCTGCTGGAACCGCCGGCCCTGGTCAGCGCCGCGCCGTCGCTGCCGCATGGCGAGGTCGAGGCGATGCTGGACCGGCTGCGCCGGGCCGAGGCGGCCGGCCCGAAGCCGCCGCCCGAGACCATGGATGCGATCGAGGAGGACCTGCATGTCCGCTGCGTGCTGGCGACGCCGAACGCCCGGCTGGCCGACGCGCTGCGCCACAACCAGCTGCCGCTCTTGGCCACCCACGCCTTCACCCGCTCGCTCGGCGTCGCCGACGACCAGCCGATCCTGACCGAGCACCGCCTGGTGCTGGAGCTCCTGGCGCAGGAGGCCTGGCCGGCCGCGGCGGCGGTGCTGGAGACGCATCTGCAGGCGGCGGAACGCCGCGCCGTCGCCCGGCTGAAGACCCTCGCGGTGATCCCGGTGCCGGCCAACCTCGCGCCCTATCTCACCAAAACCTCCGAGCACCCGTAGGGCCGCGGGGCCTCAGGCCACCGGCACGACGTCCACCTTCACGCTCAGCGCCTGCGATCCGGCGCCGAGGATGACGCCATCGATCGGCGACACGTCGGCGTAGTCCCGGCCGTTCGCCAGCACGATGTGGTCGTTCTCCACCAGCATCGCGTTGGTCGGGTCGAAGCCGAGCCAGCCGAACTCCTCGCCGCACCAGGCCGTCACCCAGGCATGGGTGGCGTCGGCGCCCTCCAGCCGCGGCTTGCCGGGTGGCGGCAGGGTGCGCAGATAGCCGCTGACATAGGCGGCGGGCAGGCCGACGCCGCGCAGGCAGGCGATCATGATGTGGGCAAAGTCCTGGCACACGCCGCGGCGGGTCTCGAAGGCCTCGATCAGCGGCGTCGAGACCGCCGTCGCCTTCGGGTCGTAGGTGAAGTCGGCCTTGATCCGCTGCATCAGCTCGGTGGCCGCCTCCAGGATCGGGCGGCCCGGTGGGAAGCTGACATGGGCGTAGGCCGACAGCGGGCCGAGGATCGGCACCAGCCGGCTCGGATACAGGTGATGGGCGGGGGATGAGGGGGCCAGGGTCGCGGCGGCGAAGGCGCGCTCCCGCACCTCATCCCAGGGCCGGCTGGCCTGGCGCAGCAGGTCGCCGGCGTCGCGCGCCACCTCGACCCGCGACCGCGCATCGACCTTGAGCTCACGATGCGCCGCCTCGATGGTGACCGCGACCACGTCGTTGCCGAAGAAGCTCCGCCGCACCGCCGACGCGGCCGGCACCGGCTTCACCTCGATCGACCGCGACAGCACCCGCTGTTCCGCCCGGTCGCTGGGCAGGAGGCGCAGCACGCAGCGGGCGAAGCTGACCGGCGTCTCGTAGGTGTAGGTCGAGAGGTGACGGATGTCGTAGATCATGGCGGAGAGTCCCAAGTTCGACCCACTCGCCTGTTCTTATTGTCATGCCCGGGCTTGACCCGGGCATCCAGAAATTGTCGACATCCTCTGGATTGCCGGGTCAAGCCCGGCAACGACAGGAAATTGAAGGGCAGTTCATTCTCTTCACTCAATTGCATCAATACAGCCCCGCCAGCTTCTCGGGCCGCACGGCGTTCCTGCCCTGCAGGAAATAGCGGTCGGCGATCGCCTCGGACAGCTGCATCAGCTTCTGCTCGAGGCCCAGGACCTGGACGTTGTCCAGGGCTTCGGCCTGGGCCGCCGACAGGGTGCCGGCGATGATGGTGGCCAGCCGCAGCGGCGCCTCCGGCATGCCGTCCTCGCGCAGGGACGGCAGGGCCTTCAGGTGCTCCAGCAGCCGCTCGGCCTGGAAGGCGACCGCCCGCGGGTTGTAGGGGTCCAGCACCACCATATCGCGCACCGGCGCCGGGGCCGGCCCGATGACGTAGCGCGACCGGTAGCTGATCTGGGAATCCACCAGGTCCAGCAGCGCGTCGAGATCGTCGATGGTGGTGTCGGCGTCGGCCAGGCAGCGGGCGAAGCGGCAGGTGTTGATGCCGCGCTCGATCCGCCGGCCCATGTCGAGGAAGCGCCAGCCGGCGACCTGGTTCATGTTCTCCTGCGCCAGGCCGGACAGGGCGGCGATCACATGCAGCGCCCGGTCGGCGCGGTGGAAGGTCTCGCCCTCCGGCAGCTCGGCCTCGCCGGGCTGGCCCAGCCGCTCCTCCAGCTCGGCCAGGAGCGGCCAGGAATCGGCCGACAGCCGCTCGCGGATGCCGGAGGAGGCGCGGCGGGCGGAGCGCACCAGCGAGATCGCGGCGCCGTAATTCTCGGCCTGGTTCAGGGCCGCGGCGGCGACGGCGCTGGCGCTGTCGCCCGGCTTCGGCCGCGGCACGGCGCCCCAGGCCACCAGCAGCTTCTGCAGCCGGTCGAGCGTCTGGCCGCTGCCATGGATGGCGGGATCGGCCTCGACCAGGCTTGAGCACAGCCGCCGCACCAGCCGCAGCGTCGCCTCGGCGCGCTCGAGATAGCGGCCGAACCAGAACAGGTTGTCGGCGGCGTGGCTCGGCAGGTTGCCGGCGATCCGGCGGATCGGCACGCGGTCCTGCCGCGGCAGCAGCGAGGTGGCCTCGACCGGCCGGTCGGCCAGGATCCAGACATCCGCCGTCTGCACTCCCTGACCCATCGACACCGCGCGCGCGTCCAACTGGTTGGAGATGCGGCAGAACCCGCCCGGCATCACCTTCCAGCCATCCGGCGTCGCGGCGGCGAAGACGCGCAGCACGAAGGGCCGCGGCACCAGCCTGCCGTCCTGCCAGGCCGGCGTGGTCGACAGCCGCGCCACCTCCTGCCCGACATAATCGACCGGCCGGGTCCGGATCGCCGCCTCCAGCCGCGCCCGCTGCGGCGTCTCGGCGCCGAGCACCGAGGGCTGCCCCGGGAAGCCGGGGACATTGGCGGCGAAGGCGGCCGCGACCGCCAGCTCGGGCAGGGCGGCCAGCACCGTCTCGCGCTCCTGCGGCTGGCCGCACCACCAGGTGGCGACGTTCGGAAGCCGCAGATCCTCGCCGCGCAGGCGGCGGCACAGCGCCGGCAGGAAGCTCAGCAGGATCCGCGCTTCGGCCAGCCCGGTGCCGGGCATGTTGGCGACCACCACCTGGCCGCCGCGGATCGCCTCCAGGAGGCCCGGCACGCCCAGCCGCGAGGATGTGTTGAGCTCCAGCGGGTCGCAGAAATCGGCATCAACCCGGCGCCACAGCACGTCGGCGCGCTTCAGCCCGGCGATGGTGCGGACATGGATCCGCCCCTCATGCAGCACCAGGTCGTCGCCCTCGACCAGCATCAGGCCGAGATAGCGGGCCAGGTGCGCCTGCTCGAAATAGGTCTCGCTGTAGCGGCCGGAGCTCAGCAGGCAGATGCGGGGATCGGACCGGTCCGCCACCGCCGCCAGCCCGGCGCGCAGCGCGCCGAAGAACGGGGCCAGCCGCTCGACATTCATCTCGTGGTACAGCGCCGGCAGCGCGCGCGACAGGATCAGCCGGTTCTCCAGCGCGTAGCCGGCGCCGGACGGCGCCTGGGTGCGGTCGTTCAGCACCCACCAGCGTCCGTCCGGGCCGCGACCCAGATCGGCGGCATAGAGGTGCATGAACCGTCCGCCCGGCGGCGCCACGCCGTGCAGCGGCCGCAGGAAGTCCGGGCTGCCGGCGACCGCCGCGGCGGGCAGGGCGCCCTCCGCCACCAGCCTTCCGTCGCCGTAGAGGTCGCGCAGCACGGTCTCCAGCAGCTCGGCCCGCTGGATCACGCCGGCCTCGATCTCGCGCCACTCCGCCGCCGAGACCAGGAGCGGCACGCGGCTCAGCGGCCAGGACCGCTCGCTGGCCTCGCCATGCACGCGATAGGACACGCCGGTGTCGCGGATGTGCCGGTCCGCCGCGGCGAAGCGGCGCTCGGCCTCCTCCGGCGCCAGCCTGGCCATGACGTCGAGGAAGTCCCGCCAATAGGCGCGCGGCGTCCCGTCCGGGCCGATCAGCTCGTCCGGCACGCCGGGCAGGGGGGTGTAGCCGGCGATCCAGCCCTGCAGGCGCCGGGCCGCGGTCCGGGCCGTCATCATATCCTCCCCGGCGCGCAGCGAAGCTTCACCGGCCAATGGGTGTCCTGAGATCGAGGGTCAACGGGAATTCGCTCGTTCGTTCTTCGGGCGGCAATGCCATCGGCCCCGGAGTATGCCCGTGATCCTGGAAGCGCGCGAGCCGTCGCGCTTCGGCTTCGTACGAATTTATCGGAAATGTGTCGTAACTCCGGCCGCCGGGATGGGCGGCATGGTAGACGAAGCCGCCCAGAGACCGGCCGTTCCAGGCATCGATCACGTCGAAGGTCAGCGGGGCGTGGACCGGGATCGTCGGGTGCAGCCCGCTGGCCGGCTGCCAGGCCTTGAAGCGGAGTCCCGCCACCGCCTCGCCCGATGTGCCGGTGCCCGTCATCGGCAGGCGTCGGCCGTTGCAGGCGACGATGTGGCGGCCGGGGACAACGCCCCGGGCCTGGATCTGAAGCCGTTCGACCGAGCTGTCGACGTAACGGACGGTGCCGCCGGCCGACCCTTCCTCGCCCAGCACGTGCCATGGCTCCAGCGCCTGGCGCAGCTCCAGCGCCACGCCGCCGCGCTCGACCCGGCCGAGGATCGGGAAGCGGAACTCGCGCTGGGCCTCGAACCAGTCCGGATCGAAGCCATAGCCGGCACGCCGCAGGTCGGACAGCACGCCGAGCATGTCCTGCCAGACGAAGTGCGGCAGCATGAAGCGGTCGTGCAGCGCGGTGCCCCAGCGCACCAGCCCGCCCTGCTGCGGCTCGCGCCAGAACCAGGCGATCAGGGCCCGCAGCAGCAGCTGTTGGGCCAGGCTCATGCGGGCGTCCGGCGGCATCTCGAAGGATCGGAACTCGACCAGGCCGAGGCGGCCGGTCGGCCCGTCCGGCGAATACAGCTTGTCGATGCAGATCTCGGTGCGGTGGGTGTTGCCGGTGACGTCGACCAGGAGGTTGCGGAACAGCCGGTCGACCAGCCACAGCGGCAGGGGGCCGGCCTCGGGCGGCGGCACCTGGGCCAGGGCGATCTCGAGTTCGTACAGCGAATCGTGCCGGGCCTCGTCCACCCGCGGCGCCTGGCTGGTCGGGCCGATGAACAGGCCGGAGAACAGGGTGGACAGGGCCGGGTGGCGCTGCCAGTACAGCACCAGGCTCTTCAGCAGGTCGGGGCGGCGCAGGAAGGGTGAATCCGCCGGGGTGACGCCGCCGAGCACGACATGGTTGCCGCCGCCGGTGCCGATGTGGCGGCCGTCGGTCATGAACCTGTCGGTGCCCAGCCGCGTCTGCCGCGCGTCCTCGTACAGGCCGGCGGTGATCTCGACCGCCTCACGCCAGGAGGCGGCGGGGTGGACGTTGACCTCGATCACGCCGGGATCGGGCGTCACCTTGATCACCTGCAGCCGCGGGTCGTTCGGCGGCGGGTAGCCCTCGATCTGGACCGGAAGGCCCGTCGCCTCGGCCGTCGCCTCGATCTCGGCCAGCAACTCGAGATAGTCCTCCAGCCGCTCGACCGGCGGCATGAACACGAACAGCACGCCGTCCCTGGGCTCGATGCTCAGCGCGGTGCGGACCACGCCCTCGACCGCCGTTTCGCGCTGGGGGACGGTGTCCGGTGGCGCCGCGTCGCCGCCCGCGGCCGCCGCCCGGCGCGGCTGGTGGAAATTCGGCAGCGGCGGGCGCTCGTCGAACGGGTCCTGCGGCACGACGGTCGGATAGGCCGACTGCGGCACCCAGGGCAGCGCGTTCAGCGGCAGGCGGAGCCCGACCGGGGAGTCGCCCGGGACCAGGAATAGCCGGCCGCGGCGCAGGGCCCAGCGCTCGCTGATCCAGCGTCCGCCGGCCTTGGCGTTCCAGCGCTGCACCGGCAGGACGTAGCCGGTGGGGGTGGCGAGGCCGCGGTCGAAGGTGCGGACCATCCGGGCGCGCTCCTCCGGATCCGCGATCTTCGGGTCCCGCAGGTCGACATTGGCCGGCAGGCCGCTCTCCTTCAGCAGCCAATGCGCCGGGTCCTCATAGGCCGGCACGACGTAGCCGGCGAGGCCGAGCCGTTCGGCGACGCCCTCGGCCAGGCGCTCCGCCTCGGCGGCGCCGGCTGCCTCCGCGGGCGGAGCCTCGGCCGCGATCAGATCCGGGTCGCGCCAGACCGGCTTGCCGTCGCGCCGCCAATAGAGGGCGAAGGCCCAGCGCGGCAGGCTTTCGCCCGGATACCATTTGCCCTGGCCGTAATGCAGCATCCCGCCCGGGGCGAAGCGGGTGCGCAGCCGCCGGATCAGGTCGTCGGCGAAGCCGCGCTTGGTCGGGCCGACCGCGGCGGTGTTCCATTCCGGCGACTCGAAGTCGTCGATCGAGACGAAGGTCGGCTCGCCGCCCATGGTCAGGCGGACATCCTGCGCCGCGAGGTCGGAATCGACCTGCTCGCCCAGCCGGTCCAGGGCCTGCCAGGCTTCGTCCGAGAAGGGCTTGGTGATGCGGATCGGCTCGACGATGCGCGACACCTCCATCGCGAAATCGAAGCTCACCTCCGCCGGCTCGACCACGCCGCTGATCGGCGCGGCGGAGCGGTAATGCGGCGTCGCCGCCAGCGGGATGTGGCCCTCGCCGCACAACAGGCCGGAGGTCGGGTCGAGGCCGATCCAGCCGGCACCGGGAATGTACACCTCGGCCCAGGCGTGCAGGTCGGTGAAGTCCTTGTCGGTACCCTTCGGACCGTCCAGCGGGTCGATGTCGGCCTTGAGCTGGATCAGGTAGCCGGAGACGAAGCGGGCGGCCAGCCCGATCCGGCGCAGCACCTGCACCAGCAGCCAGGCGGAATCGCGGCAGGAGCCGGAGGCCAGCGCCAGCGTCTCCTCCGGCTCCTGCACTCCGGGCTCCATCCGGACCAGATAGCGGATGTCGCGCTGCAGCCGGGCGTTGAGCTCGACCAGGAAGTCGATGGTGCGTGCCTCTTCCTGAGGCAGCGCCGCCACGAAATCGGCCAGGCGCGGCCCCGCGGGCTCCGTCTCCAGATAGGGCGCCAGCTCGGCCCGCAGCCCCTCCGGATAGGCGAAGGGGATGGTCTCGGCGTATGGCTCGATGAAGAAGTCGAAGGGGTTGATGACGGTCATCTCGGCCGTCAGGTCGACCTCGACCGCGAACTCCGCCGCCTTCTCCGGGAACACCAGCCGGGCCAGCCAGTTGCCGTGCGGGTCCTGCTGCCAGTTCACGAAATGCTTCGCCGGCGTGACCTTCAGCGAGTAGCTCGGGATCCGGGTGCGGGAATGCGGCGCCGGGCGCAGCCGGACCACCTGGGGGCCGAGCGCCACCGGGCGGTCGTAGCGGTAGCGGGTGACGTGGTGAAGGGCGGCGACGATGGACACGGGCGCTCCTGCCTCGGCTGGACCACGGGACGTCCCGCTGTCGGAGAGTGAGACGGCGCGGCTCGCCTAGCAAGAAGCATGCAAGCCGAGGCTTGACCCGGAGCAGTTGATCGCGTCCCCTCGCGCGGGCGGCCAGGAAGAGGAATGCGGATGGAGCGGGCGTACACGGTCGGCTTCCTGCTGATCCCGAACTTCCCGCTGATGCCCTATGCCGCGGCGATCGAGCCGCTGCGCGCCGCCAACCTGCTGGGCGGGCAGGACCGCTACCGCTGGCTGCATTTCAGCCCGGACGGGCAGCCGGTGCGCGCCTCCAACGGCATCGCCATCGCGCCGGACCGGCCGCCGGAGGCGGTGGCCGAGGCCGACCTGCTGATGGTCTGCGCCGGCACCGGGGTCGAGGGCTTCGACCATCCGCCGACCCTGGCGCGGCTGCGCGACCTGGCGCGGCACGGCACGGCCCTGGGCGCGGTCTCCGGCGGCCCCTACCTGCTGGCCCGGGCCGGGGTGCTGGACGGCCACCGCTTCACCCTGCACTGGGACCATCACGCCGCCTTCGCCGAAAACTTCCCGGAGCTGGAGCCGAGCGGCCATCTGTTCGAGATCGACCGCGGCCGGCTGACCTGCTCCGGCGGCATCGCGGCACTCGATTTGATGCATGCCCTGATCGGCCGGCGCGACGGCCCGGCGCTGGCCGCCGCCGTAGCCGACTGGTTCATGCACACCCAGCTGCGCCATGGCGACGACCCGCAGCGGCTGGACCCGCGCCGGCGCTTCGGCGTCAGCCATCCCGGCCTCCTGGCCGCGCTGTCGACGATGGAGCAGCGGATCGAGGAGCCGCTGTCGCGGCCGGAGCTGGCGGAGATCGCCGGCCTGTCGCTGCGGCAGCTCGAACGGCTGTTCCGCGCCCGGCTCGGCCGCAGCCTGGCGGAGCATTACCTCGACCTGCGGCTGCGGGCGGCGCGGCGGCATCTGCGCCAGACCACGCTGTCGGTGACCGAGGTGGCGCTGGCCTGCGGTTTCGTCAGCGCCAGCCATTTCTCGCGCAGCTACCGCACCCGCTTCGGCCATCCTCCGGCGAAGGAGCGGGAAGGCTGAGCCGCTTGTCCCGTTGGGACATGCCGATGGCGCGCTGAGGCAAAACGCGATTCGAGCCTGCCGGATACTGCAGGCGATCCAAAGCCGGAGGCCGCGTGCGCTATTCGATCTTCTCGGTGCTGGGCCAGGCCCTCAGGGGCCAGAAGGGCTGGACGCCGGCCTGGCGCGACGCCGCGCCGAAGCCGGACTACGACGTCATCATCGTCGGCGGCGGCGGGCACGGCCTGGCCACGGCCCATTACCTGGCCAAGGAGCACGGCATCACCCGCGTCGCGGTGCTGGAGAAGGGCTGGATCGGCGGCGGCAATGTCGGCCGCAACACCACCATCATCCGCTCCAACTACCTGCTGCCCGGCAACATCCCGTTCTACGAATGGTCGATGAAGCTGTGGGAGGGGCTGGAGCAGGACCTGAACTACAACGCCATGGTCAGCCAGCGCGGCGTGTTGAACCTGTTCCATTCCGACGCCCAGCGCGACGCCTATGCCCGGCGCGGCAACGCCATGCGGCTGCACGGCGTCGATGCCGAGCTGCTCGACCGCGAGCAGGTGCGGGCGCTGGTGCCGCTGCTCGACTTCGACAATGCCCGCTTCCCGATCCAGGGCGGCCTGCTGCAGCGCCGCGGCGGCACGGTGCGGCACGATGCCGTCGCCTGGGGCTATGCCCGCGCCGCCGATGCCCACGGCGTCGACATCATCCAGAACTGCGAGGTCACCGGCATTGCGGTCGAGGACGGCGCCGTGGTCGGGGTCGAGACCAGTCGCGGCCGCATCCGCGCCGGCAAGGTCGGGCTGGCCTGCGCCGGCAACTCCTCCCGCGTCGCGGCCCTCGCCGGGCTCAAGCTGCCGATCGAGAGCCATGTGCTGCAGGCCTTCGTGTCGGAAGGGCTGAAGCCGCTGGTCGACGGCGTCATCACCTTCGGCGCCGGGCATTTCTACGTCAGCCAGTCCGACAAGGGCGGCCTCGTCTTCGGCGGCGACATCGACGGCTACAACTCCTACGCCCAGCGCGGCAACCTCCCCGTGGTCGAGGACGTGGTCGAAGGCGGCCTCGCGATCCTGCCGGCGCTCGGCCGGCTGCGCCTCTTGCGGCAATGGGGCGGGCTGATGGACATGTCGATGGACGGCAGCCCGATCATCGACAAGACGCCGGTCCGCGGCCTCTACCTCAACGCCGGCTGGTGCTATGGCGGGTTCAAGGCGACGCCGGCCTCCGGCTGGTGCTTCGCCCACACCATCGCCCATGACGCGCCGCATGCGCTGAACGCGGCCTATCGGCTGGACCGCTTCGCCACCGGCCACCTGATCGACGAGAAGGGTGTCGGCGCCCAGCCGAACCTGCACTGAGGACACGAGCATGCGGATCCCCTGTCCCCATTGCGGCGAGCGCGCGGCGGAGGAGTTCAGCTATCTCGGCGACGCCACGGTGCAGCGGCCGGCGCCCGACGCCGGCATCGATGCCTTCGTCGACTACGCCTATCGCCGCGACAACCCGGCCGGGGCGCTGGCCGAATACTGGTATCACGGCGGCGGCTGCCGCTCCTGGCTGGTGGTGACCCGCGACACCCGCGACCACCGCATCCTCGGCGCCGTCGACGCCCGGAGCCGGGGAGGGCAGGTATGAGCGGTTTCCGCCTCCCTTCCGGCGGGCTGATCGACCGCTCGGCGACGCTGCACTTCCGCTTCGACGGGCGCGAGCTCGCGGGCCATCCGGGCGATACCCTGGCTTCGGCCCTGCTGGCCAACGGCGTCGGATTGACCGGACGGTCGTTCAAGTATCACCGCCCGCGCGGCATCCTCTCGGCCGGGTCGGAGGAGCCGAACGCGCTGGTCGAGCTGCGCCGCGGCGCGCGGCGGGAGCCGAACAGCCGCGCCACCATGGTCGAGCTGTTCGACGGGCTGGAGGCGGACAGCCAGAACCGCTGGCCGTCGCTCGGCTTCGACCTGATGGCGGTGAACGGGTGGCTGGCCCCGGTCTTCGCCGCCGGCTTCTACTACAAGACCTTCATGTGGCCGGCCCGGTTCTGGGAAAAGGTATACGAGCCGCTGATCCGCCGCGCCGCCGGCCTCGGCCGCGCCGCCACCGCGCCGGACCCGGACCATTACGAGAAGGCGACGATCCACTGCGACGTGCTGGTGGTCGGCGCCGGCCCGGCCGGGCTGGCGGCGGCGCTGGCCGCGGGCCGGTCCGGCGCGCGGGTGATCCTGTGCGACGAGGGCGCCCGGCTCGGCGGCAGCCTGCTGTCCGAACGCCGCACGGTGGGCGACCAGGCGGCGCCGGATTGGGCCGTCGCAGCGGAGGCGGGGCTGGCGAACCTGCCGGAGGTTCAGGTCCTGCGCCGGACCACGGTGTTCTGCGTGTTCGACCACGGCACCTATGGCGCGGTCGAGCGGGTCGGCGACCACCTGCCGGTGCCCGAGCCGCATGCGTCGCGCCAGCGCCTGTGGCGCATCGTGGCGAAGCGCTGCGTGCTGGCGGCGGGCAGCCTGGAGCGGCCGCTGGTGTTCGGCGACAACGACCGGCCGGGCGTGATGCTGGCCGGCGCGGTCCGGACCTATCTCAACCGCTACGCCGTGGCACCGGGCCGCCGCGCCGTGGTCTTCGCCAACAACGACACCGCCGGTGCCGTGGCCGCCGACCTCGCCGCCGCCGGGGTGGCGGTGGAGGCGATCGTCGACGCAAGGCCGGGATCGACGCTGGCGCAGGCCGGCACGCGGCTCCTGGCCGGCGCGGTGGTGACGCGGGCGATCGGCGGCGCGCGCGGCCTGCACGCGGTCGAGGTCCGCGATGCGGCGGGCCGGCCTTCGACGCTGCCCTGCGACCTGCTGGCGATGTCCGGCGGCTTCAGCCCCAACGTCCACCTGACCTCGCATCTCGGCGGCCGTCCCGCCTGGAACGCCGATCTCGCCGCCTTCGTCCCGGGCGACCTCCCCGTTGGCATGACCGTGATCGGCAGCGCCGCCGGGATGTTCGATCTGGCCGGCTGCCTCGCCGGCGGCGGCCGGGCCGGGGCCGAGGCGGCGCGAGATAGCGGCTTCGATGGCGGCACTTTCGACCCACCCGAAACAGCGCCGGAGCCGACCGGCGTCAGCCCCCTCTGGCGGGTCAAGGGCGGCGGCAAGCGCTTCGTCGACCTGCAGAACGACGTCACCGACAAGGACATCGAGCTGGCCGAGCGCGAGGGCTTCCGCGCGGTCGAGCATCTCAAGCGCTACACCACCCTCGGCATGGCGACCGACCAGGGCAAGACCTCGAACGTCAACGCCATCGGCATCATGGCCGAGATCACCGCCCGCGACGTCGAGGCGGTCGGCACCACCCGCTTCCGCCCGCCCTATACCCCGGTGTCGCTGGGCGCCTTCGCCGGCCATGCCCGCGGCCGCGACTTCCGCCCGACAAGGCTGACGCCGTCGCACGACTGGGCGGCGGAGCAGGGGGCGGTGTTCGTCGAGGCCGGGGCCTGGCTGCGCGCCCAGTACTTCCCAAAGCCCGGCGAAAAGGACTGGCTGGAGACGGTCAGCCGCGAGGTGCGGCAGGTCCGCTCCGCCGTCGGCTTCTGCGACGTCTCCACCCTCGGCAAGATCGACCTGCAGGGCGCCGATGCGGCGGAGTTCCTGAACCGGCTGTACATCAACACCTGGACCACCCTGCCGGTCGGCAAGGCGCGCTACGGGCTGATGCTGCGCGAGGACGGCATCGTCATGGATGACGGCACCACCTCGCGGCTGGCCGACGACCGGTTCCTGGTCACCACCACCACGGCCAATGCCGCGAAGGTGTTTCAGCACATGGAGTTCTGCCACCAATGCCTGTGGCCGGAGCTCGACGTGCAGTTCGCCTCGGTCAGCGACCAATGGGCACAATTCTCGGTGGCCGGACCCCAGGCCCGCGCGCTGCTGGCCCGGATCGTCGATGCGCCCTTCGACATCGGCAACGAGGCCTTCCCCTATCTCGCCGCGGCGGAGCTGACGGTCTGCGGCGGCGTCGCCGCGCGGCTGTTCCGCATCTCCTTCTCCGGCGAGCTGGCCTATGAGGTCGCGGTGCCGGCGCGCTACGGCGACGCGCTGGTGCGCCGGCTGATGCAGGCGGGCGCCGATCTCGACGTCGTCCCCTACGGCACCGAGGCGCTGGGCGTGATGCGGATCGAGAAGGGCCATGCCGCCGGCAACGAGCTGAACGGCCAGACCACCGCCGCCGATCTCGGCCTCGGCCGGATGATGTCGACGAAGAAGGACTATATCGGCCGGGTCCTGGCCGGGCGGCCGGGGCTGGCGGACCCGTCGCGGCCGGCCCTGGTCGGCTTCCGCCCGGTCGACCGGGCGCGGCGGCTCAGGGCCGGGGCGCATTTCATCCCGGACGGCGCGGCGGCCACCGCCGCCAACGACCAGGGCCACATGACCTCGGTCGCCTTCTCGCCGGCCCTGGGCCACTGGATCGGGCTCGGCCTGCTGTCCGGCGGCCCGGCGCGGATCGGCGAGACCCTCCGCGCCTGCGACCCGGTGCGCGGCGAGGAGGTGGCGGTCGAGGTGGTGTCGCCCGTGTTCCACGACCCGGAAGGGGAGCGCCTGCGTGCCTGACCTCACCCCCCGCTCCGCCTTCATCGGCCTCCCCGGCCGGTCCGGCCGCACCGAGGGCGAGCCCGGCGTCATTGTTCGCCCGCGCGACGATTTCACGATGGCGAAGCTGATCGCCCGCAAGAGCCGGGCCGGTGATCTCGCCGCCGCGATCCGCGCCCGTTATGGCCTGGATTTGCCGACAACGCCGAAGCGGGTGGCGCAGGGCGGCCTCGCCGTCATCTGGTCCGGCCCCGGCCAATGGCTGGCGGTGGCCGAGGACGGCCGCGACCTTGCGCGCGAGCTTTCGGACGCCATCGGCGCCTTCGCGGCCGTGAGCGACCAGAGCGACGGCCTCGCCGTGCTGCGCGTTTCCGGCCCGCGCGCCCGCGACGCGCTGATCAAGGGCGTCGGCCTCGACCTGCATCCGCGCGCCTTCGCCCCGGGCGACGCCGCGGTGACCATGATCGCCCATATCGGCGCCCAGCTCTGGCAGCTCGACGACCGGCCGAGCTACGAGGTCGCAATCTATCGCAGCTTCGCCGGCAGCCTCTGGCGCTGGCTCGAAGCCTCGGCGGCGGAGTTCGGCTGCACGGTCGAAACCTAAGGCCGCACGTCGTCCAGCCGGGTATCGAAGCGGCGCGGCAGGACCGCGGCGTGGAGCCAGGAGACCAGGGTGTGGATCGAGAACACCGGCAGCCCCGTGGCGCGGCGGATATCGGCGGCGTAGGGGATCATGTTGGTGCATTCGAGCACGATGGCGCCGAGATCCGGATGCGCCGCGGCCAAGGCGAGCGCCGCCTCGACATTGTCGGCCCGTGCCGCCTCGACATCCAGCTCCGGCTCGTTGCCGAGGATGGCGCGGGTGAATTCGCGCCCGCCCTCGGTGCCCATCACCGGCGTCGACGGATCGACGCCCGCGGCCCGCAGATGGTCCTCGGTCAGGGCCGCGCGCGAGATGGTCAGGATGCCGACGCGGCGCGACGGCGGCAGGGTCCGCTGTATCAGCGGCACCTGCATCAGCGAGGAGGTGGCGACCGGCACGCCGACCGCGGCGGCGATCTCGTCCTGGAACAGGGACAGGAAACCGCAATTGGTGGTGATGGCGTCGGCGCCGTGGCGAACCAGGTCATGCGCCGCGGCAATGAAGGCGGGCAGCAGACCCTCGGCCCGCCGGCGCACCACCCGGTCGGGCGAGGCGTCGGGCACGACCCGGTACTGCACCGGGAACGGCCAGGTCAGGCCGTTGCCCATGTCGCCCGGCACGCGCGGGAAGCGCGCCTCGAGCATCAGGATGCCGATGCAGGCGCCGTACACCGCCTTGCCGCCCCGCTCCGTCATTCCGCCGTCTCCGTCGTCGCCACGCCGCCTCGCACGCCGAGGACGCGATCGTTTCGAGTAGGAACGAATTTGCTTCCGTTCGAAACCTGAATCACCGCTAAGGTTTCAATAGGACGTCCGACCATCGGCGACCTCGTCATCGAGCGGGGCGGCGGACCGTCAACAAACCGGACAGGGGGACGAGAATGGGGGCGCATCGTCGCGGATTCGGGATTCGGCTTGCGGCCTTCGGCGCCGCCGTCGTGCTGACGGCCGGCCCGGCCATGGCCGAGACCTGGGACATGCCCACGGCCTATACCGAGAGCAACTTCCACACCGGCACGGCGCAGGCCTTCGCCGCCTGCGTCAAGGAGGCGACGGCCGGGGCGATCGACATCGTCGTCCACCCCTCCGGCTCGCTGTTCAAGGGCAACGACATCAAGCGCGCGGTGCAGACCGGCCAGGCGCCGATCGGCGAAAGGCTGATCTCCGCCCATCAGAACGAGAACCCGATCTTCGGCGTCGACTCGATCCCGTTCCTCGTCGGCTCCTTCGCGGATTCGACGAAGCTCTGGCGGGTGACCAAGCCGGTGGTCGAGAAGATCCTGGACGGCGAGAACCTGGTGCTCCTCTATTCCGTGCCCTGGCCGCCGCAGGGGCTCTATTTCAAGAAGGCGGTCACGTCGAACGCCGACATCAAGGGCCTGAAGTTCCGCGCCTACAACGCCGCCACCGCCCGCTTCGCCGAGCTGGCCGGCCTGAACCCGGTGCAGATCGAGGAGGCGGAGCTGCCGCAGGCGCTGGCCACCGGCGTGGTCGAATCCTTCCTGTCCTCCGGCGCAACCGGCTATGACCGCAAGGTGTGGGAGCAGCTGTCGAACTTCTACACGGTCGATGCCTGGCTGCCCCGCAACTATGTCTTCGCCAATAAGGACACTTGGGACGGGCTGGACGACGCCACCCGCGCCGGCATCCGCGGCTGCGCCTCCCTCGCCGAATATGCGGGCTACTGGCGGGCGGTGCAGTACACCGACTTCACCGTCGGGCAGCTCGCCGCCAACGGCATGAAAGTCGAGAAGCCGGGGGATTCCTGGCGGGCCGAGCTCTTGAAGATCGGCGACACCATGACCCAGGAATGGCTGGCCAAGGCCGGTCCGGAGGGCCAGGCGATCGTCGACGCCTACAAGGCCGCGAAGTGACGGCGCAGCCGACGGCCGCCCGGCCGGCCTCGGCGGGCCGCATCCTCCGGCGCCTGCTCGACGCGCTGTATCTCGCGGCGGGGATGCTGGCCGCGCTGTCCCTGCTGGCGCTGCTGGTGGTCATCGTCGCGGTGATGGCGGCGCGCTGGCTCGGGCTGCAGTTCGGCGGCGGCACCGAATACGCCTCCTATCTGCTGGCGTCGTCGTCGTTCCTGGCGCTGGCCCTGGCGCTGCGGCGCGGCGCCCATATCCGGGTCGGGCTGCTGCTCGCCGCGCTCGGGTCCCGGCGGCGCTGGGGCGAGCTCTGGTGCTGGGCCATCGGCTCGGCGCTCGGCTGCTACTTCGCCTGGTATTCGGTCGCGATGGTGCGCTGGTCCTACAAGCTGCACGACGTCAGCCAGGGCCAGGATGCGACGCCGTTGTGGATCCCGCAGCTGGCCATGGCGGCCGGCGCCGTGATCTTCGCGATCGCGATGCTCGACGGGCTGGTCTCCCTGCTCCTCACCGGCAGCGCCGGGGTCCAGGAGGGCGAGGAAAGCCAGCGCGAGATCTGATCGTCCGACTGAGACCATCACCTCCGGAGACCGGGCCGAGGCCATGGACCAAATCACCGCCACCGCCATCCTGCTCCTCGCGCTGTTCCTGCTGCTCGGCTCCGGCGTCTGGATCGGCCTCGGGCTGCTCGGCGTCGCCTATATCGGCATGGAGCTGTTCACCAGCCGCGCGGCCGGGCCCGCGCTCGCGACCACGATCTGGAGCTCGGCCGCCAGCTGGTCGCTGACCGCCCTGCCGCTGTTCATCTGGATGGGCGAGATCCTGTTCCGCACCCGGCTGTCGGAAAGCCTGTTCCGCGGCCTGTCGCCCTGGCTGGCGCGGCTGCCGGGGCGGCTTCTGCACACCAACATCGTCGGCTGCACCGTCTTCGCCGCGGTCTCCGGTTCCTCCGCCGCCACGCTGATGACGGTCGGCCGCATGTCGATCCCGGAGCTGCGACGCCGCGGCTATCCCGAGCGGATGATCATCGGCACCCTGGCCGGCGCGGCCACGCTGGGGCTGATGATCCCGCCGTCGCTGACGCTGATCGTCTACGGCGTCTCGATCAACGAATCGATCTCCAAGCTGTTCATCGCCGGCGTGATCCCGGGCCTCGTCCTGGCCGGCATGTTCACGCTCTACGTCGTCGGCTGGGGGCTCTTGCGCCCCGGCGAGGTGCCGGCCGAGCCGCGCACCAGCTTCGTCGAGAAGATCCGCGAGGGGCGGCACCTGCTGCCGGTCGTCCTCCTCGTCCTCCTGGTCATCGGGTCGATGTACTCCGGCGCCGCGACCGCGACCGAGGCCGCGGCCTTCGGCGTGCTCGGCGCGCTCGGCGTCGCCGCCTGGCAGAAGACGCTGAGCTGGCGCAGCTTCATCGAGGGGCTGGAGAGCGCGACCGTGATCTCCGCCATGATCGCCCTGATCCTGGCGGGGTCGGCCTGCCTGTCGCTGGCCATGGGCTTCACCGGCCTGCCGCGCAATCTGGCCGTCTGGATCCAGGGCCTGGGCCTGTCGCCGACCGAGCTGATCCTGGCGCTGCTGGTGTTCTACATCATTCTCGGCTGCTTCCTGGACGGCATCTCCTCCGTCGTCCTGACCATGGCGATCGTCGAGCCGATGATCCGCCAGGCCGGGATCGACGTGATCTGGTTCGGCATCTTCGTCGTCGTCGTGGTCGAGATGGCGCAGATCACACCGCCGGTCGGGTTCAACCTGTTCGTGCTGCAGGGCATGACCCGGCACGGGCTGGGGACGATCGCGCGCGCGGCGCTGCCGATGTTCTTCATCATGGTGCTGATGGTGTTCGTGCTGATGGGCTTCCCCGGCCTCGCCACCTATCTGCCGTCGCATATGTGACCGGCTGGACGCGGCGCGGTCCGCTTGCGATGCTGTAACGCCATGGCGGACCAAGGTCCCGCGTAGAGAGAGCGAACATGGCGAAGACAGCGACGCGGGCCAGGGCGCCCCGGGCGGACGGCAAGCCCCGCGCCATTCCCGGGACGGCGACACCGGCCGAGGACGCGCCGCTGGCCACCGGCTCGAACGCGCCGGCGACGCAGCCGCTGTCGCTCGAAGCGGCGATCGGGCGCAAGATCCGCACCCTGCGCCAGCGGCTGCAGATCACCGCCGCCGAGCTCGCCGCCGAGGCCGGGCTGTCGCCGGGCATGCTGTCGAAGATCGAGAACGGGGGCATCTCGCCCTCGCTGTCGACGCTGCAGGCGCTGGCGCGGGCGCTGAACGCCCCGCTGACCAGCTTCTTCGCCGATTTCGAGGAGCGGCGCGACTGCTCCTACGTCCGGGCCGGGCAGGGGGTGGCGATCGAGCGCCGCGGCACCAAGGCCGGGCATCGATACGAGCTGCTGGGCCATTCGCTGTCGGGCGACATCGTCTGCGAGCCGTACCTGATCACCCTGTCGGAGACGGCCGAGCCCTACGCGATGTTCCAGCACGAGGGCATCGAGTTCATCTACATGCTCAGCGGCCGGCTGACCTACCGCCACGCCGACAAGGTCTATCCGATGGGGCCGGGCGACGCCCTGTTCTTCGACGCCGCGGCCCCGCACGGGCCGGAGGAGCTGATCGAGCGGCCGATGACCTATCTCTCGATCATCATCTATCCGCGGGAATGAGTTTCCTGTCAGGAAAATTGATTTCTTCGTAGTTGACGGCCAGGAGGCCGGCGCCGTAGCATCCGTTCATCGGATATGACGGATGAAGGGTGCGGCCCATGTGCGGCATCGTCGGACTGTTCCTGAAGGACCGGACGCTGGAGCCCGCCTTGGGCGAGCTGACCGCCGGCATGCTCGCCACCATGTGCGACCGCGGCCCGGACAGCGCCGGCTTCGCCGTCTATGGCGACGCCGCGCCGGGCCGGATCAAGCTGACCCTGCGCGGTCCGGCCGGCACCGACTTCGAGGACGTCGGCCGCCGGCTTGGAGATGCCGTCCCGGGCGGGGCCGCGATCGAGATCCGCGACACCCATGCCGTCGTCGGCGTCGAGGCGGGGCAGGCCGATGCGGCAATCGCCTGGCTCGGCCGCGAAGCGCCGGAGATCGACCTGGTCGGCCGCGGCCGCCGCATGGAGCTGTACAAGGAGGTCGGCTGGCCGGAGCGGGTGGCGGAGCGCTTCGGCCTCGCCGCCATGCGCGGCAGCCACGCCATCGGCCACACCCGCATGGCCACGGAATCGGCGGTGACCACCGACGGCGCCCATCCTTATTCCACCGGCGCCGATCAATGCCTGGTGCACAACGGCTCGCTGTCCAACCACAACGGCGTCCGCCGCAACCTGCGGCGCGAGGGCATCGGCTTCGAGACCGAGAACGACACCGAGGTCGCCGCCGGCTACCTGACCTGGCGGATGCGCACCGGCATGTCGCTGGGCGAGGCGCTGCAGGCCGGCCTGGCCGATCTCGACGGCTTCTACACCTTCGTGGTCGGCACCGAGACCGGCTTCGGCGTGCTGCGCGACGGCATCGCCTGCAAGCCGGCGATCATGGCCGAGACCGACCGCTACGTCGCCTTCGGCTCGGAGTACCGGGCGCTGGCCGACCTGCCCGGCATCGGCGCCGCAAGGCTGTGGGAGCCGGAACCCGCCACCGTCTATTTCTGGGAGCGCTGATGCCCGTCATCGATCTCCGGGCCACGCCGCTGCGCGAGCTGAACGCCGCCCTGCACCGGCTGTCGCCCGACACCAACGAGACCCATTGGACGGTGACCAACCCGGACGGGCGGCACGCCGTCGCGGTCGGGCTGGACGCACCGGTGACGGTCGAGGTGCAGGGGCCGGTCGGCTACTACTGCGCCGGCATGAACAGCCGAGCGACGGTGCTGGTGCACGGCAATGCCGGCACCGGCGTGGCCGAAAACATCATGTCCGGCCTGGTCCATGTCCGCGGTGACGCCAGCCAGTCGGCCGGCGCCACCGGCCGCGGCGGCCTGCTGCGCATCGACGGCAACGCCTCGGCACGCTGCGGCATCTCGATGAAGGGCGTCGACATCGTGGTCGGCGGCTCGGTCGGGCACATGAGCGCCTTCATGGCCCAGGCCGGCACGCTGGTGGTGTTCGGCGACGCCGGCGAGGCGCTGGGGGATTCGATCTACGAGGCCAGGCTCTATGTCCGCGGCAGCGTGAAGAGCCTGGGCGCCGACTGCGTCGAGAAGCCGGTCGAGGACCGCCACCGGCAGCAGCTGCACGCGCTGCTGCGCCGTGCCGGTTTCGACGGCGAGGTCGACCCGTCGGAGTTCCGGCGCTACGGCTCGGCCCGGCAGCTCTATCATTTCCACACCGACAATGCGGGGGCCTATTGATGGACCAGCACCGGCCCCGCACCGTGCCGCGGCCCTCCGCGACCTTCGACGACTACACCCTGTCGGAGATCCGCCGCGCCGCCGCCACCGGCATCTACGACATCCGCGGCTTCGGCGCCAAGCGGCGGCTGCCGCATTTCGACGACCTGCTGTTCCTCGGCGCCTCGATCAGCCGATACCCGCTCGAAGGCTACCGCGAGAGATGCGGCACCGATGTCTGGCTCGGCACCCGCCATGCCCAGAAGCCGATCCATCTGAAGATCCCGGTGACGATCGCGGGGATGAGCTTCGGCGCGCTGTCCGGACCGGCCAAGGAGGCGCTGGGTCGCGGCGCCACGATCATGGGCACCTCCACCACCACCGGCGACGGCGGCATGACGCGGGAGGAGCGGGGCCATTCCGAGACCCTGGTCTATCAGCTGCTGCCGTCGCGCTACGGCATGAACCCGGACGACCTGCGGGCGGCGGATGCGGTCGAGATCGTGATCGGCCAGGGCGCCAAGCCGGGCGGCGGCGGCATGCTCCTGGGCCAGAAGATCTCCGAGCGCGTCGCCGGCATGCGCACCCTGCCGGCCGGGATCGACCAGCGCTCCGCCTGCCGGCACCCGGACTGGACCGGGCCGGACGACCTGGAGATCAAGATCGAGGAGATCCGCGAGATCACCGACTGGCAGAAGCCGATCTACGTCAAGGTCGGTGCCTCGCGGCCGTATTACGACACGGCGCTGGCGGTGAAGTCCGGGGCCGACGTCGTGGTGCTGGACGGCATGCAGGGCGGGACCGCGGCGACGCAGGAGGTGTTCATCGAGAATGTCGGCCTGCCGATCCTGGCGGCGATCCGGCCGGCGGTGAAGGCGCTGCAGGACCTCGGGCTGCACCGCAAGGTGCAGCTGATCGTCTCCGGCGGCATCCGCAACGGCGCCGACGTCGCCAAGGCGCTGGCGCTGGGCGCCGATGCGGTCGCCATCGGCACCGCCGCCCTGATCGCGCTGGGCGACAACGACCCGGCCTTCGCCGCGGAGTATGCGGCGCTGGGCACGGTCCCCGGCTGCTACGACGACTGGCAGGACGGGCGCGACCCGGCCGGCATCACCACCCAGGACCCCGATCTGGCGGCGCGGTTCGACCCGGTGCTGGGCGGCCGCCGCCTGGCCAACTACCTGTCGGTGCTGACGCTGGAGGCCCAGACCATCGCCCGGGCCTGCGGCAAGTCGCATCTGCACAATCTGGAGCCCGAGGACCTGGTCGCGCTGACGGTCGAGGCGGCGGCGATGGCGCAGGTGCCGCTGGCGGGCACCAGCTGGATCCCCGGCAGCGGCTGAGGCCCGGCCCGACGGCGCGGGACAGGGAGGAGCAACATCGATTTCCCCGCAAGACCGGCCCGGCCGGCACCGGGGCACCAAACGGGAGCAGCAGCATGTCGGATCTGGTTCTGGAGGCGCGGCAGGGTGACGGGACGGAGGGCGCGCGGCCCCGGCGCGGGCGGCGCAGGGCGGAGGAGGCGGGGCCGGCGGTCGACCTGCTGGCCGAGGCGCGGAAGCGGGGCATCCGCTACTTCCTGATCTCCTATGTCGACCTGTTCGGCGTCATGCGCGCCAAGCTGGTGCCGGCCGAGGCGATCACGGCGATGGCGAAGAACGGCGCCGGCTTCGCCGGTTTCGCCAGCTGGCTCGACCTCACCCCGGCCGATCCGGACCTGTTCGCCGTCCCCGATCCGACGAGCCTGATCCAGATGCCGTGGAAGAAGGAGGTCGGCTGGCTGGCGGCGGACCTGTACATGCATGGCAAGCCGCTGGAGCAGGCGCCGCGCGCCGTGCTGAAGCGCGTGGTCGCCGCCGCGGCCGGGCAGGGCTACGCGATGAAGACCGGCGTCGAATGCGAGTTCTTCCTGCTGACGGCGGACGGTGGTGCGATCGGCGACGGCGCCGACACCGCGGCCAAGCCCTGCTACGACCAGCTCGCCTTGATGCGGCGCTACGAGGTCATCACCGAGATCTGCGACGGCATGCTCGAGCTCGGCTGGCTGCCCTACCAGAACGACCACGAGGACGGGAACGGCCAGTTCGAGATGAACTGGAGCTATGACGACGTCCTGGTCACGGCCGACCGGCACGCCTTCTTCAAATACATGGTCAGGACCATCGCCGAGAAGCACGGGCTGCGCGCCACCTTCATGCCGAAGCCGTTCCTGAACCTGACCGGCAGCGGCTGCCACGCCCATGTCTCGCTGTGGAAGGACGGGCGCAACCTGTTCGAGGATGCGACGGACGGGCTCGGCATCTCCAGGATCGCCTACCAGTTCATCGGCGGCGTGATCCATTCGGCCGAGGCGCTGTGCGCCATCACCAACCCGACCGTGAACTCCTACAAGCGGATCAACGCCCCGGTCACCGTCTCCGGCGCCACCTGGTCGCCGAACACCGTCACCTATGCCGGCAACAACCGCACCCATCTGATCCGGGTGCCGGAGGGCGGGCGCTTCGAGTTCCGCCTCGCCGACGGTGCCGCCAACCCCTACCTGATGCCGGCGGCGCTGCTGGCCGCCGGGCTCGACGGCATCGCGGCGGCGCGCGACCCGGGCAGGCCGCTGGATATCGACATGTACCGGGACGGCCACAAGGCGCCGAAGACCGCCAAGCGCCTGCCGCTCAACCTGCTCGATGCCCTGCGCGGGCTGGACCGGTCGAAGGTCCTGCGCGCCGGCCTCGGCGACGCCCTGGTCGACTCCTATGTCAAGCTGCGGACCAGGGACTGGAACGAGTACAGCCGCCACCTGACGGAGTGGGAGCGGACCAACACTCTCGACTGCTGAGATTCCAGACGTAGGTTGGGTTCGCGACAGCGAACCCAACATCCCGCAGCTCACGCCATCGTTGGGTTCGCATGCGCGGACCCCACCAAACAACCGGCCGGGGGGGCGGCCCCCGGGGGGA